>QHXW01000161.1 GCA_003223115.1 Acidobacteriota bacterium
GTTCCCAATGCCGGCTCAGAAACTCCTTCCAGGTCGTCTTCCGGCTGCGCTCTGGCGCCGGCTCGATCCCGTGCCGTTCCAGCATCTCAGCGATCGTGCTGCGCGCAATTGCGTGCCCCAGATTGGACAATGCGCCCTGGATCCGCCGATAGCCCCAATCCCGGTTCTCCTCTGCGAGTCGAACCACCAACTTCTCGATATCGAGGGCTGTTCTCGGACGCCCCGGCCCGCTGCGCAGTGCCGTCGTACTTGTGGGCAATCAGCTTCCGATGCCAGGCCAACAAGGTCTCGGGCGTGACAATGGTGGCGACCTCCGCCAGAAGCCTCCGTCCTAACTCTTTGGCCTTCACGGCTAATCGACGGCGTTGGTCGTCGTTGAAGCGCACTCGCCGCCCACCGAGTTGCTCGCGAAGAACTCGGTTCTCCTCGCGAAGGTAATCGATGATCTGCAGTTGGTGTTGGTTCATCCACCCGGCGACGGCAATCAGCACGAACCGGAATGGATCCAGGACTCTCGGCATCGTTAGCTCATTATCGCGAGACTTGAGGATCGCGGTAACGCTATTTCTTGCAGATCCAGTTTTCGGACCATACGGGGAACGAAATCCGGCCGACCCGTCGGAAGACCCCGGCGAATTTTTGATCGAGACCAATTCAGGCCCTCTTTGCGTCAGTGCACAAAGTTTAGATCCCTTTGCTCCAGATCTCTTTTCGTGATATACCCTTTGCAAATCAAGATGGGCAGCGAGGCAAGCCAAAGCGTCATCCGCGCCGCGATGGCCGAAATGGTCAACGCCCGTGGCGGGGCTGCGGCAAGCTGGGCAAGCGCCACTCGCTGAGGCGCTCAAGAACGTATTTGCTGGTTGTGGTCTGCCGCCACAGAACCGTCAGGAAATGATCGAGAATCTCGCCTTCGTGGGGCAGCAGGCGCAGTTAGTGCCGGAGAAGCGCAAGCGTGGAGTGCTTAGAGCCGCCCTGGCGTACGTCAAGCACACGATGCAGGCGTCTGAGGCGCTGAATGACGCTTGGCTCACCTTCGGGCATATACCGTGGAGAACTTCTTCCATTTGTAGGGCCGCATTGTCGTTGCTAGAGGTCTGGAAGTTGAGAACTTGATGTAAATGAGTCAAGTTTTCAGGCGGCCAGCTTGCCTCTTCACGCTCGGCGGTGCGGCGGCGGAAGATGTCGGTGCGGCATGCGTTGGGAGGGGGGCCGTGGCGTCTGGCGCGTCAGACGCTGGCCGAAGGAATTTGTTATGGCGCTGGGCGGCGCGATCTCCGGCGCCGCGCCGCCAGCCGGTGGTCCATCGCGAACCCCGGTTCGATCGACTGCGCGTGCTCCAGCGCACGCACCAGCAGCGTCGCCGCGATCAGTAGCGGCGCTTGATCGGCCGGCTGGCGCTGGGAATCGGAATGCGGGCCAGCCTGTGGAGTATGGGAGAGCACGGTATGCGCGCTCTTGAAACATGGATCTAACTAACAGTCAACACGGCGTCATGCATGGTCACTTGCCCGTATAACGCCCTTATCCGGCCAATCCTGATGCCCGCGCGCGGACAAGGATACCTTTCCTTTCGCGTCGTGGCAAACTCCCGCTAGGGATGGCCCGACTTCCGTTGAAAGTAGTGGCTCTCGCGTAACCCTCGCAGCGGGCTGCGGAGGTTGATCCAGCCTCCACGCTTCGTTCGGATTGAAGCCTCCCTCGCCAAGAATTCTTCCCTCCGGTTGCGGCAATCAAACAAAACCGAATCTATAAGTTACTGGGCGCGTGCACAGATTGGGCCGGATAAGGGCAAATAAACCGGCCATACTATATCCCTCCGACAAGATGGCCAAAGTGGGTTGGATCAAAGCGCACCAACATTGGCTCGACGATGGACAGATCGAAAACTTGGTCACCTCCTTACGGTCGATCAGTTTCGAGAGGCCCGAACTGGAGGACCACATCCGGACAGAGACGAACTACTTCGAAGCCAATGCGGAACCGCGGGCAGCCCGGCAAATGTGCTATCCCCGATTCCGATCCCGAGGGTTCTTCGTGGGCACGGGAGTGATGGAGGCCGCGTGCAAGACCATCATCGGCGGCCGTCTCAAACGTTCCGGCATATTCTGGACGGTCCGCGGAGCCAACAGCATCATCGCTCTTCGTTGTTGCCGTCTCAGCGGCAACTTCGAGGACTACTGGGAACGCCGTCGGGCCTGATCCTCCACTTTTATGTCGCGCACCCAACCCCTATCAATATCACCCAAACGCGCCGGCTTATTTTTTGTCCGAAACGGCCGTCCATAGATGAATTTGCCGAACAGGAATTCGACTACGCGATCACCGTCTGCGACAACGCCCGACAGACTTGCCCGGTGTTTCCCGGCAGCGTCCGCTACATCCACTGGAGCATTGACGATCCGGCCGCTTCCCACGCCTCCGAAGACGAGCGCCAGAACATCTTCCGGCGTATCCGCGACGAACTCGCCACCTGCATCCAATCGTTCGTCAGACAGCACTAACCCACCCAACAGCTCCCGCGGCCGGTTTCTTGAATGTAATCGCGCCCTGTCGCAGCAGATCGACAAACTCCCGCGTGTCGTAATTCTTGTCCGCCCCCAATGGACACGCCGCCGATCACCGGGAATCTCGACGGCCATCTCCAGCGCCGCCTCCCGCTCGGCAGTGCCCGTGGCTTCTCCATCAGCATGTGGCCCAAATATCCCAGCCTCGCCTCCGCTCCACGGCTCTGCTTCTTGAACAGCCGAGCCTCGGGATCGGTCGTCGACTGATGCGCGGCATTGCTTCGCTTCTCGCCGCGGAAGTTCACCGTCGGGTTGCTGCCGCAGCGTTGGTGCTGGGCGGTTCACCGTCCGGCCTGCGTTGAAAGCTCTTCTGCCCCGCCCAGGCCTCGATGAGCGTGCCATCCACCGTGAAATAATTGATGTACCTGGTTTATACGTTACTGGCTGTACCTGGAGCGGCTAGCCCCTGAACTCCCTCGAAAATAAAATGCTGAAGCGTTGGAAGGGCTTGGGTTAATGGCCAGGGGCATAGGTGGCACTGCGCGCAAGCCTGCGAGGCACACCACTCTCCTCGAGTAGGGTGAGCGTGATCGTCAACGGATCTCGGGGTACCCACCAGCGGCGCAAGCGACAGTCTGGAAATTCCAGTCACGCCTCTCTAGGCGATGGCCACCGAGACGCTAACATCAGCTCTGTTAGCATATCGCGATCTGGCACCCATTTTCATGATTCGTGCTGTCGTCAAGACATGGAAAACTAGCTAGACCAACAGCCGGTACGGGTACCGGCCCTTGCGAGCCGCCACGGCAAGACATGGAAAACTAGCTAGACCAACAGCCGGTACGGGTACCGGCCCCTTGCGAGCCGCCACGGCCCCCTCTATTTCTCCCAGCCAGCGATCGATGTCTTCGGCCGAGATATATTCAAAAATCATCTGCTCCAGATCGTGCCGAACGGGAATCTCCCGCGATTTGCCGCCTTTTTCTTCGAAGTGCAGCATCCACTGATCACCGGCGTGGTAGAAGCTGTCACGACGGAGCGTGGCCACGGCGGGGCTTCGGACACCGTTGCAATCGGCGGGGCGCGGGCAGACTTTCGTATGCCCTCGGCAGGGCAGTACTCGAGGGAGCTACAGTACGTTCATGATACTGCAACTAGTGCTTAATTGCGTAAATTAACAATTGTATTTTGAAGCTGGCTGCCCTTCACTTCGCGCTTCCGCCAGCGGAATGGTTTGGCGCGCTCGTTGTGCCTCCGGAAGAAGGCTTCAATAGCCTCGCACAGTTGTTCTTTGCTCTTGAAGCTTCCCCCGTTAAGTGTTTTGCGTTGCAGCAGGCTGAACACGATTTCAATCTGGTTCAGCCAACTGGCCAAGTCGGCGTGAAGTGAAACCGGACTCGCCCCTCAAACTTCACCAGCCAGTCGTCGTTTCCTTTATGAGGGGAATAATCAGAGCCCGCACTACTTTACCGCTGTCGGTTTCCACATAACCGGAGGCACGTTCGATGGCCTGTCTACTCGGTTTTTCATCCACACTCAGCACCACGGCGTTGATAGGCGGGTTGAGATATAACCCCACTACGTCGGCGGCTTTGGGCGCAAACTCCTTGTCGGTGCTCACACACCAACTGCGCCGCCATGGCAGGCCCTCCGGTTTCCTGGCCATGTCACGTCAAAAAGGAATTATACGCTCAATTAGTCTTCATGAGGGTAAGAGCTAGTGCTTAATTGCATTAATACATTTTTGTATTAGAATGTTTGGGAGATGCCCAGACATGCGCCTGAACTGGAATGTTCGCCGGCGGACAGGGCGAGTTTAGTAGCCCTTACGAAGAACCGCACGAGGACGACGTAAATCTACTTATAACTGACGTGGTCATGCCGGAAATGGACGGAGTTGAATTAGCTGTTCAGATTCGCAGGCTGCGACCCAATCTACCCGTGCTCTTCATATCTGGTTTTCGCGAAAATATTCCCGGCTCGTTACAGGAGTGGGAAAGTATAGACAAGCCCTTTAAGCCCAGGAGCTACTCAAAAAGATCGCTGACATCTTGGTCTAAATGCCAATTCCAACCTGAACGCCGTGAGTACCCCGATTGCCTCGAACCTCCGCGAACGGAAAGGGCGAGGTCATGCACTGGGTTCGTTAGTATCCGAAAACAGTCCGAATGCGCGGAATGCCTGTTTCATTGCGGGCAGCTTGTCCAGCGGGCAGGAATTTTCGCTGACCTCGTCTGAAGTCGGACTGACACCAAAAAGCCGTTTGCAGTACTCAATCCACGCGCTCTCTGGTACAAAACCATGCTGTCGAAGGACCCATTTCTTGATTTCCTGGTCGGTGGCGCGATGTACCGGGCGGTTGATGCTTCGATTCGGAGGTTCGTAGCTGTGGTGCTGGTGACGCATGATGTGACCATGTTACGTGCATACGCGACCAAAGACAAGCCTAGTGTAGCTGTCAAAACCGGACCGTGTAGTCTCAGCTCATAAGATTGCACACGGCGTATAACGAAAACAAACCCAATAACAAATTGGGCCCGGAGAGTGCAGTGCACTTATCTGCGGTGATGACGACCATCCCTGGTTCCGGCCGGCAGGGCAAACAGGGTCGTCACCAGAATGATACCGGCAAGGAGTATATAGATAGAAGTCATAGTTCAAGTTCAATGCCAATTTTTTCGCCGACTTTCTGTGCCCAGTGTTCGAGGCGGTCAAAGCGCTGCGCCGAAATGGTCTTTTCGTCGCGAATAGTTTTCACATCTGCAGCAAGACCGTCGAGCACGGTGGTGTGGCGGTCAACAGTGCTGCGAATGGCGGCGATATCTGTTTTGATAGGATTAAGCTCCTGTTTTAGAAGTTCCGCAACATCTTCGAGTTTAATGTTGGACATATAAGACGGGTTAATGATAGGTGTGTAGGAAGGATAGCAGTTAGGCTGGCGGAGTCAAGCGTAGCGGGCTTTCAGGGGCTTTCAGGGTTAAAATATCGGAGCGGCCGATCACGCCATTGCGCCGGATGATATCAAATCGAAATCCGCTCAACGATATTTCGGGTGATCTTTTTCTGCCGGCGATCGTAAAGGCGGGTGGTGCGCGGGTCGCGTGGCCGGCCAGGCGCTGGACGGCTTCCAGGGGCACACCTTGTTCGAGGAGGTCGGTGATGGTCGTCACTCGGTACGAGTGGGGCGACAGAAGTGTCGGCAGGCCTGCATTCCTCAGACGACGTTTCACCATGCCGGCAGACATCCACAACCTGCGGTCCAAACGCCACTAATGTGGCCAGCGCATCTTTATCCAATCCCAAATTCTCCATAGTAAATTCACCACTCCCAAACAAAACGCGAGCCACGGGAGCAGCACCTTCAGCGTGGCCTCATCATGCGCCTGAAGCCGCACACTAAAAAACCACCTGCAGCGGGCGTCTTCACGTTGTTCTCACCGGCTTTCCACTGATAACACTCTTCCACTGCGCCGGTTTTGCTCTTGTAAACCGTTTTCACTGGCCCACACGGCACCACATCTCCATGCCAGACTGCTCATCACAGCGGCGGTAATATCTCATGAATATGTTAAAACTTAAAAGCGACTCGTCGAAATTCAATCGCGACGGTAATACCGGTCGCGGCTCCGGAAGCCACGCCAAAGAAAACGCCGAGTCCGATGCCGTAGCCGATTCCGAACAGGATAGGTATGTCACCATCCTGGTGAGCAGCCATAAATCGTAAGCCAGATACAGGCCGCCGAGCACATCAACAGAGATGCCGGTGATGCTCACGGCCGCAACCGCGTGATGGTCCACAGAACAATTGTAAATGGCGCTACGGCGCCTCCGGTACGCGGCCGCACATTGCGGCATCCACAAATTTGTCCGAGGATTTAGCGAGCATCGGAATCCATCTGACGTCGAGGGCCATCAACACATATCAAGACGAGTACTGGACGTATTCATGCCCAAGATACGCGCCGTACAGGTCTCCCGCGCGAAAGCGCCTTTCGAGATTGTGGAACGCGAAATTCCGGAACCAGGTCCCGAATCGGTGCGGATCAAAGTCCAGGCCTGTGGCATCTGTCACAGTGACACTCTCACCAGAGATGGAACTTTTCCGCTGGTCGAGTACCCGCGCGTTCCCGGGCACGAGGTCGTGGGGATCGTGGATGCGGTGGGTTCTGGCGCCTCGCGGTGGGCACCCGGGCAGCGCGTCGGAGTCGGCTGGCACGGCGGAAACTGCGGCTACTGCGAAGCTTGTCGCCGCGGCGACTTGTTCGCCTGCCAGACCTTCACCGGCATCACCTATGACGGAGGCTACGCCGAGTACATGATCGCGCGGGCTGAAGCGTTGGCTCTGGTCCCCGACGAGTTATCGTCGGTGGAGGCGGCGCCGCTCATGTGCGCCGGTATTACCACGTTCAATTGCTTGCGCAACAGCGGTGCGCAGCCGGGCGAACTCGTCGCCGTGCTCGGTCTGGGCGGGCTGGGGCATCTTGCGGTTCAGTTCGCCGCCAGAGCCGGATTCCGGACGGTTGCGATCGCACGAGGGAAAGACAAGGAGCCGCTGGCTCGCAAGCTCGGCGCCCGGAATTACATCGATAGCCAGACGCAGGACCCTGCCGCGGAACTGCGCAAACTGGGCGGCGCCAAGGTGATCCAGGCCACCGTAACGAATGGCGATGCGATGGCGGCCGTGGTGGGTGGTCTCGGCACGAATGGAACGCTCATGATCATTGGCGCCGCGCCGTCGTTGACGATTTCCCCCGGTCAACTCCTTGGAGGCCGCCAGTCTGTGAAAGGCTGGTACTCGGGTACCTCGATCGATTCGCAGGACACGCTAAACTTCAGCGTGCTTGCCGGCGTGCGTTCGATGAATGAAGTTTTCCCGCTGGAGCGCGTGGACGAAGCGTACGAGCGGATGTTGAGCGGCAAGGCGCGATTTCGCGTCGTGCTCACAATGGGCGGCTAAATGTTTTTATAAGCCTGGTCGAGAATCTCGACGACGTGCGCAACACGTTGGCCTTTGCCGTGCAAACGCGCGCCGGCCTGCAGTTGAAGCATGCAACCCGGATTCGCCGTGACAATCACAGCGGCGCCAGTCGAGTTGACGCTCTCCATCTTCTTTTCAAGCAGCGCCATGGACATGCTGTTTTCAACTACGTTGTAGACGCCAGCGCTGCCGCAGCACAGATCGGAGAGCGGCATCTCGCGGAACTGTAATTTCGGAACCGCGGCCAGCAGGCGGCGTGGAGCAGTCCCGATTTTCTGGCCGTGCGCGAGATGACAGGAGTCCTGGTAGGTGGCGATCACAGGTACGGGGCCCATATCCAGGTTCAGCCCGATTGAGGCCAGAAACTCGTTCACATCTTGAACCAAATGGCTGAAGCGCTGCGCTTTTTCCGCGTAGGCGGCGTCGTGTTCTAGAAGGTCGTGATATTCCTTGAGCGTTGAACCGCAGCCGGCGGCATTGGTGATGAGGGCATCGAAACCGCCCTCCAGAATTGCGTCGATATTGCAACGGGCCAGTTTGCGAGCATCCTCGCGCAGACCGGCGTGCACGTGCAGCGCGCCACAGCAACCCTGCCCGGCAGGTATGACGACCTCGCATCCGTTTTTTTGCAGCACGCGCACCGTGGCCTCATTGAGACGCGCGAACGAAATATTGGCCAGACATCCGGCCAGGAAAGCCACGCGCTGGCGTTGCGGCCCTTCGGCGGGAAACGTCTTTCCGATCTGGCTAAAAAAGAACGGCGGCTCGGCCGAAGGAGCGAGCTGTTCGATGCGGCCCAAGATTCCCAGGAGTTTCCAGAGGCCAGATCCGCGCACCAGGGCCTGCAGACCGCTGGCCTGGTAGAGATAAACCATGGCGCCGGCTACGGTCATCCACGTGGGCGACTGGAGCAGACATCCAAACACGAACCGGCGCAACAGGCGAGTCATGAAGGGCCTGCGCACGCGATTTTCGATCTCGGCCCGAGCCGCCTCCACCAGCTTTCCGTATTGCACGCCGGAAGGGCAGGCGGTCTCGCATCCGCGGCAGGCGAGGCACAATTCGATGTGCTCTATGTACGAGGGGGTGACGGGAGCCCCGCCGGCCACCTGCACCATTTGATAGATGCGCCCACGCGGCGAATCCATCTCGAGACCGAGTTCGCGATACGTGGGACAGGCGTTCAGGCACAGGCCGCAGTGCACGCAACGGTCGAGATCCGCCTGTTGGGGGCGGTCAAAATCCGCCGGCTGCGGAGCGCGAAAGATGTCGACGCGGACATCAGATGAGGCGGTAGAGGCGGCCACGGTTCAATAAGTTACCAGGGTCAAACATGCGCTTGACCTTCTTCATCATCTCAAAGTCGGCTCCCGGGGCGGGCCACAGTTCGAGGTTGGAGCGGGTATCGTCGGGCGCGAACTCGATCACTGCTTTCCAGCCGTGGTCGGTGGCCATACGAATCCAGCGTGCCGCTGCATCGGCTCGATTGAAATAGCCGTAGCATACGCCCGAGCCGGCGCGGCCGATGGCTGCTGTGTCGAATGATGTCATCACATCTTTCACCTGAGACAGCGTGCAGGAGGCGCGGACTACGGCGCCATGCGGAAACCGATCGAGGTGGTGCGCGGTGTAATTCTGAACTTGCCCCCAGAAGCGCTCGCCCTCAACACCCTCTAGCTTCAGGGTGCGGGGAAAAGCTGCGACAAGTTCGCGGGTGGAGCGCTCGACCACGGCCTTACTTCCACCGGTTTCGACAGCCAGAATGTAGCCCTTACGATTCAGTTGGCCGGTCGCTATGGGATTCAGCACGTCAATGGCAGCCGGCTGAAGGACGCCCTTCAAAATTTGATCACGAGTGGCGAGAGCATCCACCAGCAACCTAAACGGAATGACGAAGGTGGCGTTGGCGGCAGGCATCGGCAACAGCTTGAAGTTCACCACCGCGATGGCGGCGAGCGTGCCGAAAGAACCGATCATGAGCTTGCCCATGTCGAGACCGGCGACGTTTTTCACCACCATTCCGCCTGACTGCACCAGTTTGCCTTCGAGTGTTGCGAACGTCATGCCGATGACGAGATCACGCGCGGTACCGTAGAGCCGCCGGCGGGGGCCACTGGTGTTCGAGGCAACAATGCCGCCGATGGTTGCGGTGTCCGAAAACGGCGGATCGAGCGGCACCATCTGATGGTTCTTAGCCAGCAGGCGCGCCAGTTTGGTGTAGGGGAGTCCGGCTTCCACGCTGATAGTCAAATCGCGCGGTTCGTACTGCAGCACCTGGGTCATCCCGGCAGTGGAGATAGTGACATCGGAAGGCTCCACGGGTCCGGCCATCAAACGCTTCGAAGCTGCGCCCACAAGCGTAATGGTCTGGTTGCGCTGGGCAACCGAGCCCAAAGTATCAGCAAGTTCACGCGGACTTTGCGGCTGCAACGGGCGCCCTTGTGACTGGAATTGCGCAGATCTTTCAGGTTCCGGCAAGCCACTACTTTACCGCGAAGGGCAAAGCAGACGAGCGGAGCAGGGTGGAATAGGCCTCCAGGCCTGTGGTTTGAAACCGACCGGCGAAAGCCCGGTTAAAACGCGGGTTCCGGGAAAGCAACGGACGGTCCCTGGCGGGAACGTCTCTGGCGGCAGAAACCTCTATTCGACCGGTTTTTTGTTTCCAACGACTTGCACCGAGGTTCCTGGAGAGACTTCGACTGCGACGCCGGTTCCACAAGAGAGGAAAATGCAGGGCAACCGCTCAGTGACCGTTGTGGCTCGGCTCACCCACAGTGATCAGTCGTTCAGGGTGCTTTCGATGTGGACGGCCAGCGTCACCAGTTCCGAATCGCAGCCCAAATCGGCGACAATCTGCAAGCCCATCGGCAAGCCGTTATGAGCAGACATGGGGACTGAAATGACCGGAAAACCGAGCGCGGTCCAGGCGCAGTTCATGACTGGATCGCCAGTGCTCTCGAGACCTTCAGGCGCGGGTCCGGGCGCGGCGGGAGTGAGCAGGAAAGGATACTCGTGGAACAAGCGCCTGGTTTCGCGCTTTACGTCTGCGATCAGCGCCAGCGCCGCGTGATACTCGGAAACCGTGATGCGCAGTCCTTCCTCCACCAGTTGAGCCAGCTTCCTGCCGATTCGTTCACCGTACTCGCGGTGCCGCGGGGCGTGCGTGCGCGCACCTTCATATGCGGCGATGAGCCGTGCCGTCCCGGTCATTTGGGGAAAATCCTGCGGCAGCTCGACGACATTCACCTGATAACTCAAGGAGAGACGCTCCACCGTGGTGCGGAAGGCAATCTCCATCTGAGGCTCGACCGGCGGCATCACCGTAGGCACCCCCAGCCAGGGTTTGGGGATCGCGTTCTTGTTCCCTATGCGCGTCCAGAGCAAGCGCATATCATCGGCAGTTTGCGTGAACAGGCCCGCGGTATCGAGCGAAGGAGCAAACGGCAAAACACCGCCGAGCGGCAGCGAACCATACGTAGGCTTGAATCCAACAACTCCGCAGAATGATGCCGGCCGGATGATGGAGCCCAGCGTTTGCGTGCCCAATGCGAAGGGGACCATGCCGGCTGCGACAGCCACCGCGGAACCACTCGAGCTACCGCCTGGCGTTCGCGACGGATCGTGGGGGTTGTGCGTGGGTGCGGCATCGAGATACGCGAAAGCAGTAGTTTGTGTCTTGCCCAGCAACACCGCGCCGAGCTCGCGCAAATGGGCAACCAGTGCGGCATCGCTTGAACCCTTGCGGCCCGCGTACAGCGGCGACCCGTACTCGGTGGCCAGGTTGAGCGTTTCGAAAATATCCTTGGCGCCGAAGGGAATTCCAGTAAGAGGACCGCGATTGAGTTCCGGCTGAGGGGAAACTTCGACCCAGGCCTTCAATTGGGCATCGCGCGCGGCGATACGCTCGAGGCAAAGGGCAATCAGTTCTTCCCGCGATCTCGCCTTAGAATCGAGCCAGTGAATGAATTGCCGAAGAAGGCCGCGCTTAGTCGCGGAGAAACGCTCGGCCATCACGACACCTTCACCACGCGACCGCATACGTATAATGTAATTCGAACTATGAAAACGTCCTACTGTTTTTTTGTGATTTTATGCGTGCCCCTGCCGCTGTGCGCGCAGGTCAAGATCGATAAGGGTGATGGTCGTATATCTGTCGCTATCGATGGTAAACCTTATACCGTTTTGTACTACGGTCCGGAAACAATGAAACCCTATCTTCACCCGTTACGCTCGGCTTCGGGAAAGGTCATGACTCGCAAGTACCCCATGGAAACAGTTCCGGACGAAACGCACGATCACCCGCACCACCGCGGCCTTTGGTTCACGCACGGGGACGTGAACGGCTACGATTTCTGGGGCAATGAGCCTTCCGAGCACAATGCGAAAGCCGGCAAGGTGGTGTTGAAGCAGGTGGGTAAGCTGACCGGCGGCAAGACATCGGGGACGCTCGAAGCGACATTTGAATGGGACGATCCGCAGGGGAAGGGATTGCTCACCGAAGCGCGCAAGATCACGTTCTACCGGGAGCCGGACCGCCGCGTGATGGACTTCGATATCACTCTCACACCGCTCGAGAAAGTGACGTTCGGCGATACCAAGGAAGGCACATTTGCCATTCGCATTGCGCCGGGGTTGGAGGAGCCGACGAAAAACGCCCCAGCCTCACCCAAACGAACCGGGATGATGGTCGATTCTGAAGGCCGGCATGCCGAAGGACAGATCTGGGGACACCGTGCGAACTGGGTGGATTACGCTGGAGAAATAGAGGGCGAAAAACTGGGCATCGCGATTCTGGACCATCCGGAAAATCCGCGGCATCCGACGTATTGGCACTCACGCAGTTACGGGCTGTTCGCCGCGAACATTTTCGGTCTTCACGATTTTCTAAACGATAAATCGGCCAACGGCAGCATGACGATTGAACCCGGTCAGCCGCAACGGTTCCGCTACCGCGTGATCATTCATGGGGGCGATTCCGAGAGCGGCAACATCGCGGGGGCGTACCAGACGTATACAGCTGGAAAGAAGCCGTAGACCGGGAAGAGTCTCGGCAGGAGTGGCGAGACGGCGCGCGGAGCCCGGATACAACGCGAGTCCGGGAGAGTCGCGGATCTTCGACGAGTGCCCGACACTGCGCTACACGGAATAGATTTCGCGGGCGAGCGGCACGACGGCTTCGGGCACCAGATGCTCCCATGCGGCGCCCTGGCGGATGCGCTCGCGGACCTCGGTGGCCGAAATCGAATCCAGATCCTCGGTAACAGACAGCGTGTGGACGCGTTCGAGCATGCGGTCCGGTGGCGAGAAAACGCCCCCGCGCGCAGCCACCAACAACTCGAACTGCTCGAGCATGCATGGAAATGCTTCCGGATCGCCATAGTCCCACTGAATGATGCGCTCGGCGGCGTCGCGCCCACAAATAAACATCAGCCGGACAAGCTGCCCGTAGACCTCGCGACACTCCCCGGCAATCTCAATGAACAGACCGCGCTGGCTGGATGCCACGGAAAAGCGCGGGTCCGCCTTGGTGGCCGCGAGCAGCATTTGCAGACGCTGATCGAAACCGGCGGCCTCATAAGTCTTATGAGGAAAAACGCGCGGCAGCACCAACAAGACTTCATCCACCGTACTGAGCGCCGCTCGAGCCAGAGTCAGGTGTGCGCGGGTGGGCGGGTTGAAAGCCGCCGGCAGAATCCCGAGCGTCGCTGGAGCAGGTTGAGCACGCTGGAAAAATTCAAGCGCCACAGTACCGTTGTAGTACACTGGCCCACATTCATGCGTTCCGTAACGTACACGCTCGCTGCTCTTCTATTCGTGTTGATGTCCGCCGCCGCCCGCGCGCAGGATTTTGACCTGCTGATTCGCGGCGGTTTGATTGTAGACGGCACTGGGAATCCCGCATTTCACGGCGATATCGGCATTCGGGAGGACCGCATCGCGGCGCTCGGCCATCTTACCGGCAAAACGGCAAAGCGGATTGTTGACGCGCAAAGCCTGACGGTCGCGCCGGGGTTCATCGACATCCATAACCACTCGGATTACACGCTGCTGGTGGACGGAAACGCCGAGAGCATGATCCGGCAGGGCGTGACGTCGATGATTCTGGGCGAGGGCGAGTCGGCCGCGCCCATCGGCGGCAAGCAGGAGGCTCGTGAGCATCATGTGGGACCGAACGGCGCGCCCGCCGACTGGACGGACTTCGACGGCTACTTCGCACGTCTGCTGCGGCAGGGAATTTCGCCCAACGTCGGAAGCTATGTCGGCTCGGGCCAGGTCTGGACTTATGTACATGGTGAGTGCGCCGGGCCGGTCACACCCGGGGAACTCGACCAGATGCGCGCGCTGGTACGCCAGGCCATGGAGCAGGGCGCGCTGGGCGTGAGTAGCTCGCTGAGCGGGCCGCCGGGGTCGTGGATCGATACCGGCACGCTCGTCGCTATGTGCGAAGCCGCGGCCGCGTACGGCGCCAGCTACTCAACGCACATGCGCACCGAAGGCCGGGGCGTATTCGAATCGGTCGCGGAGGCGCTAGAGATCGGGCGGCGCGCACATGTGCCGGTGGACATCATCCACCTCAAGATCGCCGAACACAGCATGTGGGGCCAGATGCCGGAGCTGGTTTCGACTATCGCGCGAGCCCGCGCGCAGGGTTATGATGTGCAAGCCAACGTTTATCCCTATCGCGCCGGGCAGAACGATTTAGCGAGCATCATTCCGCCGTGGGCACACGAGGGTGGGGCCGAAGCCATGATCCGGCGCCTGAAAGATCCCGCGCTTCGGCCACGGCTTGAAAACGAAATTCAACGCGGCATCGCCGGCTCCAACTGGTACGACCACTATACGGCTACGGGCGGCTGGGACGGCATGCTGCTGGTGTCCTTCACGAATCCGAAATACAAACGCTTTGAAGGCATGCGGATGAACCAGGTCATCACGGAGCTGAACAAGCCGCCGATTGATGTGCTATTCGAACTGCTCGAAGCCAACGCCGGCTCTGTGCCGACAGTCTACTTCCACCATTCCGAGGAGGACATGCGTAACGCGCTCAAGCAGCCGTTCGTCTCCATCGGTTCTGACGGAACGGCAGTCGCTACTGAAGGTCCGCTCGCGGCCGGCCATCCCCACCCGCGCTACTACGGAACGTTTCCGCGCGTGCTCGGGCGTTACGTGCGGCAGGAAAAGCTGATGACGCTCGAAGAGGCTATCCGGAAAATGACATCGGCGAACGCGGCCAAGGTCGGCATCCTGGATCGCGGCATCCTGCGGCCGGGTATGAGAGCGGACGTCACTGTATTCGACGCCACTCGCATCCTCGACAACGCGACGTACGAAAAACCGCATCAATACGCCACGGGTGTGGCCTATGTCATCGTGAACGGCCAGTTGGTGCTCGATGGAGTCAGGCACACCGGCGCGCGGCCCGGCCGGATCTTGAAGCGGCAGGACAGCGGGCGCACTTAGCGGTAGATTAGGAATAGGTAACGCATGTTTACATGGATTTGCCCGCAGTGTGGGCGTGAAGTTCCCCCTGCTTATGATGAATGTCCCGATTGCGCCGCCAAGCAGAAGGGGCAGGCTGCGGCTCAACAACCGGCAACGCCCCCGGCCGCCGCTACAGCGCCACCGTTCCCGCAGGCCGTAGAGCCTCGGTGGCCTCGGGCCGTGCCCCCGCCGCCAACGGGCGTCGCTATTCCCGCGTGGCTGCTGAGTATTCTGTTTGCCGTCGGATTTCTGGCCGTCGGTGCGGGCGCGTACTACGGGATCCGGCACTTTGCGAATCCGGGTTCACCGGCCCTAGACGGGCTGCATGACCCCCCCGCAGCCGGGAAGGGAGCTGCTGCGAGCTCCTTACAAAAGTACGTGGAAGTTGTCGGTGTGCGGCTGACCGAAGAGCCCCGGAAAAAGCCCGAGGTTCGTTTCGTTATCGTGAACCACTCGGGCGCGGAGATTTCGGATCTTGTCGCAAATGTCAACCTGTGGGCGCGCACCGCAAAATCCGACGAGGAAGCCGTGGGCAATTTTTCCTTTAAGCTGCCCTCGCTCGGTCCTTACGAATCAAAAGACTTATCAGCGCCGCTAAACACGAAATTGCGCGTTTACGAACTGCCGGACTGGCAGAACCTCGTGCCCGACCTCCAGGTCACCTCGCCCAAGTAAGCCAGAGCGGCGGATTTCCCTCGTGTGCATTGCGAACTCTGCTACGATGACGCCATAGGTGGGGTTGGGGCGGCGACCGTCCACACAACAGCCTGTTTCCAAAATATGGATCGCATCGGACGTTACGAAATCGTGAGGGAACTGGGGCGCGGTGCCATGGGCGTTGTGTACCTCGCGGTGGATCCCACGATCGGCCGGCAGGTCGCGATCAAGACCATTCGTCTGGGTGAGGTGGACGATCCGGAGGAACGCACCCGGCTGCGTGAGCGCCTTTTCCGCGAAGCCCGTTCTGCCGGTATTCTGTCACACCCGGGAATCGTCACTGTCTACGACATGGAAGAGCAGGACGACATCGCTTTTATTGCCATGGAATTCGTGGACGGCCCCACTCTCGACCAGTTGCTTTCGGCCCGGGAGCCGATGCCGCCCGAACGCATGATGAACATCCTGCGGCAAACGGCGGTAGCCATGGATTATGCCCACCAGAAGGGTATCGTGCATCGGGATATCAAGCCCGCAAACATCATGATTGCGTCCGATGGCGCGGTGAAAATCACTGATTTCGGCATCGCCAAGCTGACCACCGCACAACAGTACACACAGACCGGAACCATTGTCGGGACCCCTAATTACATGTCTCCGGAGCAGGTGCAAGGCCTCGCCGTGAGCGGGCGCGCCGACCAGTTTTCGCTGACCGTCATTGCCTACGAAATGCTGACCGGTGAGCGGCCTTTCACCGGCGAACATCTCACCACCGTGGTGTACAAGATCGTGGCCGAAGAACCGCCGCCGGCGCAGCGGCTGAATCCGACGCTGAGCACGCACATTGACGCCGTGCTTCGGCGCGGGCTGTGGAAAAAGCCAGAAGGCCGCTACGCCACCTGCCTGGAGTTCGTGAATGCACTCGAGGCTGCCTGCGCCAATACGAAGGAGTGGAAGAACCTGGTGCGCGGGGCGAACCTGAACATGCCCACGGTAATCAGCGAACCCCCTGAGGCCCTGAGGCACAATGTGGCCAGCACCACCGAGGAAGGTCGCATGTCTAGGCGCCGGGCATCCAGATGGGTGTTGCCCTTCGTGGCGGCGCTGATCGTGGCTGTCGGGTTGATCGGGGTCATCGCGCTGCAGTTCGGACCTGGGCTGACGCTGGGGCATGGGCCTTCAGCAGCGCCGGCCACCGCCAACCATGCGCCGACGCAGCAACCTACAACCTCCACCACGTCAGCCTCTCCGTCACCGGCCCCTTTATCGGTAGACCAAAAGCCAAGCCCTATGACCCCACTCGCGGCAAATCCGCCTGCAGCAGCGGCTCCCACTTCCACACAGCCGGCTACGGAACCTGTGCAGCAGAAGCCGGAAACACAAAACCCTGCTTCCCAACCCGCTGAAGAGCAGCCGGCGGAGGCGGCAAAAGCCGACCTATCCTCGCAGCCGTCCGAACATGTCCCCGCCAAAGAACCGCCGCCGAAGCGGCCCGCCCCGGTGATTACAAGCAGGCCCGCTGGTGGACCTCTTACGGTAATGGTGATGACTGATCCCCCTGGCGCGAACGCCATATTGGATAACAACCCGGAGATATCCTGCAAAACTCCCTGCCTTCTGAATGTCACTCCCGGCCGTCATACAGCGACGATGGTGCGCGAAGGTTATCAGCACGAGAGCCGCGAGTTCCGAATTACCGACAGCCCCATCGAGTTGCCGCTGCTCAATCTGCGCGCTCAAACCGGAACATTGATGCTCAGCTCGACGCCCAGCGGGGCCGCCATTTATGTTAACGATCGGCTGACGCAGCAAGCCACACCTTCGCAACTCAACCTGCCTCCGGGAAAATACAACGTTCGCGTGGAAAAGGACGGAATGCGCAAATCTGAATCCGTCGAGATTCGTAACGGCGTTACGAGCTATCTGCGAATTCCACTTCAGTAGCAAGCCACGTAAGTCCTCCCCGAAACACGATTCCTGCAAACGTCGTTCCGCGCAGGATGTGACCTCGCACCAGGGCAGAGTCACCTAACGTGCATTTATTTGTGTCATTTTGACGTGCAGCCAGATGCGGTGGGCGCCAGAAAAACCGCTCGCCGGCGTACGCCTGTAGAGACCTTCGCAAGATCTGTAAATCAGATGTTTTTACGCCGCAGTTACTAATCCGAGATTGCCGCTTTGTAAGCCGAAGTTAATCACTCTTCCGCTCGCGCAGCGTGTTCCGCCGGTGATTATGGGTCACCGAGCGCGGCTATGCGGAGCAATAAGTGACATGAATACATTGACTTAGACGGGGATATCAGCTGAAGACAGTGACAACTTGTCACCCCCCGAAATGATCTCTTTGAATAACACCTGCAGTTTCAACGTGGAATTTTGGCAGCAGTCGTGCGAATACATGGCCGATGGTGACTCACGTACTGGAGCCACGATGAAAACGCGACATACAAAAACCCTTCAACTTCCCCGCTCGATCAGTACTTCGAACTCACGAACCGCGTCCTCGTTGCCAATTTCCGCGACGGGCGTGCATTCGGGATTTAAGCGTCTGATTCGAGTAACGACTTTACTGGCTTTCGCCGGTCTGGCTTTTGGCGGTCCTAAGCTGGCGCCGGACCTGCCGAAGAACTCCAACTCTATGGTGGATGTGATCGTTCAGTTCCACAACCCGCCCACCAAAGCACAGCTGAAGCAACTCGGCGCTTACGGCAAGATGAAGAAGATTTTCAACGGCATCAATGCCGCCCATCTTAGTCTGCCGATGAGCACCGTACAGGCGCTCGAAAGCGATCCGTCGATCGTTTACATTTCGCCGGACCGCCCCACGGCTGGTTCATTGGACATGGTCGCCGCGACCGTCAATGCGACCATGGCCTGGCAGTATGGCTGGGATGGAACCGGCGTTGGCGTAGCCGTGATCGACAGTGGCGTTACTCCGAAAAATGATCTGATGGCCAGTGATGGCGTCAACTCTCGCGTGGTTTATAGCGAGAGTTTCATTGGCGTCTCCGATACGACGGATGGATACGGCCACGGGACCCACGTCGCGGGCGTCGTTGGCGGTAACGGCAAGGATTCGAGCGGCGTCGGATTTACGCGGATGTTCCGCGGAATGGCGCCCAACGTTAATCTGATCAACCTTCGCGTGCTCGATCAGAACGGCGCCGGCACCGAGAGTGGCGTCATCGCGGCCATCGACCGCGCAATCCAATTGAAAAACACCTACAACATCCGCGTCCTGAACCTTTCTCTGGGTCATCCGGTCTATGAAAGCTACAAATTAGATCCGTTGTGCCAGGAAGTCGAAGCTGCTTGGAAGGCCGGCATTGTAGTCGTTGTTGCGGCCGGCAACTACGGGCGCGAGAACTCCTATGGCAGACACGGGTACGGCACCATAGCGTCTCCGGGTAACGATCCGTATGTCATTACCGTGGGCGCGACAAACATGAATGGCTCCTCGAGCAGAGATAACGACACCATCGCCAGTTACAGCTCGAAGGGCCCGACGATGGTCGATCACATCGTGAAGCCGGATCTGGTGGCTCCAGGCAATAGTGTTGTCTCTTTGTTAGCGTCGCCCACCTGCACGTTATTCATGAGTTTCCCGAAGACGCAGGTGAACACCAGCACTTATGAAACTCTGGGTTCGACAGGAGCTGCTGGAAGTTATTTTCGGCTGAGCGGAACCAGCATGGCTACTCCGGTAGTCAGCGGCGCGGCAGCCCTCATGATTCAGAAGCAACCTTCGTTGACTCCGGATCAGATCAAGGCGCGCCTGATGAAGTCGGCGACCCGGCTATTCCCGCAACACAGCTATGGCGTCGATTTCCTGTCTCAAGTTAAGTACGACAGTCAATCCGACATTTTTGCTGTCGGCGCCGGATATCTCGACATTAATGCCGCGCTGGCAAGTACCGATCTGCCTACGCTCCCCGCGCTCTCTCCGGTCGCCGTGTTTAACTCGATCACGGGCAAGGTCACCATCATGCGTGACTTTTCAGTGGTCTGGGGCGACTCGGTCGTCTGGGGTGACTCGGTTATCTGGGGATCCGGTTTGAGCACGATTTTGAACGGCAGTTCCGTGATTTGGGGAAGCTCGGTCGTGTGGGGCGACTGCACGATGTCGGGCATTAGTGTGATCTGGGGTGGGGCGGTAGACATCCGCAGCCCCTTGCAGGCCTTGTCGGCCGATGACGGTGATACGGATACACTACCTGATCCGACCACCGCGGCACCACTTCCGTAGGAGGGCGAGAAATGCAAGAAGAGAAAACCACGATGCCTACCAAAGCCAAGATTTATATCGGCCTTGTAATCATCCTAGGATTCGCCCTTCTGGCGGGATCCGTCGCGCTCCGGTCTGATTTCCCGGATATGCCGCGCTACATCAGCTACCTGCTGCTAGCGCTGCTCGCTTCGACTTTTAAGGTGCGGTTGCCCGGAATCACGGGCACCATTTCGGTGAACTTCCTGTTGATCCTCATCGGTATCGCAGATTTTACGTTTACCGAAACCATTACCATGGGATGCGCCGCCATCGTCATTCAATGCGTGTGGGGCGCTAAGCGGCGGCCGCAACTGATTCAGGTTCTCTTCAATGTGGCCGCGCTCGCGCTCAGCATCGGAGTGGCTTACCAGGTTGCACATTACACTCTGACTCTGGCGCGCGCTGAGTCGCTGTCAGCCTTGCTGGTGCTCGCCGCCTGCACGTACTTCATGAGCAACACGCTGTTGATTTCGGGCGTGCTCTGTCTGATGGAGGGAAAGCCGCTGAAGAAAGTCTGGCAACAATGCTACCTGTGGTCATTCCCGTATTACCTGGTCGGCTCCGCGATTGCCGGAATTATCAGCGTATCCAATCGCACAGTGGGCTGGGAAACCTCGCTTCTGATCATGCCGATTATGTACCTGGTGTACCTGTTCTACCACTTCTGCGTGGAACGTATGTCCCACGATCCTGAGCGACTCGCCGCCAAATCCGCTGCCTGAACCGCCCGCCACGAGTGCCGGCCGTAAAGTTGAAATTACGGCCGGCACACCTTCACTTCCGTACGAGAAACCCGCAATTTCCGCACACGGCGAATTTCAGGTAAGTGAGCCCGCGAACGCGTTGCCAGTGTTCAAATGGGCCCTCGAATCGTCGATGGACTGCGCCGCCGGTGGATCCCGGAATGTTATGATTGAATTCAGTTCGGCCGAGTGGGCGAGTAGCTCAGCTGGGAGAGCACGGCGTTCGCAACGCCGGGGTCGTGGGTTCGAATCCCATCTCGTCCACCAATCTTCTTAGGCGACATTCTCAATCAACCGCTACCGTCCCGACGATCCAAAGCCGCCATCGCCGCGCACTGAATCGTCCAATTCTGCTTCTTCCCACTCGACAGCTTCGTAACGCGCGATCACCATTTGTGCGATCCGGTCTCCCGTCTCGATCAGGTAATCTTGTTTTCCAAGATTGAGCAGGATCACACGAATCTCGCCGCGATAGCCCGGATCAATAGTCGCGGGACTGTTCGGCAAGGTGATGGCGTGCTTCAGAGCCAGGCCGCTGCGCGGGCGAATTTGCGCTTCGTAGCCGGGCGGTAGTTCAATGGCGATGCCGGTTGGGATCAGTCCCGGCACTCCGGGCGCGAGCGTGACCCGCTGGACGGCGCGTAAGTCTAGCCCCGCATCTTCCGCGGACCCATGTGCGTATCGGGGCAGAAAAGCATCATCGCGGAGCCGTTTGATTCGAATCTTCATGAGACCTGCTTCGTTTGACCGACGTTACCGTTCTGCTCTGAGCCGCGACCGTGAGCGAGCGGTGTCGTTTTCGATCGCGATCGTGAAAGAGCGGTACCGGTTTCGATATCATAACTTGAACCGATGTCGGACAGACCGAAGCGTGTGATCACCGTAGCGCCCATGCCGCCCGAGAAATGTGCGTATGCTTTGGCGCGCTACAGCCGCTCGCCCGATTCCATCCGGCAATCGCTCGATTGGGTTCGCACGCACGATTCACAGAAGTTTCTCGAAAGTTTCTATTTTCAATACGGCCACGCGTCGATCGCCGACCTGGGGCACACCGTTCTGTGTTTTGAAGGCATGTCGGAACTAGCCGCGAGCGAGATCGAAGATGAAGCGCTGTGGGACGGACAGGCGAAATCGTCGCGCTACCAGGACTTTTCGCGATCCGGTTTTATAACGCCGCCCGAGTTCGCGGGCGATGATGCCGTGCGTTACCGGCAAGCCGGCGATATGTTGCTCGGCGCCTACCAGCAAGTTAGCGAAAAAGTATTCGCTTCTCTTTGCGAGAAGCTGCCACGTCCCGAGGACATGAAGCCGGATGCCTACAAACGCAACATCGCGGCGCGGGCTTTCGACGTGGCGCGCTACCTGCTGTTCTGGGGTGTGCCGACGAACGTGGGCCAGGTCACAAGCATCCGCACGCTCGAAAAACAGATCAAGCGCATGCGCGTTTCCGAGTACGAAGAAGTGCGCAGCCTGGGCGAGGAAATCGCGGCGGCTTGCGCCGAAGTGCCGGATTGCGCCTTGGACGGTAACGCCTCAGGCGAGCCGCTGGCTCCAACGCTGGCCCGGCACGCCGAGCCTGACGAGTACCTCACGCACTCGTGGGCGGATCTGAAACGATGGGCTGATCAAAATCTTCCGCCGGCCACCGGAGTTGAGGTCGATCGCGTGGATCTGGTGAAGCCGGCAGATGTATCGGCCGACATCGTGGCGGCACTGCTCTACCCGGTTACGAACCGCCCCTTTCGCGAGTTGTACGAAATGGCCGCCGGCTGGAACCATGCCCGGCGTGCGGAGGTGCTCGACGTGGCACTCCAGTCGCGCACCAAGCGCGATGATCTGCTGCGTGCATTCCGCGGCGGTCCCTACGCTTTCGACATCATCATGGACATTGGGGCGTACCGCGATTTGCATCGCCACCGGCGCTGCCACCAGTTTCGCCAGTCCTACGACGGGCGGCTCGGATTTGACACCCCACGGGCTGTTGCCGAGGCCGGTGCCAGCGACGTTTACGAAAACTCGATGCGCTGTGGGTTTGCGGCGATGCACAGCCTTCCGGCGCCCGGGTCACATTATCTGCTGCCCTTCGGCGCCCGTTCGCGCTTCCTGTTCAAAATGGATTTTGCGGAAGTCGAATACATTTCGCGCGTTCGCAGCGGGGTCAAGGGACACTTCAGTTATCGCGACGTGGCCTGGCAGATGAAGTTGAAAATGGAGCAGCTCGAGCCGGCGCTGGGCCGCCTCATCGAAGCTACTCCACCCTGGATTGACGATCCGTTGAAGAGGTAAAAGGAAACAATTCGCAAGCAAATTGGCTGGGTCCGGGCATAGCGCGAACCTCAGGCCGAGAGCTTTCCAGCCGTTGCCGTCTTGCCGAAAGCTGTAGCGCCGCACGTACGGAAATCGTACTTTTCGAACCGAATGGCAGCCGTGTTTTCGTTCGAGCGCACCACCTTGCCGAGCGCCACCAGTTGCAGCCGGCAGGAATCATTCAACTGCGCCGGCCAGTCTACCGAAAACTCCACGCGATGCCCGCGCATCAAAGCCCCTTCGAGGGTGAACAGAACGCCGCTGCTGCTCATGTTGAGCGTTCGACCCCGTCCGCTGGCGTCCGCGGCAGGGCTCTCCATCGTCCGATAGCGAAGTTCCCGCTCAAGCGCGAAACGGTCTTTATCCCGGCGCTCACCGTCCGTTATGTTTCGACGTCTGACCATCTTTTGCTCCTATGAGTCCATCATGCGGAAAATCGTTTTTCCGAGCAATAGATCTTAGGCTTCAATTCAAGCCCAGTACTATTGGTTACAGATCTCTAGTACTTCAGGGGATCCGATATCCCGATATCCCTGGTCGCTTGACAGCATCTTACATTAGAATTAATCTAAATTATCACCTTGTTCAAAAACAGGCCAGAGACTGTAGCGGCCTTCCGCGAATGTGGCTTGCGCTGCACATCGCAACGTTATGCCGTTCTGGATTATTTGAAGCGGAATCCGGTTCACGCGACCGCGGGTCAGATCTATCGCGGTCTGAACCGTAGCGATCCTCGCGCCTCACGTGCCACCGTGTATAAAACCTGCATACCCTCATCGCCGTCGGCCTGGTTCGGGAAGTGCGTCTGGAGGGCAAATCTGTGCGGTTCGATGCCAACACCATGCGGCACCATCACTTTGTTTGCGAGCACTGCAACCGGGTGGAGGATATCTCCTGGTTCGACGTGCCAAGCTTGGCGCGGCGCTCGCAATTGGGAACGCGGACTGTCCGGGATCACGAGATTGTATTCCGGGGCATCTGCGAAGTTTGTTCGTCAGAGTAAATTTCATTTTCGAAAAGGAGAGAGAACCATGGGCAAAGTTGCCAGACAGGTTGTGGAACAGGCAGGTGTGAATGTGGACGTCCTGGTGGATAAACTCATTCGCGGCGGGCGCAGAGTTCACAACGTTTTATTACTACACGATTCTTCGTGTCAACGCGATCGGCTTCGATGGAGAAGGACTCAAAGAGATCATCGAAGACGCCCGCATTGAAGACCGGAACCATTTTGAGGTGTTGACGCCGCGTATTTATGAGCTGCGCGGTGCGCTGCCCCGCGATATTCGCGGTCTCGCCGACGTTGCCGGCTGCCCGGATGCGTATCTGCCGCCCGGGTGACATGAAAGCCATGTTGAATGTGCTGGTGGAGGCCGAGCGTTGCGCCATCCGCACTTACACCGAGATTTGCAACATGACCTTAGGCAAAGATCACCGCACCTTCGAGATCGCGCTCGGCGTTCTGCATGAAGAGGTGGAGCACGAAGCCTGGTTCTCCGAGTATCTCGGTGAAGGACCGTCCGGCCACTTCCGGCGGGGAGCTCCGGGTACATCCCCACGTGCGGCGTTTCATCACCGCCGACATCAAAGACTAAGAAGAGCCGTGGGATTTCAGAAATTGGTGGACGACGTGCCGCCCGGGCACACCAGATTTCTTCGTATTGACCGGAAGCCAGTGGTTCTGGCGAACTTTCAAGGCCACATCTACGCGTTTTTCGGATTGTGCCGCATCGGAACAATCCGCTCGATGGCGCTACCATGTGGGACAATCTGCTCGACTGTCCGTTTCATCATTTCCAATACGATGTGACTACCGGTGAAAACTTTTTCCCGCGGAACGTTTATCCTCAGGATTACGAGCGGCTGAAATCACAGTTGCGGCCGTTGCGATCGTATCCTGTAGAATTAAAGGAGGGTGAAGTATGGGTGGATCTGGGGTAAGCGGCCTGGCGGCCAAACATTGTGTGCCCTGCCGGGGCGGCGTGCCGCCTCTCGCGGGCGCGGAGTTGCAAAAGCTCTCTTCGCAATTACCGGATTGGAAGGTGGTGGATGGACATCACATCACCAAGACGTTTCTCTTTCCTGATTTCAAAACAGCGCTCGATTTCGTGAATCGAGTGGGAGCCGTGGCCGAGCAGGAAGGCCATCATCCCGACATCACCCTCGCCTGGGGCCGCGTGGACGTGAAAACCTACACGCACAAGATCGACGGGTTGACGGAGAGTGATTTCATCCTAGCCGCGAAGATCGATCAGGAGTTCTTCGCCAAGCCCAAAGGCTGAGCACGTCCAAGTCCCGATGGAGCGGTTACCCATTTGCCGCGTCTGGACCGCGACCGCGAGGGTCGGACAAATGCGCGCGCGGGTTAAGATCCCGCCACGAAAACATCAGCGGATGGAAGAAGGCCGGCCACCGCGCCTGCGAACCAGTCGGTAGTAGGAGCGGAGGTGTGGCCGTATTCAATTGACCTGTCAGCGTCGTTCGCCAGGTCTGCCCCGCCCATCCCAGCCGGTGCACATCTCCAGCGGAATCGGTACAGTTTTCTACGCTGGTGACGGTATTGACATGAGTGGTCGTAAAGCTGTTTGAGACAGTATTGGTGACGGACTGCTGCCGGTATGTCGAGAACTGGATCGCAGTTCCGCCGCTGAATCAGTCTGGATTTGCGAAATCCCCTTTCGGAGTGTTATCGCAATAGATGGTTGTGGTGCCTTCACGGGCCAGAATAACCAAAGGCCCATTGACCGTTCTTCGTGTCGTGGTGGCATGAGTAACAAACGTGTAAATGGCGGTCGTCTCATTTTGGGGCGTGCCCGTAAACAACGTTGTCAATCCCCGTTGATTCACCGTTGATTCGAGAGATATACCCGAACTGCGAGGATGTTGCGGGCGAAACGCCGGGCGCCGAGTTGATGACGTCGCCGATCAGCTCCATCTGGACGTCACCTGGCGCCGTGAGCGATGGGAACCAGGCATTCTGGGCTAACTAACTAAGGCTACAGCCGGCAACGACAGGGATCCCAAAACCGTGATAATCCCCGTACTGATTTGTTTCCGCAAAGCGTTCATTTTGCAAACTCCCTGTTCAGGTGTTCTATTCGTAGCGGGTGACACTAGATCCCGGCAATCCTGCCTCAAAATCGGGATGACAGTCCATGCCCTGCTGCAAGATTTCTCCTTCCCGTTATCTGTATGAAAATAAGGGGCAATATTGTAAGGTATTCCCTGCCGGAGGTTTCGGATAACATAGACGGGCGCGGAACAATGCCTAACGCCACACGATCGATGCTGCGCTTTGGTGTCTTTGAACATCTGCGCTACCTGCGCCAGCGCCGTGCGATTGAGCGGGCGGGTGGTGATCCCGATCGCGAATGCACGGGGCCAGACCGTCGCTTTTGAAGCTGATCTCATGACACGTGAGCTGCGCAAGGGCGGCACCAGAATCTCAGCGATATTCTCGGCGTGCTACGTGAGCTGGCATCGCTGATAGCTGGTGAGATCCGTCTGAATCTGTCTACGGAACAGCAGAAGCGGCTGACGAGTGCAGTGTCGGTCAATCCGGAAGCATATGAGCACTATCTCAGGGGACGCTATTTCTGGAACCGTCGCACCCAAGATGGACTCAAAAAGGCAGGCGCAGTCGAGCATTTCGAAGCTGCTATCGCTCTGGATCCTGGTTACGCCCGCGCCTACGCGGGACTGGCGGACACCTACGCCGTGTTTCCCGCATATGGACCGATAAATTTCCGTATAGCAGCAGAGAAAGCCGAGACGGCCGCACTCAAGGCGTTGGCGATCGACCCTGGCATTTCCGAAGCTTATGCGACGTTGCGATTTGTGACGCAGAATAAATAAAATAAATGAGATTGGGCGGGAGCTGAACAGGCGTACAAACGTGGCCATCGAGCTAAATCCGAATTATGCGACCGCGCATCATGGTACGGGTGGTATTTATTTAGGTTAGTGGGCAGGTCCGACCAGTCCATTGCGGAAGAGAAGCGCGCCCTCGTACTGGACCCGCTCTCCGGTAATGATCAACGCCGCAATGGGACATGCCTACATGTGGGCGGGCCAATACGATCGCGCCATCGAGCAGTCTAGAAAAGCGCTCGATTTGGAACCGGACTTTGTCCCGGCTCATTGGTGTATCGGCTACTGTTACCTGCAAAAAGGAATGTACAATGAAGCACTTCGCGAGTTCAAGCAAGAAAATGACCCTGTTGACCTCGGTAGTGTGAATGCGGCTGCGGGCCGAACAGAGGATGTGGTAAAACAAAAATGCTTTCGCGCGCGGTCACCTCAGTGAAGAAGGCAATGATTTGATCTATGCCGAACTGGGTCGGTTACAAAAGACCTGCGACGACCGCAGCTTCGCTCCGTTCAGCCCCTTGGAATTGAGGTGGCGCGTCAGACTGTACCCGGGATTGACCCATGACTCCAGATACGTGGCCATACTGCGCAGACTGAAACTTGAAGAGTGGCCGCATAAAAACTGACGAGCCGCAGCGGTTATGCTGAGCGTCTACCACTACCCTGCCGGCAAGATCTTCGACAGATCGTTGTAAATCACGAACGCTACCACCACCATCAGGAAAACAAAACCGAGCTTGAACACGGTTTCCTTCACCTGCAGGCTCAAGTCACGCCGGATCAGCATCTCGATCAACAGCAGCACGATAACGCCGCCGTCGAGGATCGGAATGGGCAGCAGATTGAAAATGGCCAGGTTGAGGCTGACCATCGACATCAGCAGGAAGAACGAAGAGGGTCCTTCACGCGCGGCCTCACCGGAAAGTTGGGCAATGCGGATGGGCCCTTCGAGCGATTTGGGTGACATACGCCGCTCAATAATGCCCGCAAGGAACTTGAAAATAAGCTCGGCGCCCTTGACGTTCTGCCGAACCGATTCGCTGAAGGCCGCTGGGAGCGAGAGCCGCATGGTGATCAGGTTCAAACGCCGCTCCGGCAGGAAGCCGATAATCCAACGCGCAGGTCCGTCCCCCTTGCTGAATACCGGCGTCACAGTCACACTGGAGCGTTTGCCGTTGCGTTCATATTCAATGGTGACGGGCTTGCCATTCGTGCTCTGGATGATGTCCTGGAGGGTGTACATGGATTGTATGGTCTGCCCGTTGGCGGTCAGCAGCAAGTCGCCCTTCTGGAGACCCGCCTTTTGCGCCGGCATCCCGGACGAGAGTGTGCCCACCTGAACTTCGGCCCGCGGCGCCCAGCCCGCGAATCCAATTCCGTTTCGCTCATCGAGCACCAGTGAGATCTTCTTCTCGATCAGTTGCCCGTTGCGCTCAACAACCACGTCGAAGGTCCTGCCCGCACTGGCAATCTCCTTCAAGTTTACGTCTTCCCAGGTCGGGTTCTGAATGTTGTCGAAGCGCACAATCTTGTCGCCCGGCTGGATCCCTGCTTTAGCCGCCGCCGAGTCCTTGATCACGTATCCGACAATGGGCCGCTCGTCGCCAGCGGCCAGTTTCTGATACTTCACCATGAACAAACCTGTGAGCAGACCCACCGCCAGAACCACGTTCATGAAAGGCCCGGCAAAGCCAATGATCAGGCGCTGCCAGCGTGGTTTCGACAGAAAACTGCGGGGATCGTCGGCATTCTCGTCGCCCGGTTGCTCGCCGGTCATTTTGACGTAACCGCCAAAAAGGATCGCGGAAAACCGGAAGTCCGTTTCGCCCTTGCGGAACCCAAACAGGCGGGGGCCGAAGCCAAAACTAAAGGTCTCGATGCGCACGTCAAAATAGCGCGCGGCCCAGTAGTGCCCGGCCTCATGGATGATAATCATCACCCCAATCAGGACCAGCAGCCAGAGTACATTTTGAAAAACAAGCATAAGTTAAGCTCTCGCCGTCGGCGGATTAGTTTTCGAGGCGGCCAGTCCCCGTAGAGAGGAAGCCTTTCCAACCGCTGCCGCCTTGGTTCCTACCACGATCAGCTCGCGAGCCAGAGAGCGCGACTCCTTATCAATTTCGAGAATATCACCGATGGATCGAGGCTGCCGGTTGGGCAACCGCGACAGTGTTTCTTCTACAACCTGAGATATCGACTGAAAGCCGATCTTTCGTTCCAGAAAAGCCTCTACGGCAACTTCGTCCGCCGCATTGAGCGTGCATGTGGCCGACCCGCCCGTCTCCAGGCACCGGTACGCCAGCCTCAGCAGCGGGAATTTGTTGTATTCGGGAACGTCAAAGTCCCGGCGCCGTGCCTGGCTCCAGTCGATTTTGGGTACGGGGGCCTGCGAGCGTTCCGGGTAGGTCAGCGCGTACTGAATGGGCATTCGCATGTCCGTCGCCGAGATCTGCGCAATCACACTGCCATCGCTGTATTCGACCATGGCGTGCACTGAGGATTGCGGGTGAATGACCACGTCTACTTGCGAGGGTGAAAAACCAAACAGCCAGCAGGCTTCAATCACCTCGAAGCCTTTGTTCATCAGGGTGGCGGAATCGATGGTAATCCGATTCCCCATCCTCCATGTTGGATGCTTCAGGGCGTGTTGGGGTGTCACCAAAGCCAGTTTCTCGAGGGGCGTGCTCCGGAACGGGCCGCCTGACGCCGTCAGAATCAGCTTGGTGACCTGCTCGCGATTACCGCAGCGCAAGCACTGGTGGGCGCCGTTGTGTTCGCTGTCAACGGGGATCAATTCGGACCCGGACTCGCCGACCGCATCCATCACCAGCTTGCCACCGGCGACCAGAACTTCTTTGTTTGCCAAACCGATGCGCTTGGCGGCGCGAACGGCTTCATACGTGGCTTCGAGGCCCGAGACGCCAACGATGGCCGAAATGACGATATCGACCTCGGCTGCTGTGGCGATCTCCACCCGAGCCTTCGACCCAAAGGCGAGTTCGGGCCACCGGGACATCGGCAGACCACTCCCGGCCAGCTTGCCGGCAAGCTCGTCGCGACCTTCAGCGGTGGCAACAGCCACTGTTCGCGGGTGGAATTCCAGAATCTGCTTGAGCAAGAGGTCGATATTACGGCCCGCGGCCAGCCCATACACCTTGAAGCGGTGGCTATTCTGGCGGATGACGTCGAGGGTATTGGTGCCGATTGAGCCGGTCGACCCCAAAATGGTGAGATTCGGCATTCCGAGGGAAGGTGACTGGAGCGATGATATCACGGAAAGCCGCCTCAACCCTGCACGGCGCGGTAATTAATGTTTTTGAATCCGATTTTTGGGAGAAGAGTTTAAACCCTTTCGGGCGCCGGGGAGGATGCTTCAGGGGTCTTTATTTAGAGGTTAGTCTCGCTTTGGTGGGAGTTGCCTCCCCGGCTTGTTTCCAATATTAGGATAAGCTTTTTCGAAATGCAACCAAAATCTGTATTTTTGTTATCGAGCCCGTACCTCGATGCCCACGATGGACTCCAAGACCTTGATTGTAGAGCAAATATCCTCTTCCCCATGGCCTTTGGCGATGGCTGCCTGGAAGATTTGACGTGTCAAACCAGTCAGTGGAAGTGGCACTTTAAGCTCGGAGCCCGATTCGAGCATCAATCCAATGTCCTTATCCATCCATTTCACGGAGAACTGGGGGCTGAAATCCCGGTTGAGCACGTAGGGCGCTTTAAATTCGATGAGGCCCGATTTGGCGGCGCTGTTTGAAAGGATTTCCAGCATCAGCTTGGGGTCGACGCCACCCTTGGCGGCCAGGACCATGCCTTCGTTGAAGGCCTGCAAAATGTTCGAAAGAATCAGATTCTGCGATAACTTGGCTTGCAGGCCCAGGCCCGCGCTGCCGCAGTAGTAGATTTTCTTGCCCATAGGCTCCATCCAGGGCCGGATTTGGTCGAGGATGGCCTTGTCGCCGCCAACCATAAATGTCAGAGTGCCGGCGTTTGCCCCGGGTGTCGAGCCGGTGCAGGGGGCATCCAGATAGTGAACATTTTTCTTCGCGAGGGACTCGCCGATCCGGCGGCTTCCACTGGGCGAGATGGTACTGGCGTCGAGCACTGCAGTGCCTGGCTTGGCCCCTTCGATCACGCCGTCCGGTCCCAATAGCACGCGCTCGCACATGCTGGTAGTGCCCACACAGAGGAAGATGCACTCGGCGTGTTGCGCCACCTCTTTAGGTGTACTGCAAAACTTTCCTTTCTCAGCGGTTGCCAGTTCTTTGGCTTTGTTTGCCGTATGCGACCAGAGCGCCACATCGTGTCCCGCGCGCATCAGGTTGCGCGCCATCGGATAACCCATGATGCCGAGGCCCAGGAAGCCCAATTTTGCCATGCCTATTCTCCTTGTTACGGTAGGGCAGGCCGATGGCCCGCCAGCGGTGTGTCTTTGAACCGCAATTGTACGATGAAGCGGGCCTGTGCGACAATTGCCGTTCGATGAAACCCGCAGTACTGGTTACCAGGCGTATTTATCCAGAAGCCGTTGAATATTTGAAGCAGCGCGCCGAAGTCGATTACGTCGATTCTGATGACGGCCTGACCGCCGACGAGTTGTTGCGGCGCATTCGTGGCAAGCAGGCGGTTGTGAGCCAGTTGACCGACAAGTTTCCGCCGGCGGTGATCGACAAATTGGAGGGCGTCTGCGTCATCGCCAATGTTGCGGTGGGGTTCGACAATATCGATCCGGCGGCCGCAACACGCAGGAAGATTCTGGTGACGAATACGCCCGATGTCCTTACGGACACAACGGCCGATTTCGCTTTCGCACTGCTGATGGCGGCTGCGCGGCGCGTGGTCGAGGGCCATCAATTCGTGCACTCGGGCCAATGGAATAAGTGGCGCATCGATCTGTTGGTGGGGCAGGACGTGCATCACCGCACGTTGGGTATTTTCGGAATGGGACGGATCGGCCAGGCCGTAGCACGCCGCGGCCGCGGATTTCACATGCGCATTTTGTATAGCGACGCAGTGCGTGCGCCTGAAGGGGTGGAGCGCGAGCTGCACGCGGAATTCGTGAGCGCGGACCGTCTGCTGCGCGAATCGGATTACATCAGCGTTCACGTGCCGCTGCTGCCCGAGACACGCAAGATGATCAGCGCCGATCAGTTCCGGTTGATGAAACCCACAGCCATCTTTGTCAATACCTCGCGCGGAGCTGTCGTGGATGAAGCGGCGCTGGCGGATGCGCTCGAGAAGCGCGTAATCGCAGGAGCAGGCATTGACGTGTTTGAAAACGAGCCCACGGTGCATCCGAAGCTGTTGAAGTTGGAGAACGTGGTACTGGCGCCGCACATCGCCAGTGCCTCGGTGGATACCCGGAAAAAGATGTCTATGGTGGCGGCGGAGAATGCCATCGCCGCGCTGGAAGGCCGCCGGCCGCCGAATTTGCTCAATCCGGAAGCCTGGACGGGCGCGTAGCGCCTGAGTGGCCGCTCTCTACTGCACCGGCAGATTCGCCACAAGCGAGGTAGTTGCCGGCACCGGCGACGCGCGGATCGTGATCAAGGATCTGCGCTGGAGGTTCGGATGCTGCTCGGAAATGGGAATTGGGTTTTGTTTCGCAAAATTCGAATTTTCTCCTTGCGGGATGGCGACCCGAGCGACGTGACACCATTTCCATAGATAGCAGGAGCAGGACAGCGCGATGAAGACCGCGTGAGTCAATCTACGGCGGACACAGAGAGTTTTGTTTTACCGAGGTTGTGATCGAAAAACCAAGACCTCGGCGCCGTCGGCGCCGATTAGGACATGATTTCGTCGTTGACAGCGGCAGCGCTCTCATAGATGACTGACGTGCCTCAAACGTCGTACCAAGCCGAACGAGCGTTTTCCGAGTAATTTCGTTCCTACGCGGCAGTCAGCGGGGATGGAGGTGTTGGGATTTCGGTGCGGGCCTCTTGTCGTAATGACCGCCCCCAAACGCTGTACCAAACCAAATGAGGTCCTCATCGGCATCCCCGTGGGGTCGTAGGAGATCAGCAAAGTCCGTTATTTCTAACCGCCGGCAGCGCCCTTAACTCGGGCTATCGATAGGTGTCCTTAGATTTGATGAGGATCGCGGAAATTTCCAACGCGCCGCGCTCTGGATACTTCCTGAAGATGATCCGGTAGGGACCGACTTTCTTACGCAGCCGCCCCTTCCACTCGGATCCGTGCAAGGCCTTTACGTTCCTGCATTCAGCTTCACCTTTCGTTTCAAATTCATCGATAGCGCGCTAGAGTTCCCTCACATCGCGCGGGAATCGGGCGAGTTGCTTTTGAGCATCGTTCGCAAGCTCAACGCGATAGCCCATGTTTCACAATGCGCCATGATTTCGACTCTCCGCGTTTGAGCTGGGCCTCGCCGCGGCGCACCATTTTCGCCTCCGCAGGCGTAAGTGTGTCGTCAGGATCAACCAGGCGTTTCGGTTTTATGAGCGCCGTTCTTTCGCTGGGCGAACGCCACAAAATCCCCTTCCTGAAGCTTGAGGGTTTTGAGCATCTCTCGCGGGATGACCACCTGGCGCCGCTGTCCCACGCGTCCAATCCGCTCTTGAATTGTGGATGTTTTTCCTGCCATGCTTTCAGATTATCTGATTGTCAGAATCTGTCAAGGTCGGCCGAGTTTAAGTGCTAGCGCGGCAACATCGCCCACCTTACCTGCGTTGGATGCCGACACTAAAATTCAGAGGATCTTTGCGGGGGCTTCCCCTGGCGCAACGGTCCGGTTCCAAAACTGGCGTTGGGGTCTATTCTCCGTCTTCTGGTCGGACCGCCCCGAACCCCTCTTCGGACTCTGAGTAACCTCTCAGGAGATCAGCAAAGTCCGTAATTTCTTGTAAGATTTGGGTCCAAGTTTTTGCGGCGCCGTCCACTAAATTTGCTCAATCCGGAAGCCTGGAGCAGCGCGTAGCGTCGAGTAGCCGTCTTCTACTGCACCGGCAGGTTCGCCGCTGGCGCTGTGACGCCGTTAATGCTCATCTGCACCTGCTGCACTCCGGCCGGTATGTTGGCTGGTACCGTCACGTTCATCTGGTACAGGCCCGAATAGAGCGGCGCGAGGCCACTGAATCCGACCGTGGCTTGTTGCGTGGCGATGGAAACGGTAGGAGTAGACAAGGTATGCGCCAAAGGTGAAAGCGGCGCAGGCTCCCCGGTGGGCGGCTGATTGTCCACAGGGCCGAGTCCGTTGGCAAACAACGAGACTGACTGGCCGCGGCGAGCGGGGTTGCTCGACGAGATGACTTTCCCACTGAGGTCGCGCGCGGCGAGCAGCAGGCGGTTCGTCCCGCCTTCGGTATACGTGAAGAATGCAGGCGAATAATCGGCCAGCGGCAAGGTATATACGGGACCCTGCGAATCCTCGATGGCCACCTTGATCAGCGCGGAGGTCTGGCCGCGAAGCTCCCACGGCACTTGCAAATTGATCTGGCTGGGGCTGACGTAATATAGCCGGCCGGGCAGGCTGATGCCCGCTGAAGGAACGTCGAAGCTGACGCTCACAAAGTCGATCGCGAGCGGCAGCGAAGCGGAGTTCGCGGCGCGGGTATCATCGCTCAGGGCGGCGCCGAAAAGGGAGATGTAGGAGCCGGGTGCCTGGCCTTGTCCCACTTGAAAGCTGGCCGCATTCACGGCGCCCTTGGGCGTAATCGCTGGATCGAGACGCGCCGTACCGTCAAACTTAATTGACAAACCTCCCGCCTGACCCGCGAACTCCTGTGGTCCTGATTTGGGACCGAGGATGGCGGTCGCTCCGGCCAATCCGTACGAGTCGGTTCTAGCGTCAGGCTGCTGGATACTTCCCCCACCGGTGGCCGCAGAGAACTGGACTGGCACGTTCGCGACCGGCGCTCCGAACCTGTCGGTCACTTGGAATACGACCGCGCCTTCGGGGATCTGCTGGTTCACCGTGCCATCGAAACCATCGCCGAGTAGAGCCACGATGTCGAATGGATTCCCATCGCCCACCACGTACAGGTAGGGGATGTGCACCGGGGTTGCGCCTCCCTGTATGACGATGGATCCTTCGTAGGAGCCGGGCGCAGGCATGGGGCCGCTCAAGGTGACGGTGACGACATCCGATTGTCCGGGCCCGAGCGCGAGCGCAGTCTTATCAAGGCTCAAATGACCGTGCGCATCCTGATCGCGCGGCGAAAAGGAAAGGCTGAGATTGCCCGCAGACGTACCGGTGTTGGTGATTTGCAACTGCTGGCTGACCGGCACCGTCTTGATGAAGCCAAAGGAGGCCGTGGCGGGCGCCACTGTGACAGTACTCGAAACTGCCGCGCCGGCATCCAGCTTACCCGCGCCGACCGCGTTCACGCGCGCTGTGCCGGATGCGTCGGTGACACCCTGATTCGCGGTATTCACGATCGCCGACTTCAACTGCGCGGTCGTATAGTTCGGATGTTTCTGTTTCACGAGAGCTGCGGCACCCGCGACGATTGGCGTCGAAAAGCTAGTGCCCTGCGACACGGTGTAACCGTCGGCGCTGTAGAGCGCGCCGTTTGGGTCGAAGCGCTCCGCGGCCAGGTAGAGATCAGTCCCCACGGCCCCTAATTCCGGTTTGATGGCGCCGACGATGGATGGACCGTGAGACGAGAAATCCGGCACCGTGTCGAACACCGGCGTGTCCACAGCGAAAAACGCGGGATCAAGCGTCCCCGGATAACCGGGATGAGCATCGACGAAGCTCCTCAAAGCGAAACCATCGGTTGATCCGATCAGCACCGCGGGGATTTGAGTACTGGTCAGGCCACCGGGGGGAATGAGATCATCCGTGTTGGCCTGGTAAAAAATCACGCCGACGCCGCCGGCGTTCTGCACGTTGTCCACTTTCACCGCGAAATTACAATTGCCGCGCTCAATCAGCACAATTGCGCCGTGAGCCGATGAAGCGGGCATAGGAGAGCAGCCCAGCGGATCACTGGAAAGGACGGCGACATCCCGTAGAGGCGCGGTCAAAGGCGAGGCTGGGAGAGGGCCGTCACTGAATAGCGCAAACATCTGCTGCAGATTGGAAGGCACAGTGCTGCCGCTCAAACGTACTCTGAAAACAAATTGATGTGAGTTGGTGGTGGCGCCAGCGGCGATGGCGGAGGGCGCATCGCCCGGCGAATCGATGGTGCCGAGCGTCGGAACATTTTTCCCGAAATCACCCTCGTTGCCCGCCGCGGCTACCACCAACATTCCCGATCGCACGGCGTTTTCAACCGCGGTGGCCTCAGGATCGCACGGTGTCGAGCCGGTTTCGCCACAAGCTGCGCCTACATCGAGTGGTCCACCGAAGGCCGAGCTGCCGAGCGAAAGCACGGCGATCTGCATGCCGTCGTTAAGGGCATCGCTGATGGCGCTGATGACGACATCCCCAGTAGTAAAATCGTTCACTCCAGGAGAGCCGAACACCTTGTAACTGCCCAAATACGCTTTGGGCGCCATTCCGGTGATGGTGCCGCTCGGGCCGCTGTTGGTTTCACCAGCCGCGGCCATGGCGACTGCCGTGCCATGCCCTACGCGATCGCGCGCAGAGTTATCGTCGGGCCGTGAGGTGGCGGCCACGTCAGGTGGAGTTCCCGCGGAGAGTTGCTTGACGTAACTTCGGGCCACGATCACTTTGTGATTGGTGAAGGCGCAATCGGCGGGCGCGCACTTAGGGAATCCGGAAGGAACCGGGAGGGCATTGTCTTGAAACGCTGGATGGGTTTGATCGATGCCGGTGTCGATGATGGCAATCCTTACGCCCAGGCCGGCTTGCTGCACTCCGCCCACGGCGTTCCACGCAGCCGGACCGTTCATCAGTTGAACGGCACGGTCGAGCAGCCGGCGAAACCTGCGCAAGGGGCGAACGGCCGCAACCCCGGGCAGGGCTCGAAGCTCTGAAACGCGGTCCGGCGTGGTGAGAACGAAGATGGCATTGAGGACGTTGCTGACTGAACCGCTCACGATGAACGTGCGCCTGGCGAGTTCCTGCTTCAGAGAATCCTGCTGTGCCTCGACTCTCTGGCGGTGCGTGTCGACCACGCTCCGCGGCGCATTCTGGTGAGAAGACGCAAATTCTGCCGCGGACGGGTCACTGAGAATCAGAGCGTAACGCTCGTAAATCTTCGCAGCGCCTAGCGGGCGGATCCCGAGGGTAAAGACAAGTAAGAGGACAAGAACGTACGTCTGGCCGAGTTTCATCACACCATCGCGACGAACAAACGAACTCGAGGGTTACATTATTGTTGCGGCTTGAGAGGAAGGACGGGCCTAAACGAACACAAACACCGTACGCCAGAGTGCGACCACTAGAGCGTGGGCCACCATGCTGGCGCGGATGCTTGCAGCTTTGTGATATGCCAGGCCGTAAAAACATCCGGCGACCGCGGCTACGATGGCCAGCTTCCAGTTCGGAAAGCCGCGAAACCAGAGATGGGCGGCTCCGAATAAAAGCGACACCGCGGCGAGCGCCAGGTACCGGTTTCCAGTCCATTCAGCCAGCCAGTTCTGCAGCAGGCCGCGAAAGAAAAATTCCTCTCCCAGAGCCACCACCCATAAGATGCCAAAAAAAATGGCTAACGTCTGCCAGAACGGGATGGTGGGGTACGCGAGGTGGCCCAAGCCAAGGCCGATCACCAAGGGCAATCCGACGGGCAGGAAATAGAAAAAGTAGCGCACGCCTGTGATCCACTCCTTCTGGCTCGGAAGAAATCCGAATCGTACACGGTGCACGCGCCGCAGCTCGAGCATCACCAGTGCACCGCAGTGTACGAGCATGAGCTTGCCCAGAATATCGATGCGCACGCGAACGGGCGAGGAGTAAATGTCATCGAAGACGCGAAGTAGCACCATGGCGGCGACGAAGGCCAGAAACAGCAAGTCCAGAAGGGGAGAAGCCTTCAACATGACATACCAAAAGCAGAGGATCGCGGTGATTCCCGCGAGCGCGACAAAAGACAACCAGCGAAACTGACCCGTTGCGATGCTGTAGACCAGGTACGGCAGGACGCCCGAGCCCGCCGTCAGAAATGCCAGTTGCGCAGGTGTGAAGCGAGTTCTTAGCCGCAGGCGGATCGTTTCAAATCCCGGGACCAGATAAAATGAGTATTCAAGCAGGAAAGCGGCCACAATCGGCACGGCCGCCCACATGGGAATGTTTCTCTCGCGAGCATACAGGAAACCAGCGGCGCTCAACGCAATCCAGCCGGTCACCAGGGCCGCCCGGAAGGCGCCGAGCGTTTGGATCATCGGCATCATTCTAGCATCGGCCATTGTGGGCCTCATTGACGCGGAAGAGCCAACAGCCGCGGACCTTGTGAGGCGCGTTGCGCAGGCGGAGAGCGAAACTGAAGCGGCGCGCAACCAGTACGCCTACAGGCAGTCATTCACGATTCAGGAGCTGAGCGAGCACGGCGCCGCGGTGGGCGAATACCGCGACACACGTGATGTGATTTTTTCTCCCACCCAGGAGCGCACCGAAAAGGCAGCCGGAAGTCCGCTGTCGACACTCAAGAATCTGAAGCTCACCGATGAGGACTTCGAGGACATCCGCAATATCCAGCCGTTGATGCTGGTCCGGGAATCACTGCCGATCTATGAAACGCGTTACCGCGGTGAAGAGAAGATGGACGATCTGGAGTGCTACGTGCTGCAGGTGCGTCCGCGGCAGATCCTCTCCGGCCAACGCCTGTTCGATGGCATGATCTGGATCAAGAAAGACGATTACGCCATCGTGCGTACCGAAGGCCAGGCGGTGCCGCAGATCCGCAGCATGAAACAAGAGAATCTGTTTCCGCGCTTCACCACGATCCGCAAGCCCATCGACGGCAAGCACTGGTTTCCGGTGTACACCTACGCCGACGACACGTTGGGATTCCGCACTGGACCGCAGCGCATCCGGCTGATGATCCGCTACAGCAACTACAAGCGTTTCGGTTCGGAGTCCTCGATCACGTTTGGAAAATAGCTCCATGGCCGGATCGTCGTACTTGTGAATCAACACTCTGCAAGCGCAAGCGAGATGATCGCCTTGCAACGGCTCCTATCCTTAGCCTTACTCGAAATTCTCCACCAGCATCAGATCGCTGCTTGCTGGCTTATGCTGCGCGTATAGCAACCACTGCTCATCCGGCGAGACGGCGAGGCCAGCAATAAACATCGAGATCCGTCGAGGCAATGATCTTCGTTGTCTGGTCGCCGCAACTCAAGAACTGGATGAGCTTCTTGCTGGCGCGTGAATCCGGCTGGGTCATGAAATAAATGCCGTGGCCGGTCACCGCGTAATTGAACAGCACGACTGATTCGAGGACCAGGGCTTCCGGACCTCCCTCCGCCGGCATCCGACACAGGACGGTGTTCCGGTCTTTGGATCTTATGTAATACAGATACTTGCCGTCGGGCGACTCCGTGACAGCAAATCCACCATTCCCGGTCACCTGCGCTGCCGCGCCACCACTCGAGGGCATCTTCCAGATCTGGTCCTTGCCGCTGCGGTTCGAACTGAAATAGATCCTGCGCCCGTCTCTCGAGCAGTTGGAGAGCATGTTGTCGTCATCATTGGTCAAGCGCTGGGGTACTCCACCTTCCGCATTGATGATGTGAATCCGAGCTTTGTCTTCCACGCGCGAGTAAAATGCGATGCGCTGGCTGTCCGGTGACCACTGCGGCAGGCAGGTGAGCGGCCCGCCGAACGAAGGCAGTTGGCCGCAGTTCGAGCCATCGCTTGCACAGGCCCAGATTTCTAACCTGCCTGAACGGACGGATTCAAATGCGAACTTCAGGCCGTCTGGCGAATATTGGGCGAATTCATCATGTGTCGAAGAAATGAATTTGGTCGGCGCGCTGGCGCTGCCGGATTTCCGCCAATCGGGTATCTGGACGCGCCAGATATCCAGGTCGCCCCATGAACCGGCGGCATATGCCAGACGAGGCCCCTGTCTGGAAATCGTGGGAGAGCTTCCTCTAATCCGTCCCAGCCGCTGCGGCCTGCCAGGACTTCCGCCCAATCTGGGGAGGGCGATTTTCCACAAGCGACCACCTGAGCGAGCCGAGGAAAAGACAATGTCGCGTCCTTTGGAAGTCCATGCCGTTTCCTCCAGGATCGTGTTGTCGCAAGTGATTCGTTTGGGCTCTCCGTCGGGCACAAAAGCGGCACTGAAAGCCTGAAAATACAAATCTCTTGGACCCACACCAAGGCTCGACTCGCGTTTCCGACTTTGAAGTAGGAAACGGGCGAGGATGAATCTCAGTACCGCGCCAGTCCTTCACTCGACAGTTATTCTTCCGCAGTCTCAAGCAACTGCAAGATCAAGTCCTTTCTGGGCACGACGGCGAACGCCGTGCAGATTCAGATCTGTACCGCGCTGACCGCGATGATGGCGTTGCGGTACCTGCAATTGCGCTCCACGTTCCCGTGGAGTCTCTCCAATCTGGTGGCCTTATTAAGACAGCCACTGTTCGTCTACCGGGGTCTGTGGACCTGGCTCAACCACCCGTTCCAGGCGCCAGGCGCCAGACGCTCCGGTGCTGCAAATGCCGCTGTGGGATGCCGGTGGCTAATCGGGACAGCAACATGCTAGACACTAGGCAAACCTCGACGGCAGGAACCTCATTCCGCACTTGCTGCATCTGGCCCTGTTTCCTCAATACCATCAACGACCCCTTCATCGATTCCCAGCTAATTTGGACAGCCGTGTATTTCAAGAGACAAAATATATATTTTATTTTATTTCTTAATTTTTGTACTTTAGCTTCATGGGAATCTATGGAAAGCGGAATGCACGTACATGAGTGGTGACGGGTGTGGCGACGGGCCGCCAAATCGCGGGTGTCGGTCGCATTAGGATGACAAGACTTACTTGGGATGAATGAAAATCTGAGTGATGAAATAATCAGTATCGGGGCTGATCGCGATTCCCACGCCACTCTGAGAGAAGAGCGGATCAAGCAGGCTCTTTCGGTGTTCGGGGCTTCTCATCCAGCCTTCAACCCCGGACCGCACCGGGTCGTCGAGTCCCTTTTCCCGATAGATATTTTCGCCACACCTTGTCCAGCGGATACCAACGGCATCCAAACGCGCCACGAGTGCGCCGCGCTCGGGATCACTATGAGAAAAAAAGCCCCGCTGCATCATGTTGATGCTGTGCGAACGCGCCTGCTCCGCCACGGCATCATTCCACTGCAGTTCAGAAATACCGCGCAGCCGCCGCTGCCGGTTAGCCTCGTCGAACACTTTTTTCTCTAAGTCAATGAGAGGATCGTCTGGACGCGACTTGGCGGGTGCGCTGGTTTGCGAAGCGGGCGACACGGAAGGAGAGGTGCCGCATCCTGATCGAACAAGCAGCAGGCCCACCACGATGAATCCCCGCACATCATGAACCTGGCCGCGTAGCAACTGCAGGCTTAGGTTGACCGGTACGATGTGGTGTGAGAGTAACTTTGAGATCCATTTCAGTTACTTTTTCTCCAAGCCGCACCACCAGCTTTTTAGCTCCGTTATTTGGTGTCTGAGGTGCCGGTGCGGTGACGGGGAGAACATCGAACACGGCGTGCCGGGGCGAGAGGATTTCGGCGGACAGTGTCCAGCCGTCCTTCTTCAATTCCGCAAATTGCCCGTTCAGCGTGATGTCGGCCTCGGTGAGCATCCCCCACAGCGCTTCAACTGGCTGGTCCGCCTGAAGAACGTCCTGGATGAAGATCTGCTGAGCTTGAGTGATTCCGATCTTGCGATGGTATTGCTTCAATTTATGGTAGGTATGCGAGAGATCGACTTCTACCCACGACAGATCCAGCGAGAACAGGTGATTACTGATGGGCGCTTCGGCGTGCGTGTCCTGATTCTCATCATCAATCGTCACCGTGTTGTGAGACTCGGTGCGCATGCGGTAGTAGGTCCAGCGCTTCGGGCCGAAATAGCCAGGAAGGTTGTAGTCGTCCGGTCCGAGGTCGAGGGCCCAGCGAACTCCGCCGGCGTCGAGAACGAACGTGCCGAGATCCAGATGGCTGTGATTGATCTTGTTGTCTCCGCCCTTGACGCCAATGAAGATGGCATTGGGATCCTCCCAGGCGCTGCGCATGAATGCCACCTGTACGCTATGGAAGATGGCGTCCAACGGCCAGCCATCTTGTTTAGGGCTGCGAGCCTCGGGCTCATACCAGATGAGGTCCAGCGCATCCGAGTTCCCGCCGGCCTCGAGCAGCTTCTGCTCCTGCCAGGCGTACACGGGCTCGAAAAATCTGCGCGCGAGCCAAAACATTTCCGGAGCCGGCTCGGTGCGGTCATGAGCATCGGCGTAGTTGAATGTCTTGCCGGATGGACCGCTGAAGTAGACACGGAATCGTCCGGTCTTGTCAAAACCTTTGGATGCCGAAAGACCAAAATCGGTGCTCAGCGCGGAATCGAGCGCTGCCAGAAGGTAGACGGTGTAACTGGTGGCGTAATGCCAATACCCGGGCCCTTCGGCCCAGCCGCCGTCCGGTGAGTAGGAAGCCAGTGCGTGCTGGATGGAATCGAGCGCATAACGCAGCACGGCCCGGCTCTTATCAGGTTCGTCGTCCGCTATAGCGAGCGCACCCAGAGTGATGCCTCCGTTACAGACCTGATTCCAGTTGAAGCGGTTTGTCACCCAGGTGCCCGCGGGATGCTCGTAGACGGCGAGCGCCGGATCCAGTCCTTTTTCGATGATCGCCGCTCGAATCCAGCTTCGGTCTTCGGGCGAAAGCGCCGGATAGAGCCAGTCGTATCCAATAGCGAACGCATGCGTCATCTCAGCGGTATCGAGGAAATGCGATGGATTCCAATCCTTGAAATTGGCCGCCGCACGCAGTTCGCGAAGTGCGCGATCAAGATATGGTTTCTTGCCCTCTAGCCGGTAAAGCAACGCCAGCGTGTAGATGCGCTCCAAGACGTGCCGGCTTTGCGCGAGTAGACGGGGTCCCACCAGCTTGTATTCGACAGTGGGTGCGGTCATGAATTTTTCCGCGTCTCTCACTAGATCGGCGTGAATTTTCCGGGCGAGGGGATGCTGTTGGATCATGGCGCGGATGCGATCGAGATCACCGTCCCGCAGGATGAGACGCGGGTGCTCCGGCCGCAGAGTTTTCAGCGGGTTTTCGTCCGCGCCCCAGGCGAGCGCGGTTATCGCCCATAATGCGGCGATGACACGCCTCATACTTCGCTTATAGCACGGGGAGAATTAAGGAGTAGAATACGCGATGCGCTTTCTCGACGGCGAGGTGTGTCATGGATGGCCTGATGATGGATTTTCCGCTCACTCTGCACCATTTCTTGGAGCGCGCCGGACGGTTGCATCCGAATAAGGAGATAGTGACGCGCACGCCGAATGGGATTCATCGGTACCGCTATCGCGATTATTACAAGCGCACTCACCGACTGGCAAAAGCGCTGGAGAATTTGGGGGTCAAACCGGGTGAGCGCGTGGGAACGCTGGCCTGGAACAATTACCGGCACCTGGAGCTGTATTTCGCCATCCCGTGTTATGGGGCCGTGCTGCATACGTTGAATCTGCGGTTGCACCCCGACGATCTGGCCTACATCATCAACCATGCCGAGGATCGCGTGATTTTCGTCGACCTCTCTCTTGTTCCGATACTGGCCGGCATCCGCGGCAAGATCCCCTGCGTCCGGCAGTTTGTGGTGATGGGAGACAAGGCGGCCGCGCCCGATCCGAATTTTCCCGCCCTGGCTTACGAACACCTGGTCGCCGCGACTCCAGATGAGCTGTTTCAGTGGACCAAAATGCGTGAAAACAGCGCGGCCGTCATGTGCTACACCTCGGGCACTACTGGAAATCCAAAGGGCGTGGTCTACAGCCATCGCTCCCTGTTTCTCCACAGCATGGCGTTCACCATGGCGGACACGTTCTCACTCAGCGAGCGCGATGTTCTTTTGCAAGTGGTGCCCATGTTTCACGCCAACGGATGGGGTAAGCCGTTCGCTGCGATTATGGTGGGGGCCACGATCGTTTTGCCGGGCGAGCATCCGCAGCCGCGCGACATCGCGCAATTGATTCAGGACGAGCAGATAACCATCGTGGGCGGCGTGCCGACTATCTGGATTGGTCTTCACAACTTGCTTCAGGAAGAAAAGTTCGATGTCTCAAGCGTGCGTTTGCTTGTCGGCGCTGGCTCTGCCATTCCGCGCAACCTCATCGAGACTTATGCGAAGGAGTATGGAATCGAGCTGCGGCAGTTATGGGGCATGACCGAGACCACGCCTGTCGGGACCGTATCGGTGTTAAAGCGTCATTTCGACGGTTGCACCGAAGACGAGTGCTTCGCGACGCGCGCCAAACAGGGGCTTCCGGCAGTGGGTGTGGAGCTTCGCTGCGTGGACGATCAGGGCCGCGAGGTGCCGTGGGATGGCGCCACCATGGGCGAAATTCAGGTGCGCGGGCCGTGGGTGATCAAAGGCTACTACAACGATGCGCGATCAGCCGTAGCGTTTGCTGACGGATGGTTTCGCACCGGCGACGTCGCGACCATTGACGCCGAAGGCTACGTTCAACTGGTTGACCGGACCAAGGACGTCATCAAGAGCGGAGGCGAGTGGATTTCCAGCGTGGACCTGGAGAACGCCATTATGAGTCATCCGAAAGTGCTTGAGGCCGCGGTCATCGCTGTGGAGCACCCTAAGTGGCAGGAGCGGCCGCTGGCCATCGTGGTCCCAAAACCGCAGTTTCAGGACCGTGTTACTAAAGCTGAAATTCTGGAATACCTCGAGCCTCGTTTTGCGAAATGGTGGCTGCCGGATGATGTCGTGTTTGTGGATGCCCTTCCCAAGACCAGCGTGGGCAAGTTCGATAAGAAAGTAATGCGCGAGATGTACCAAGGTCATGAACAAAAGGCGGATGGCGAGAGGGCATGAACGAGTGCGTGCATATTCATCGCTTTACCGAAAGCGTTTGCAAGCGCGTGCTACGCTATCTGTTCCCGGTGGCGGAGGTGTAACACGTGGCCCGATCATTACACAGGAATCATGTCATCGAAACCGTATTTGCGATAAGCGCCATTGTTGCGCCAGCTTTCGCGCAATCTGCCGGTGAACATGCGCGGATTACGCTGAAGCCTGCCGAGCGATTCCAATTCATTGAAGGCTTCGGCGTGAACTTCACCTCGCCGTACTTCCGTGATGACCAGAAGGCGATGTTCGATACGCTCATCAAAGATCTGGGCGCGACCATGTTCCGCGTGGTGCCGTACCTGGTCTACAGCAACTGGGAAGAGGTGAACGATAACGACGATCCCAACGTGATGAACTGGGAATATTACAACGACCGCTACTCGACGCCGATTTGGGAAGCCACCTGGAACGCGCTGCGTTTTTTGAATTCCCGCGGCATCCGGCCGGTCATCGCCCTGATGGGTCCGGTGCCGGAGTGGATGCTGGATGATCATTGGACACCGCCGAAACACAAAGTTTGCCAGACCGATAGCAAACAGTTTCCTCTCAAACCTGCGATGTATGACGAATTCGCGGAAATGGTGGTCTCGATGGTGATGTACGCGCGGACGAAGGCTGGAATTGACTTCGAATATTTCAGCCCGTTCAACGAGACCGATTGTTATCCGCCCGAAGGTCCGCGCATTGATCCCGAAGAGTCGCCCAAGGTGTTGGCCGCGGTGGCGCGCCGTCTGCGAAAAGAAGGGCTGGGTGACATCAAGCTTACGCCGGCCGACCAGGCCGTCATCACGAACGACTACATCACTCCCATTCTGCGCGATCCGGATTTAATGAAACAGGTGGGGGTTTTTGCTTTGCACACGTACGGCGAGAACTCCGTGGGGCCGCACGTGGAGCGCGTGAAGAACAGCAATTACCCGCACGTACCGGTGTGGCTCACCGAGTACGGAGATTTGAATGATCGGGACAAAACCGCCGAGAACGATTGGAAAAAGTTTTCACTGGCGTCGAATCGGCGCGCGCTCATGGCGCTCAACCAGGGCGCGAGCGCGGTGTTTTACTTCGACGCTTTCGACGATTACGAAGAGTGCGCACGCCGGCTGACCTTTTACGGGCTATTCCGCAGCGCCGATCACATTTACGCGCCCAAGAAGCGCTATTACGCCACGCGCCAGCTCTACCATTTCGTCCGGCCGGGTGCGCAGCGCATTGGTCTTACAGCCGATATTCCGGGGCTGACGGTATCGGCGTTTCACGATGCTAGCGCCGGAACGCTGGTAGTGGTGGGACTGAAGGAGGGTGGACCGAAGACAGTGAACGTGGTGACGCCGCGCACTGCCGGCGTCGTGGACTCCTGGGATTTCTACATGACCACACGATCCGTCGATTGCTTGAAAGTCGCGACCGTCATGGCAGCCGACGGGACCGTCGAACTCGAATTGCCGAATGAGGCCGTGTTTACGCTGGTGGGGAAGCTGAAGAAGTAGCGGCCCGAAACGAACACGGACGTCCGTCAGCGTGCGGCACTCTGGCCGCGGAGCTCGGGAAGGGCCAGATAGCTGCGGACATTGTTATAGCAAATATTGCGGATCATGCCGCCTACCAGTCCTATATCTTGGGGCAGCTCGCCGCGCTGAATCTCTGAACCTAGCAAATCGCACAACACACGTCGAAAATACTCGTGGCGCGGGAACGACATGAAAGAACGGGAATCGGTCAGCATCCCGATGAAGCGAGACAGCAGGCCGCAATTGGACAGAGCATTGAGCTGCAACTCGATGCCTTCCTTCTGATCGAGAAACCACCAGCCGCTGCCGAATTGGATGCGCCCGGGAACCCCCGCGCCCTGAAAGCAGCCGATGAGAGCGGCAAAGGCGTAGTTGTCGGCCGGGTTGAGATCATACAGCACCATTTTCGGAAGCGCACCCTCGCGCTCCAGCGCATCGAGAAAACGCGCGAGGCCTTCAAGCTGCGCAAAATCGCCGATGGTGTCGAATCCGGTGTCGGGGCCGACCGCAGCCAGCATCCGTGAGTTGACGCTGCGGCACGCTCCCAGGTGCAATTGCTTCGTCCAACCCTTACGGGCATCCAGGTTTCCGAAATAGAGCATTAGGAATGAGGCGAACTGCAGGTGTTCCTGGGCCGATGCCGCCTTGCCGTCTCGCGCGTTTTGGAAAATAGCCGCGGCTGCTTGCTCGCTCGACTCTTCAGCCGGGCAGAAGTTCAGGCCGTGATCGGAAAGCCGGCAACCCAAGGAGTGAAAATAATCATGTCGTTTAGCCAGGGCATCCAGAAGCGCGTTAAGGTTGCGGATCTCACAGTTTGCCGCGCTTTCTAGACGCTCGATCCAGGCATTCCAACGCTCCAGCTGATGAACCTCAAGTGCGCGGTCCGGCCGGAACGCCGGATAGACTGCAATTTCAAAACCTGATGCCGCGATGGACTGGTGATGCTTGAGATCATCCGCGGGGTCATCGGTGGTGCATAGTGCGGTGACGTGAAATTTTCGCAGAATACTCCGTGCGGTCAAATCATTGCCTCCCAACATCTGATTAGCCCGCTGCCAGATCGAACGCGCCGTACGTTCGTCCAGAAGATCGTTGATGCCGAAGTATCGTTTCAGTTCCAGATGCGTCCAGTGATACAGGGGATTTCGCAGCGTGTACGGCACGGTCTGCGCCCAAGCCATGAACTTCTCTTCGGGCGAAGCGTCGCCGGTGCAGAATCGTTCCTCAACGGCGTTAGCCCGCATGGCCCGCCACTTATAATGGTCGCCTTCCAGCCAGATCTCGAACAGGTTGGCGAACTGGCGGTCCTGGTCGATATCTTTCGGAGGCAGGTGGCAGTGATAATCCAGAATTGGTTCCTGCTCCGCATATTCGTGATAGAGACGGCGAGCGGTTTCGGTGCGCAGAAGAAAGTTCTCGTCAAGAAAGCCCATCAGAATCTCATTATCGCTCTGCGATTCGAAGTGTTCATGAGCGGGCAAAGTCGAGCTACCCTTATGAATCCCAAGATTTCTTTGCAGCCTGCAAGGAAGGCAAAACTAAGGATATTGCAATTCCATTGGACTGGCCGTATAAAGAATGCACCGCTAGAGGATTTTCTGGCCGAGGGGGCATTGTAGGGACTTTGACGCGTGTAGACTAAGGCCGGTGGGAAACGATATCCCGCCGAGCCTGATTCGGCGCACCGCTGCAGCATGAATTCGGCGAGGGACCAATGAGCAAAGAACGCTATGACGTAGTGGTGGTCGGGTCGGGTGCAGGCGGCGCCACGGCTGCTTTTGTCCTCATACAGAAGGGCATGCGGGTCTGCTTGCTCGAGGCGGGACGTATGCTGACGCCCGCGAAGGATTTCATGACGCATACTTGGCCATGGGAGCTGCCTTTTCGCGGAGAAGGCAAACCGGGTGAGTATGACGGGCTGTGGAAAATCAACGAGTACACGGCGCATCTTTACACGAATCCCAGGAAAGAACGCTACGACTCACTCGACAATTTTCATTGGACACGCTTGCGCGGTGTGGGCGGCAGAACCAACACCTGGGGCCGGGCCTGTTTCCGCCATGGGCCGCTCGACTACAAGACCAAGTCGATGCAAGGTTTCGGAGAAGACTGGCCGCTTGGTTATGACGATCTGGCCCCGTACTACGACAAAGTAGAACGGCTGGTGGGCATCGCCGGCCCGGGCGCCGAAAACTACTTCAACATGCCGGATGGAGTTTATTGCGGCCCGGCGCACAAGCCTCGCTGCTCGGAGATTTTTCTCAAGCAACGCGCTGAAAAACTCGGCGTTCCCGTCCTGTTCGAGCGTACGGCGGTGCTGAGCGCAGCTTATGATGGACGGCCGGCCTGCCATTACTGTGGGGAATGTGGGCGCGGTTGCGATGTGCGGGCACGATTCAGCAGCCTGGACGTGATCGTCCCGAAACTGAAAAAGTTTCCGAATTTTACGCTGCGCACCAACGCCGTCGCTCACCAGGTGCTTGTGGACGGTAATGGGCGGGCGAAAGGCGTTTCGTTCTTCGATGCCGTCACCAAACAGCACTACGAACTGGAGAGCCGGGCGGTAGTACTGGCTGCCAGCACCGTCGAATCCGGCCGGATCCTGCTGAATTCCAAGTCGCGCTTCCATCCCAACGGCCTGGGGAATTCGAGCGGCCTGGTAGGCCACTACCTTATGGACAGCGTGAAATCCGGCGGCATGTTGGGCATTGTGCCCACGCTCGAGAACCGGGCGCGCATCGACGAAGATGGCGCGGGCGGCTCCCACATGACCATCCCGCGCTTCAATTACAAGCGCAAAAACAATTACTACGGGGGCTACTTCCTTCTAATGGGCACTGGTTTCGGACGCGATGTAAGAAGTTCGCGGCAGGACAGCGCCTGGGGACCTTCACTCAAGCAGCGCATCCGGCAGGAATATGGTAGCAGCATTTCTCTGCGCGGATATGGAGAGCGTATCCCACTTCATGAAAACCATTTTGAGATTGACCCTGATAATCAAGACGGCTACGGTATCCCGCAGGTGCGATTTCGAGTAGCTCATGGAGAAAATGAGCGGGCCATGATGGAAGACATGTACGGCTGGATGGACGATATTTTTCGCGCGGCCGGAGCGGAGGTTCTGCCGCACAAGAAATATCTTGAGCCTATGGGTGACGCCACGCACGAATGCGGAGCAGCGCGCATGGGGACCAATCCCAAAACCAGCGTGCTCAACCCTTACTGCCAGTCTCACGACATCAAGAATCTGTTCGTTACCGACGGAAGTTGTTTCGTTTCGCTTCCGGGCACGCATGGCATCACAACGCTCATGATGGCGCTTTCGTGGCGCGCTTCGGATTATCTGGGCGATCTGATGCGTAGGAGGGAAATATGACCGTGAATCGAAGGACGGCACTGGCGCTGTTGAGCGCTGGAGTCCTGGCCTCCAGGCTCGAGGCGGCGCAGGCTCACTTGCATGCTATCCGGAGAAATACAGAAGCACGACGACTGATTTTTTTTGATCCGGAGGCCCACCGGTTGATTGATGCACTTGCGGAAGCTATCATTCCCAGCGATGAGCACTCGCCCGGCGCCCGCCAAGCGGGGGTGGGTTACTATATCGATCTCGTGGCGGGAAACAGCGCGGCGGCGGAGCAGGAACAGTGGCGAACGGAGATGGCAGCTTTGGAAGGCGCGGCAACGAGCGAACTGGGCAAGGCATTTCTTGACGCCACTCCCGCTGAGCAGGCCGCCTTTCTGAACAGGCTGGCGAATAGCGCAGCCGAGCCGGAGACGCCCGCTGTACGGTTCTTCGCCCGCATGAAGCGCATGACGATTTTTGGCTACTACACCGCTGAGATTGGTTTGCTCAAAGAGCTGGGATATAAAGGAAACCAGGCTTTGTCGGAATTTCCGGGTTGTAACACGGACGGTTGACGCCGGTGACCAGTAGTTAAGGTAGCCGGGTCTCTGGTTGTTACGAAAGGAGCAGGAGATGGGTCGCTTAGTTGGAGTTGCAGTCCTATGTATCGCGACTGTCACGTTTTGCATCACCGGGCCGGCCTTGGCCCAGCAGCGTGCTTCGGCGGGGATTTATGGGAGCGTCGTAGATTCGCAAGGCGCCATCATCCCTGGAGCCAAGGTCGCGCTGCTTCACGTGAGCACCAATCAGGTTCGAAACACCACCACGGACCAAACCGGCGAGTTCCTGTTCCCACTGCTTCCGGTGGGCGAATACCGCATCACGGTGGAACAGTCGGGTTTCAAAAGATACGAGCAAATCGGCTTGCTGCTACAGGTCAACGATAACGTTAAGGTTGACGTGCGGCTCGAGGTGGGTGAGCTCTCGACTTCCGTGACGGTTGAGGCTTCGGGAACGACGGTCGAAACTACGAATGCCACGATCAAGGAAGTGGTCGACTCCCGCCGTGTCGCGGACCTGCCGCTGAACGGCCGCAATCTCGCGGATCTCACGCTCCTGGTCGCCGGCGTGCAACCGTCGGATTCTCCCAGCGGCGACGCCGGGTTGCAGGCTTATTCAGCTCCGGGCGTGAAAGCGCTATCTGTCAACGGCTCGCGCCAAAACAATCTCAAATACACGCTGGATGGCGGCGACAACAGCGATAATCTGTTCAACTCCAATCTCGCCTTTCCGTTTCCCGATGCCGTGCAGGAGTTCAGTATGGTGACCAGCAACTCGGGGCTCGAAGTCGGCAAGAGTTCCGCCGGCGCGGTGAACATCGTCACCAAAAGCGGCACAAATGCGATTCACGGCGACGCCTTCTGGTTTATCAGGAACACGAACCTGAACGCCAAGAACTTCTTCTCGGAGTTTCCTGACGGGCTAAAGCGCAACCAGGGGGGGGCGACGCTGGGCGGCCCGCTGATCAAAAACAAGCTGTTCCTGTTCGCTGGTTACCAAAGAACCTGGCTGCGCGCGACATCGGGAAGCGCCAAAGAGCGAACCATGCCCGAGGTCTTCCGCAACGGCGATTTCTCTTCCATCGCGTCCACAACGGTCATTACCGATCCCACCACGAATGCGCCTTTCCCCGCCAACAAAATTCCGCCAGCGCGCTTCTTACCCGCGGCGCAGGCCCTGCTGAAGTTCTCACCCCTTCCCGGACCCGACGGGTTCACCCACTACAGCCTGTTCTCCAAAGAAGACGCCAGTGATTACGTGGCACGAGGCGACTACCGGATGAGTCAAAGGCACTCGTTCCTGGCAAGGTTCTTCCAGGAGGATTTCACCCTGGTCACACCTCTTGTGCCGAACAACATCCATTCCAATCGCCGCGGCCTCACGGCGCCCGCCACCAATGCCACGCTGGGATACACCTTTGTGGCCACTCCCGCACTCGTAGCCGACACCCACATCACCATGGCGCGAGAGGTAGGCAACCGGACCATTCCCTTTGACAAATCGATCCGGGATTTTGGCGTTGACATTCGTCCGGCGTCCACCGAAATCAATGTCGCCATCAGTGGAACCAGCGGACTCAACCTGAGCACTGGTTACCGGCCGGCGGAATTCGCCCGCACCAACATCGAATTCACGCACTCCTGGCAGTTGGTGAGGGGACGCCACAACCTGAACTGGGGCGGCGAACTGATGTTTTCGCGCTACAACGAGTACAACGTTTTCAACGCATCCGGCGTGTTTCGTTTCAACGGAAAATACACCGGTTTCGATCAAGCTGATTACATCCTGGGATTGATGAACCAGTTCAAGCAAGGAAACGGCGAAATCGAGTTTCGCCGGCGCCACTATCAGGGCTTTTATTTTGGAGATGCCTTCCGGGTCACGCCTCGCCTGACCTTGAACGTCGGCTTGCGGTGGGAACCCTATACGCCGATGACTGACCTCAACGATCGTTCGGATCAGTTCATTCAGGAGATGTATTTGCAAGGCATCCATTCGCCGCATTTTGTGAACGCCCCTCCCGGACTTTTCTATCCCGGCGACAAATTGCCGAACGGCTACCGCATCCCGAAAGCCGGAACCGAGGGCGACATGAGAAATTTAAGCCCTCGTATCGGGTTCGCCTGGGATGTCACGGGCGATGGAAAGATGAGCGTTCGCGGCGGCTACGGCCTTTTCTACGACGCGCCTGAAATGTGGATGCTGAACAATATGCAGGACCATTCGCCGTTCAGCTTCACGGTGCAGTTCTTGGATGGTTCTTTCGATCATCCTTATGCCGGGCGCGAAAACTTAAACCTGTTCCCCTACGCTGGAGACTTCGATCCGAACTCGCCATTTGCGCTTCCCATGCAGGTGGATGCGCTCGAAAAGAAACTCCGCATTCCGTACACGCAGAACTGGAATCTCACTTTAGAGCGCAGGCTGGGCTCGGATTGGCTGGCGCGTCTCGCATACGTGGGCACTAAAACCACTCATCTGATGATTGGAGTCGATCAAAATGCGCCGATCTACAACTTCTCCAAATCGCTTTCGGAAAATGAGGACACCATCGACCAACGGCGGCCCAGACCCCAGTACGAGAACATTTTTACGATGGCCACGCCGCTCGGCCAATTCTACAATTCCTTGCAGACATCGGTGAACAAGCGATTCAGCCGTGGGTTCACCGTTTTGGCCGCTTACACATTTTCAAAAAATATCGATTACAGCTCGCAGAACAACGACACCGAAGACAACATCATCCAGAACCCGTTTAATTTTGGGTTCACGCGCGGCTTGGCGGACAACGACCATACGCATCGATTCGTCGGATCTTGCCTTTGGGATTTGCCTGATCCGGGCAAGTCGAACGGCTCAAAACTGCTCAGCGCTGTCTTTGGAAACTGGCAATTGGGTGGGATCATTACCCTGCAATCCGGCAGGGTTTTCAGCATCTATAGCTCAGGCGACCGCGTGGCAGGTGCCGCCTTTGGGCCAAATGGCGACGCTTTCGCAGATCTCACCGGCCGGCTCAGTCTGGGGAGCGGCCGCAGCCGCGGGGCAAAGATCGCCGAATACTTCAACATCTCGGCGGTGGATCAAGCCGTTGCCGGCACGTACGGCACCCTGGGCCGCAATGTTCTGCGCGGGCCGAATTACAAGAATGTGGACATGAGCGTTGCGCGTTCATTTCCTCTGCGATTCCGCGAGGGAGCGAAGCTTCAGTTCCGTTCCGAGTTTTTCAATTTGTTCAACCGGCCGCAGCTTGGTCTTCCCGACAACGTGGTCGGTCACGACACGCTCGGACAAATCAGCGATACCGATGGTGATCCGCGAATTCTGCAGTTCAGTTTAAAAGTGGAGTTTTAGGCCTGAGAGCGCCGGCCCATGATGGGTATCTTCGGACTTTTAAAACTGGCGCAGTATCCCACGTTCGTCCGGCCGCTTCGAAGAACGCACCAGCGTGACGAAAACCGCCGTTGCGATGCATGGAACAATCGCGGCTGCAGTAATCACCGGTGCGAAGGACGTCACGTCGGTCACGCGGCCGATCAAGTAGGTCGAGATCATGGTGCCGATGCCCGCTCCCGTTCCCCCTATGCCGGCCACCGTGCCGACAGCCCGGGAGTGAAACGCGTCCGTCGGCAAGGATAGGAACATCGTCGAGCAGGCCGCGTAGGCGAACGAAGCATACGCGAACAGAAACAGGGCCGCGACGTAGCTGGAGGTATGCAGCACGAACAGCAACGACACCATGCTTGGTGCAAAGATCAACAGAACGGTGCGGCGCGCTTTGCCCACGGGCCATCCCCGCGAAATCCAATAGCTGGACAGCCCTCCCCCAGCAAAATTTCCGAGGTCGGCGCCCAAAAAAGGCATCCAGAAACCGAGAATGCTCTGTTCCAGGCGAAAACCCTTGCTCGAAAGATAGAGAGCGAACCATTCGGCAACAAAGAACCAATAGGGGTCGAGCAGGAGGCGTCCCAGAACGATGCCCCACGTCTGGCGATAGCGAATAAGATCGCGCCAGCGCGGTGTAGCCGGAATGGCCGCGTCCGGCGCACGGCCGTCGCGAATGTATTGCAATTCCTCCCGCGTCGCCGAGGGATGGTCTTCGGGGTCGCGAAAGTAGCGCAGCCAAACGAACAACCAGATAAATCCCAGGCAACCCGTGAGCACAAACGCCGGCCGCCAGGTGCCGGATAGCTTGTACGCGTAGAGCACAATGAAAGGCGCAACCGCGCCTCCAATGGAAGTGCCGCTGTCGAACAGAGCGACGGCCCAGGCGCGTTCGCGATTTGGAAACCATTCGGAAACCGTTTTGGCCGCACCAGGAAAGTTCGGCCCTTCACCCAGGCCCAGCAGAAAACGGAAAATGCGAAAACTGATAATGCCGCGTGCGAACGCCGTGGTCATCGCGACGAGCGAATAGAACGAGACCACAATGGCGAAGCCCAGGCGAGACCCCAGCACATCGAACAACCTGCCGCCCACGCCCTGCATGATGGTGTAAGCGATACGAAATGAGATCAGGAGCGAGGCGAAGTCGGAGTTGGTCCAGTGAAATTCGGTCTTGAGTATAGGCGCGAGAGCGCTGAGTGTCTGGCGGTCGACGTAATTGATGATGGTCGATGCGAACAAGAGCCCGCCGATCCACCATCGAACCCGCGACCTGCCTCGACGCGAAACTTCGTCTTTGGAAGGTGCGGGGACGGCCCGTTCCTCAGGATTTTGTGGCGCCACGCGTCACCGGTTGCCGGATGCTGCCGGCGCGGCTAGAAAAATGGTAGGCGACTTTGGCAATCGCAAACCCGATCTCATCCACATTCTGGTCTGTATAGTTCTCCAGCAACTCGAGTGTGATCCAGCGGGAGAATGCATTTTCGGCCACCGGGCAGAGGCCGCGGGGGTAATCGCGATCCACACCCGTATCGCGCGACACGAAGGGATAATTCGAGCCCGGAAAGGCCAAGCGCTTTTGAAACAGGTCGTAGAGATAAACCGGCCGCCCGCCGGTGATCAAATGGGCCTTGGCGTTGACGCCCTCGCTCCGCAGCGCCCCTGCAAACTCCTCCGCGGGGCAGCCGAACCGTTCCAGATTCAGTTTGAACAGGAACATAAAGTAGGAATGCTTCGAGCCGGTTCGAATCCGTTGCAGCGTGATGCCATCCACCTCGGCCAGGAAAGCGGAGAGCCGGGTACCAGCCCTCCAGCGGCGATCAATGAACTCCGCGAGCTGTTCGAGTTGCGCCAGGGCGACGGCGCCCTGCATCTCCGTCATCTGGTAGTTCGGCGCCAAGAAGAAAGGATTGCGAATGCCCTCTTCGCGCTGGTAGCACTTGTCGACGAACAGAGAAGCGATGTACCGCAGGCGGTCGTCACCAGTCAAAACCATGCCCCCGGAACCCGCCGTGATGTGCTTGAAGTGATTCAGCGAGAAAGTCGAGCTTGGGGCACGCTGCCCCACAAGTACCCCGGCATACTCGCATCCGTAGGCTTGAGCGCAGTCCTCGATCACTGGAATGCCGTTTTCGCGGCCAATTTCAAACAACGCGTCAAGATCGGCAGCCAGGCCCGCGTGGTGCACGGCCACGATTGCGGCGGTCCGAGGCGTCAGTGCCGCGCGCACTGATTCCGGGTCCAGGTTCAATGTGTCTGGTTCGACGTCGGCGAAAACCGGTATGAGCCCCTGATACAGAATGCCGGTGAGCGTGCCCATGTCGGTAATGGAGGATGTGATGACTTCGCAGCCGGGTGGGAGCTGTAACGATGCAACCGCGATATGGACTGCGGCAGTGCCGCTCGAGCAGGCAATGCAGTGCTTCTTCCCGTAAAGCGCGGCAAAACGGCGCTCCAGCTCGCGGACCTTCGTGCCGAGGTAAAAGAACAACATCTCAGAGTCGATCACCTCGGCCAGGTGGCGCTTTTCAGCTTCACCGTGCCGCTTGCGGGCAGGAATGGGTGTTTGGACGGCGGGTGCACCACCGTCAATCGCGAGCCTTTGCGTAATATCGAATTTCACGTTTGACTCCAGTCACGGGAATTAATGCGACGAAGCTCCTCGATCCGCATCCGCCGACACCGCTCCGCGAGGCACCTCGGCCGATTGCTGGATTGCCTGCCGCGCGTGGCGGAGGTCGTTCCCCCGAAGCGCAATATCGGAACTCTTGGTGCCCCGAATGCTGAGAAAGACATCAGCCGCCGACGAAAAGCGGTTTCCGTACAGCAACGCTCCGGCGACGTTCTGGAAAAGAAGCACGGGTTGATGCGGTGGAGCGTTGGTTGAATCGAATCCCGAAATCTCCAGGCGCGTTACGTCGTCCAGTATGAGTGCCGGACGCCCGTCCGGTTCCGCGGCATGAATCTTGATGTTCCTGAGCGTAAGCCCGTCCACATGCCGGCTATATAAGGCCATGGCGGGCAACTCACCGAACATATCGGCCTCGGGGTACTTGCCCGGAACCTCCGGAACATTTGCGTCGCGAGCCGCGACTCCTCCCATCGAGGTGAGATTGATGCCGTCCAGGCTCACATTCACGACGTGGCCGCTCTCGATTCCGGTAATGGAGCTGGCCAGCGACGCACCCCTTGCCACAACATTCTGAATGGAAATGTTCTTAATTGAGCCAGGTGCGGGCTTTTCCATGCCACGGCCGCGGTCTCCCAGCCGGATGAAGATGGGGGCGATCACATCCTCCATCGAGATATTCGAAAAAGCCAACCCATCGATGTTCGAGCCATCCGCAGATTCGATGGCAATGCCCCCGAGCGGCCTGCGGCCGGAGTCCCGGCGCAGCATTACGCAGTTGCTGACGGTGACGTCCCTCAGGTCACCTGCGGTCTCTGTGCCGAACTTGAAGTTGTTGCACGAGGTCCGCAAAACACAGTTGGCCACCACCATGTGCTCAGTGGTACGACGCTTTCCCAGCGCCATGCTGGCTTTGGGGCAGACGGCGTCATCCCATGCATCGATGTAGCTATTCGTGACTCGGATGTAACGGCATCCGTCGGTATCAACACCGTCGGCGTATCCGTTCAGCAGCTTCACACCCTCCACCTCGATGTGATCGGTGGCGAGAAAGCTAATGTTGTAGTTCGGCGCGTTGCGAATGGTGATGCCTCGAACGGAGATCCATTCTGAATTCCTGATACCGATGGGCTTCGGTCCGCCACGCCGGGGCCTGTTGCCGTCGATCGTCCCAGTGCCTTCGATGGCCACGTGGTGGACGCCATCGCCAGAAAGCAGGGAGTAGTGGAAGTACGTAGTTTCAGTGTCGTCGTAGGCTGGAGGCACAGAGAGTCTTCTGCGCTCCGCCGGCAGGTGGTTCACAAAGCTGACTTGCGCCTCCGTCTTCTCCCGAGAGCCCGATATCTTATACGGGAGTTGCTCGTACGGATCGAAATCCTCATCATTCGGGCTGAATACCAACGTCGCGCCCTGTGCGATCTGCAATGTCAGATTATTGCGCAGATGGATTGTCCCACTCACATATTTGCCCGGGGAAATGACGACCGTGCCGCCGGCCGATGAGGCCTTATCGATGGCCGCCTGAATCGCTGTCGTATCTTTTGTAACGCCGTCGCCCTTGGCGCCGAACTCGCGAACGTCCAGGGCGGTGGATGCCGGCGCAGGGTAGACACACCTAAGAGCCAGACAGATTATCTTGGCCGCGCCCTGCACGAAATATTGGCTGCGAAAACGCCACGGGATATTCAATTGATCACTCCATTCAGTGGGCCATCCAAACTCGCGACGATAACTCATTAAACGTCGCCCTCACCCGAATTTCAACAGGCAGCAAGAAGATTCGTTGCAGGTTGAAATTAACGCGGCGCGAAAAGAGCCTGCTGCACCAGCTCCGCGGCCACATCCATGGATGCAAGTAAAGCGCAGCCGACCGGCCCTGCGTCCTTGCGGAATGGGGCTAGCCTGATCTCGAGGCCACGCGAGACGGCTTCAAACGACTGGCTACGCACGGTTCGCGTAACGGCGTCGAGCAGAAAATCGCTGGCAACGTTTGCCAGTTTTCCGGTCAGTACCACGAGCGAGGGGTTGAAGAGCTGGACGGCATTCGCAATCCCGATTCCAAGTGCCTCGCCGGCTTCAGTCAGAGCTGCTCCCGTGAGAGCATCTCCTTGCCGGGCGGCTGAGACGATCATGTCCAGCGTGATCTGAGAGGGTGACTTGATCTGCGCTCGTAGAACGGTTTTAGTTAGCCCCCTTCTCAAACGCCTGCCGCACGCGGCGGGTCACGGCGCCAAGCGAGGCAAAAGCCTCCACGCATCCATGCTTGCCACAGGTACACAAAGGCCCGTTCCGATCGATCACCGTATGTCCGATTTCGCCGCCGGCCAACGTGGCGCCCCGCAGCATTCTGCCATTCACAAAAATACCGGCTCCGATTCCGCTTCCGATTTGGACATAAATCGCCGAGCGGTGCCGCGGGTGTTCCTGCCAGAGCAGGTGCTGCGCCAGTGCTACTGCGCGTGCCCGGTCATCGAGCGTGATTTCCAGGTCAAAGGTTTCACGCAAGGCATCCCGCAGATTGACGCGTCTCCAGTGCGGAACTCCTTCCCAATCCAGGCATAGGCCGTGCTCGACGTCCAATGTTCCTGTGTGTCCCACACCAATGCGCGATAGGCGGCAACTGTGGCGATTGGTGTCTGTAACGGCGATCCGTACGACGTTCCGGCAGTCTCGCAGCGTTCTGCGGACGGGGTGTCGCGCGCTGGCGGCGGTGGCGCTGCGGCCGAGCAGGTTTCCGGCCATGTCGGTGACCACTGCCGTGATCCGGTCACGGTCAATTTCAACTCCTGCGACGTGTGCCAGTTCCGGGTTCACGTGCAGCAGTGTCGGATGGCGTCCACGGGATGAACTCGTAGCGCCGGTTTCGACGATCAACTTCTTAGAGAGGAGCACGACAGCGGATCGGGAGATCGTCGCTGCGCTGACATCAAACAGTTGCGCCAATTCCGAACGCACAACCTGCCGCCGGTAAAAAATCTCCCAAAACAGAGATTCTTCAAGATTTCTCATGCCACAGTCTCAGACAAAAAGTCCAGCGCGTCGACACGACGTTTACTCAATCGACCGGTCGAATGGAAAATTTCGTGACCATGCCTCTGGCATTGAAGGCAACCTGAAACTTCACTTTGCCGGGAAAGTTTTCAAACTTTGCGATCCGGTTGTATATCTGAAGCGCGTCGTCCGATTTCACGTTCTCTTCGACAATATTCACTTCCGCTCCGAACCGCTGCTGCACCTGCGCTCGCAACTTCGTCAGGTAGTCTGCCGTGACCAACGCCTGCCGCATCACCGGTGAGAGCTTCGCCCACAGATCGGAAAACTTGCTCTCATAAAAACTCTGCACATAGGAGCGCCCTTTCTGAGCCGCTTTTTTTCCGTCGAACAGCTCGATCATGTCGGCCGGGTCTCCGCCGCGCTCCCACGTGAGCGGCCACGTCCCGCCGTTCTGTTTCCAGGAACCGGTGATCGACGATCCACCGGCGGCGATTTTCCCTTCGTAAGTTCCACCAATGTCTTTCATTTCGAACCTGACTGCGGATGCGTTCGCGGTAAACGAGTCTACAGGAAGCGCCGTACCATCCTCGTCGACACTGTCGAGCGTAGCCTTGAACAGTCCCGAGTTTTCCAACGTGACATGCAGCGCCAGCCGCAGTGGCGCATCGTTCTCAACGTCCAGAGCGCCATGCCAGTCGCCTTGGATACTCTGTCCCACTACGGTCACGGCAGCAAGCAAGACCACGATCGGCAGGCCCACGGTTTGCACGTTTCAATTCTCCTTTCGCGCTATTGTGCTACAGCTTTTCAGTGGGCGCCAGTCAACGTGGAGTTTATCGGGATTTCACAGACTCCGAGCGCAGCGACCCGCAGCGACCGCAGGTCTTACACTGAGCCGTCGCGCGGCTGTATAATTTCTGGACCGCAGCAGAACAGTCACACGCCGCCCCTGTGCCCTGTTTTGCATAGACCACGATGACGCCGAATCCAATTCTCGGAGTTTGCTTTCACTGGCTGGGCGGTCTCGCGTCCGGCAGCTTTTACGTGCCCTACCGCGGCGTCAAGCAATGGGCTTGGGAAACCTACTGGCTTGCCGGCGGAGTTTTCAGCTGGCTGTTTGCTCCCTGGATTCTGGCGCTCACGATGACACACGACCTCACGGCCGTACTCCGAGAGGCTCCAGCGAGCAGCCTGTTCTGGGCGTACACGTTTGGTACGTTATGGGGACTTGGCGGCCTGACGTTTGGACTCACCATGCGGTACCTGGGCATGTCGCTCGGGATGGCGGTGGCGCTCGGGTACACGGCGGCCTTTGGTACTTTGCTGCCGCCGATCTTCCGCGGAGACTTCTCGGCGCAGGTACTTGGCACGCGCTCGGGGCAAGTAATTCTGTTCGGCGTGGCGGTTTGTCTGGTTGGAATTGCGTTTGCGGGCGCCGCGGGAGTCTCGAAAGAGCGGGAGATGTCGGAAGTGCAGAAGCGCCAGGCGATTCGTGAATTTGATCTGAAGCGCGGGCTACTGGTGGCAACGTTCTCCGGGATCATGAGCGCCTGCTTCGCCTACGGCCTTGCGGCGGGAGACCCGATCAAGGCGCTTACCATCCAGCACGGCACCGCGGTGTTGTGGCAAGGGCTTCCGGTGTTGGTTGTCGTCCTGGCGGGCGGATTAACCACGAACTTCATCTGGTGTGTGTACCTGAACATTCGCAACCGCACGGGGTACCAGTATTTTCATTCCAAGATCCGCGATGATGGTTCGACGAGCCCGGACGTCCAGCCCGTTCTCGAGAACGTGACCGACGCACCGGCCGAGGAGATGGCAGCGGCGATTGCGGTTGCACGGGAACCGGCGGTGAGAGCGCCCATGCTGAGCAACTACTTCTTCTGCGCTCTTGCCGGCACCACCTGGTATATGCAGTTCTTTTTCTACACCATGGGCGAGACGCAAATGGGGCGGTACAAGTTCTCGAGTTGGACTCTTCACATGGCCAGCATCATTATATTTAGTACGCTGTGGGGCATTGCCCTCAAAGAATGGAAGGGCGCCGGCCGCCGTACGAAATGGCTGATTGCGCTCAGCCTGATCGTGCTCATCAGCTCCACAATCATCGTTGGCTACGGAAATTACCTCGGTACGACAGCCAGTTAAGGTGCGCTCTCGGGCTGAACGAGTGACTCGAAAGGCAAGCCACTGGTTAGACCAGTGAGACGCGAAGAGGTTTGACCGTTCCGGGAGTAGAATCCTGTCCCAGTGCCCCGGCATGCTCCTCAGTTCGGTGCGTCGAGCAGTGGTGACGGCCTGAGTCAGACCTTATTTTGACTTGTTTCACACACTGCGCAGGGCGATTCGACTAAAAATTCGCGACGCCTGCATTTTTTGCTGGTTGACCGGCCAATGATGTGCCCGCGCAGCTTGGATATCACGTGGACTCATGAGGTTAATGGCTCGGACACACATTAGACCGGTCAACCAGTAGTTAACCTGCCAATCTGTTTGATTCTAAGATCGCTTACGTTGACAACCGAGGTGCAGACAGAGTTGGCCGGTTAGCTCCAGAACATTCAAAAAGAAATCATGTACCGTGAAAGTGCATCGTGGCAAAGTTAGCTTTACGCGATGCTTTGATTGGCCATAAAGCCATGAGTGCACCCGCGCCTTGCTGCACGACCGTGGGGTAGCTAAGCTAGCCCGACAGAAGGAATGCCAGATCATCGAAGGCCACCTGATGTCGGACCAGGTCCATATGTGCCTAGCGATTCCACCCAAGCACCCGGTGGCATCTGTGATCGGCTTTCTGAAAGGGAAAAGCGCCATCGCGATCGCCCGCCAGTGTGGTAGAGAACGAAACTTCACCGGCGAGCACTTCTGGGCCCGCGGTTACGCAGTATCCACATACATCCAGCGAACAGGATGCAGCGGATGGAGCAGCCGGTCAATTCTGAACTAACCAATGAGGTGCGCAACGCGCGACGCCTAAATCCGTGGCCCAACCGCCCTTGAGGCGGCCCAACTCTCCAGGAACCTCGGTGCAAGTCCTTGGAAACAAAGAACCGGTCGAATAGAGGTTTCTGCCGCCAGAGACGTTCCCGCTAGGGACCGTCCGTTGCTCATCAAGCCACCCGCTTCGCGGGGGGGTGTCTGACTTCACGGCAAGCGCAGCGTCTGAGCTCCGGCATGCAATGTGTACGCTTTGCCATGCCAGATCAACATAGCCGGCACTCCATCGGGACAGTTGATTGTTGCGTCTGTGCCATTGGCCGATACCGCAAACGGGACGTCGATATGGCCTTTCGGATGCGGCAAAGAGGCCCTCACGTTGTGTAACGTCCCCAGGTGCGGCTCGATGACGATCTGCGAAAATCCCGGTGCGGCTGCGCGGATCCTGCCACCAATCGCAACAGATCGTAATTCGGATGCGAACTCCATGCATGGGAATCGGAACGCGTCGGCTCGGGTGTCTCCGCTCAGGTGGTGAAGTCGAGCTGCAGCATCTTGCGCCAGGGAGCCAGGATCGCTAGGTTAGGTACTGGTCCGCCATGCCGGCATGCTCCAGAGCCCGGGCGACGTAAAGAACAGAAAGTAGTAGCTGGTTTTGGACATCGCCGCGTTCGTTCCGGGTGAGCCGCCGGCCGCGAGCACCCATGACTGGTTTCTGTTGTTCCGGTGGAATAACGTCCAGCCAGACCGCGAGTGAATTAGTGTGCTGGCTGAAATGCGATTGGCCCCGCGTGTCCGCGATAAGACCCAGCTTTTCGTTCCAGCACAGTGTGCGGATAATACCGGCCGTCCGATCGGCGCGCGTGGCATACATTTGGGCGCGCGCTGTGTCGCCAAAGTGACGCTCGAGCTCTGCCGCATTGCGAAGCGCTTCGATGAATTGAAGCGTCATCGGAGCCGATCCGCCGTCAGTCTCCTGGGGCGGCACTCCAGACTCGAAGTCATCAGTCCAGTCGACAAAGGGCCACCACGGCACCCGGTCCAGAAGGCCGTCGGCGCGCTGGTGTTGAATAAACCAGTCAAGCACAGTCCGTGTTGCTGGCAGATGCCTGCGCACATACTCCGGATCATCGCGATGCATCCAGAAATCGTGTACCATACCCACCCACATCAGCGAAAATGCGGTGATCATATGGGGCAATTGTGACGGGTAGCGGCTTTGCGTGATGCCGTCCGGAATTCGCGAATCATCGATGGCATCAATGGCTTGGCGAGCGAGCCTGTCGGCGACGGCATAGGAAACAAGCGCCTGCAAACGCGTATTGCCCACGTACTGCAATCGTTCCCAGTAGGGAGTGTCCATGTACGTGTCGTGCGCGCACAGCCGCGCGGTACGCCAACCGACTTTCCAAATCTTTGCCAATTCCGGATCACTCGCCGTAAACGCCTGAAGTATCGAGAGTCCCGCAACAAATTGCAATCCGAGCGGTTAGATATCTCCGAGAAAAGAATTCATTGAGGAGTGGCGAGAAGACCTGTTTTGTATCAGTGAATCTATAGTACAACTGATACATGCCTGAGCTGGGCGATCAACTGCGGGCGGAAATCCGCACACTGCAAGCACAACGTCGGTCTCTGGAATCCAAACTGATGCAGCCGCAGTCGATGCTTTCCGCTTCGCTGATCAAACGATTCCTGGGCGCCGGCAACTCGCCGCGCACCTCCCCCGCTTACTATCTATCCCGCACCGAGCACGGCCGTTCGAAGCTGACCCACGTCAAAAAGGAAGACCTGGACACAGTGCGCCAGCACTGCGCCGCGTAGCGTGCCTTCCAGCAGAACCTCAGGGCTTGGCGGCAGATTACCGCCACCCTGGAACAGCGCTGGAAACAGTTGCAGCGGGCACAGTCCTGATAAAACATTTTCATTGTTTTTTGTCGATTTGGCTGGGCATTCGGTGCCGCCTCTGTCACCATATTCTGGGTGATGGCGCCTCGCGATGTGGCGATGCCCGCGGTGGTGGACGGTTGCGGTCTCCGCTTCTGGCTCAAAGATCGTGCGCGTGTCGAGCAGGAGATCCTGGACGGTCATCCCTTCCGCGTGCTGGAGAGCGAGCGGGGGCGGCATGATGCCATGCTGGATTTCGGCCTCGACCTACCATGAGGAGTCGGTGTTCGCACCCTGCTCGGATTCGCTCTCCTTGAAGAATAAAGCCGGCTTGCGAAGTCATTTGTGCGACTGGAGCGCTTGTCCCGAAATTCCAGACCGTGGCGCCAATTGTGTTGCTACCCTGTCGCAACAACGGCGCGAGGTCTAATGTCTCGTAGCGCCAATGAGCCAGATCGCTGCGGCAGGTCCGATGCCGGCACGCGAACCATTGACATAGAGGATGAAGTGATTGTCCGCGCTGACGTGAACGATGAAATTCTTCGGTTGCTCAGCCAGGCTCACGCCCTTGCGAAAGTGAAACACGCCGACATCACGCTGAGGGGCATCCGGACAGTCAATCCATTGCGCCTTCCAGCGGCTCTCTGCCCAGTTCTGGCGCGTCGAGACCTGACAAACTCCAGTTGAGAGGACGACCAGCGTAAGCGAAATCAGGCGTGGGGACATCAGCAGTATTCCTTTCCAAGCGACGAGGCAGAACTCCGTGACATGCCCTTTGCTGGTCTACCACCAAGCCCCAGCGCACATCCTCAGCGCCCCAGCGTCTTCGCCAAGTAATCCACGATCACTTTGATCTCCGCGTCCGAGGCTGGCGCTCCGCGAGCCACCATGCCTTGCACCACTTCATTCCATTCGATCTCATTCATCCGCTGGCTGGTCACCACCTCCACCGAATGACAGACAGTCCCGCAGGTCTTCTCGACAAGCGCTTTCTCGCCGCCCTTCGGTAACGCTACCGGCGCGAAGGCCCCCACTTTCGGCTGCCCACGCCTGGCCTCGGCCGCCGCAGCCACCGCCTTCGCAACCGAAGCCGGCAAAGGTTTCGTTTTGACATCCGGCAGCGCGTAGGCAACCAAGGTATTACTCATGCCTCCATTCAGAAAATCTCCGCCGCCCTCTGCCATTAGAGCCACGTATTGTCGCCCGTCGCGCCCCATGTAGGTAATCGGGATCGAATGGCCGCTGGCTTCGACCTTCTGTTCCCAAAGCAGCTTTCCTGTCCTCGAATCAAACGCCCGGAACCGGGAATCATTCGTCGCCCCGATAAATACGACACCGCCCGCCGTCGCTATGCTTCCGCCCAGATTCACTGACCCTGTATTTCGCACCCCGATCGCTTCGAGCGCCTCAATCCGCCCGAGTACCGATCGCCAGGCAATGTCTCCCGAGGCCAAATCCACCGCGATCAGCTCCCCAAACGGCGGATTCTGGCACGGTATCCGCGTCTCTCGATTCCAAAACCGCGCGTAGGGCCCGTATGCTGACTTCCGTACATACTCCGAACCCCGCTTCTCCATGTGCCCCCACTGCGCCACGTTCATCACGTTCACAAATAGCAAACCAAGCGCCGGATCAACCGACACCCCGCCCCAATTTCCGCCGCCCAGCGTACTCGGAAAAAACAGCGCGTTTCCTTCAAGCGGCAGCGGTGTGTACGGCTCGCCGATCTTCATCTGATATGTTTCAAACAATTCTTTGCAAAAGCGTGCGTGCTCCGGCGACCGGTTATACATCTCCTCCAGGCGAAACGTATTCTTCCCCAACGGCGGAGGCTTCACTGGAAACGGCTGAGTCTTCGCTGTCACTTCGCCCGGTATTGCCGTTTGGGGCACCGGTCGTTCTTCCACGCCGTAAACCGGCTCCCCGGTCACACGGTCAAACACAAACAGCAAACCCATCTTGGTGATCTGCGCGACGGCCGGAATGACGCGCCCTCCACGGCGAATATCGAACAGCGCCGGCGGCGCGGACAAGTCATAATCCCAAATGTCGTGATGCACCAGTTGCTGGTGCCACTTCTTTTCGCCCGTTCGTGCATCGAGCGCCACCAGCGAGTTCCCATACAGCCCGTCCCCGATCCGGTCCGCGCCATAAAAGTCGGAGGTCGGCGCACCCAGCGGCACATACACGATCCCCCGTTTCACGTCGATCGTGAGGAACCCCCAGGCATTGGCGCCAGATCGATTCTTCCAGCCATCGGAAGGCCACGTCTCCGATCCCGCTTCCCCCGGCCGCGGCACCGTGTGAAAGGTCCACAACAGCTTCCCCGTCTTCGCATCCCAGCCCCGAACGTCGCCATACGCGCCCGCGCTGGGCGAGCCCTCACCATTGGTGCAACCCGTAATGACGACATCGTCAAACACGGCAGGCGGCGAATCCAAGGCATACTGCCCGTCCTTCAAATCGCCCAAGACGCCCTGCTTTAAATCCAACCGGCCCTCGTCCCCAAATCCTGGCGCGGGCTTCCCCGTGGTCACATCGAGCGCCAGCAGGGAATGCCCGTTGCCCGCGAACACGCGCGCATGAAGTCCGCCGGCGCCCGGCCAATAAGCCAAGCCTCGCAGTGCCATCGGAGTCGCGGCGTACTTCCAGAGCAACTCGCCCCTCTCGGGCACCAGCGCGTAGACGCCATCCGGGGCCGTCACGTACATCACGCCGTGCATAACAATTGGCACGGCCTCCGATCCCGGCTTTTCGGTACGAAACGTCCACGCGAGCTTCAGTCGTTCGACATTGCCTGCACGAATCTGCCGCAAGGTGGAATACCGCATCGCGCCAGGATCGTTCCCGTAGGAAGGCCAATCCGTCTGGGCGAACCCGGCGGTGGCGAGCAATAGCAGTGCAGCGTATCGGATCACACCACTAATCTAACTGATTTTGGATTTCCGGCAGATCGGTGTCCGGGACGACGGCGCGCGAGGCTCAAATCGTGGCTGATCTCTGACGCACCCGGCGGGCACGTTCCGCATGTTCGTGAAATGCCGCGCTCGGAAGTGACGCCCGTCGGGTGGACGGTCAGTCCGGTTTAGCGACGTCTGGCGTGGCGCTTCGCCACAATTGTGGCCACCCAAGGAGCAAGTGAGAAGCCATCGCATGCGGAATTCGATGAAAACTATGATGCCGGATGGGTATCGAGCGTGCACAACCCATTTCTTACGACGCACCTGTGCAGTTGCGGGACATCATGATTGCTCGCTCTCTCTTCGTTCCGATTCTTTTTCTCGCCGCAGCGCTAAGCCAGGCTCAGACGGGCCCGGTCATGGGTGCCATAGCCGGCGCTGCCGATAACTGGTGCGAGTGAATTCGGGCTGGCGAGAGGCAGCCTATTCATACGGAACGAATCTGGCGCCATCGGTGGCCAGCGCATCCCGTCTGCCGCTGCCCCACATCATTGAACGGCGTCACAGTTACGGTCAGCCTACTCTATACTCTACGTCTCTCCTGATCAAATTAACGCGATTTTGCCTTCTGCTGTGCAGGAAGGGCTGCAGATCGTTTACGTGGACGTGAACGGTGTACAGAGCGGGCCGGGATCGATTCAGGTATTGACCTCGCGGTTCGCCGCATTTACCCACAGCCAACTTGGCTTCGGGCCGGCAATGCTGCAGCAGTACAACAACTCCGGCGTTTCGCTCAATGGCCTGATGCATCCCGCAGCTCCCGGCCAGGCGCTGGTCTTATGGGGCACCGGCTTGGGACCGCTGCCATCAGGTTCAGATGCCGAGGCTCCGGGCGTCGTCAACCTCGGCAACAATTTCTATCTGCCGTCCACCGTTCCGGCGGGTTGTTACGTGCCGATTACCGTCTCGGTGTCGGGCGAGGCGCGATTCGAGGTCTTCATCCGAGGTGACGTGCAATTCAGCACACCGCCTACGCTTTCGGTCGGCTCTTCAAATTCACCATGCGCCAGCGAGTTCGGGTTGTCCGCGGCATTAGTCGAACGGCTGGATCAAGGTGGGACGAGTGGCCGCACTCAGTTTCGATTCCGAGACTGGTGGACAGCCTCAGGCGATTTCCAATGGGCAAGTCGGCCAGTTGCCAGGGCGTGGTTGAGCGATTACGACGCGTCGAACCTCAGCCTTCTGGCGTCCGGTTGGCGTGCGCCACACTCGACGCTCAGCTTTTGCGAGCGGCAAGCTTACATTACAACAGTCCTATTAGTCCACAAATCAGCGCTACCGCCTCGCTCATTAGCCTGGACGTCTACGGCGCGGTGGCCAACGATGCGACACTGAACTTCCGAATCGATGGCGCCAACGGCTGCTTCAGGAATATTCCCGCGAACATTCCTGGTGGGGTCCTAGCTTAGCTAGGCGACTCCCCAGGAAACTGCCTTGCTTCCTCCTATAGCTTGAGCGGCTCTGATGGAAATGTTGCACTGTTTTCCGTGTCCTGCTCCCTGCCGGATCCACGGCAGCGGTCACCTATAATAGCGACCAGGTGCTGCTCATCAGCCAAGGCGGCGGCAGCATCCACGCTAGTTGGAACCTGGCCGATTTGAAGCCAGATGATCAGCTCACGCTGGACCTGATCTCCGCTAAGTTAAGTACGTTGGCGGCTTTCTCCACACTGGGTACTCCAAGGATTCGCTTACATGTGGTGTCAGCGCAGCCGGCAATAGCTTCTTGGTTCAGCCCGACGAAGCCCAGTGGCTTCGTAGTCTTGGGAACCAGGCGCAGTGATTCGTGCGGCGCAAGTGTCGCTGGCCACGTTTCAGCCAGGTTCCGCAGGCGTTACATCGCCTGCTCCGCCGGGGGCGCCCGACATGTTTCTACTGTTGATCAGCAACAGGCTTGCCGCGTTTTCTCCGCCTCCATAAGCGCAAAATGCCCAATCGCTGCGACTCTGGATTTCCGGCAGTGCTGACAAGAACATCTTTGGGCAGCGTCGGACGCAAGTCTGGCAGCTCTTTTTTGTGTGGGCTGATGGACTTCAGTCGACCCCGTTTATCTTGTGCAATTGGGCCGTTACTGCTTACTCTTCGCTAGGGCGAAGCGAAAATCCGTCGAGAACTCAATTCCCGCCGCCCATTCTTCTGGCATTGGAATTTCCGTTCCTTCCCCTTTCATGAGCATAGTCCGGCGGCTTTCCCCCACGACTTTTGCTAGGTTCGGACCGTACTTATCACGAATTGTGTCTTTAAAGGTCTCCCATTCCGCCTGTGCAGCCGTCAGTCGGCGGTATAGTTCGGAAGCCTTAGCCGATTCCTCTTTGCTCATTTCGGCCACCACGGCGTCTTGTGGGGGAGCGCATATCGGTATCGCCAACATCATCAAAAAAACAACCAATATTCTGGCCTTCATGGCTCTCTCCTCGAGCATCAGACCGCAGAGTATCACACTAACCGCCTGACGCACTTCGAGCCGCGCGACGGAGCGGCGCTTCTCCCGGCATTTGTGCTGGTGATATATCGCAGCAATCGAGACCCCGTTCGGAGCCGAGCGCTCCGCCCGATCGGGACCGCCAGTCGGATCGTCACTCCCACCTTAGCGCGGTGGTCGGCGCGATCTTCATAGCACGCCGGCACGGGGCGAGCACGGCCGCCAGCGAGGCCAGGACTAATACGCTCGCGACAACGGCGAAGGTGGCAGGATCGTGCGGGCGCACGCCGAAAAGAAGGCTCTCCAGCCATCGCGCCAACCACCACTCGCCCAGCAGCCCACCCATAATACCCGCGAGCACGCGAATCATTGTCTGCTGCAGCAGCAGCCAGAAGACCTGCGGCGGCGATGCGCCGAGCGCCAGCCTGATCCCTAATTCCGGCATTCGCTGAGCAACCGTGTACCAGAAGTCCGTAAACGCCAACTATCGCGATGAGGAGCGCAAAGCCTCACGCCGATGACGAAGGTGGTGAAGCGGGGCACCGCTGTGGAGCGCGAAAGCGCCTCTTCAAGCGTGCCGATCTCGGCGACCGGTTGGTTTTTGTCGAGTCCCCAGATCGCGTTTCGCACCGCCGGCGCCAGATCCATCGGCTCTCCGGTCGTTCGCACCAGCAGTGTGGTCCACGCAAGCCAGTCCTGCGTTTTCTGCGGGTAGGGAATATGAACAACCCGGATCCAGGGTGACCCGGAGGTGACCCGGTGGGATCCAGTCGGGATAACGATAGGCGGCCAGGCCGGCGGAAGCCCAGGTAAAACGCGGGTCTAGCGACCCCCGGGCGTGCAAACCTGTAGACCAAAGATATTGCTGAACTCGGGTCCAGTGGTCACTGAGAATTGAAGTATCAAGACAATCGCGCGGGTCCTACTAGGAACTAGGCACTAGCGCGGGCGGCATGGCGGCGGGTGCTGGTGACCACGGTGAAAGTCGGCTTTGAATCTGTGAGCAGCCAGCACACCGGCATTGAGGTCAGCCGCGCGTCCCTGGATGCATCTCGCGACTATGCGAAGCGATTCCGGGGAATGGCGGCGGTGCTATGAAGCGCCTGTATTCGAGAATGGCGGCGCTGTTTCTGCCGATCCTGGCAATGCTGCTGCTGTTCGAGTATGCAGGCCGCATCCCGCCGAGCGGCAACCCTCACATCGACGAGTATCTGCGGGCATTTCACTTACTGGGTGAACTGGAGAAGTACCAGCACAAGCAGACCTCCTTTCTTCCCGGTATCGGTGAAATTTTGAGTATCGCGGCCGTTTTGTTCATCGCGGCAGCGCTGTTTGATCGTTTTGAAGAAGGGAGCAGTCAGGCTCTCGTAGCGCAAGTAGCATCCATTCTGAATGAGCCATTCGGGCGTAGCGGAGGACAAGGGGTAAGGCAGAAATGGATCGTCCTCCTTCTCCTTACTGAAGCATCCGCCCACTTTCAGGGCAGAAAGATCGACCTCGCTTGGCGGAGATTCCCGACCGCGAGGATAAATCAAGACCGATTCCTCATTGACCTGGACTGCGAATCCCGGTGGACGTTCACGGTCAAAGTAATCAAAAGGGGAGGGCACTTGGATTATCTGGTTGGGCGCTACGTCACTGACCAAAATGTCAGTGTCGGTGAGGCCGAATTGGAGAGGCACCTCTTTTTTGCCAGCGACAATCCTGAAGCTTTGGGGAAGTTAAGAAATAATATGGACCAATCGCTGCAGGGATCACGCGCGTTGGCGAGGTGAGATTGTGTAGTTCCATGCTGGATGAACTTTGTGGCGTCGGAGCTGTATCTCGCCTCACCCGGCCTTCGCCGGGGTTCACCAGCTTGGCGCCGCTTCCCAACTCCTCGACTGCTTTGGTAATCGTCGTGAGCCCCGTCAACGCCGCCAAGCGACTAATGCCGCCCCGCCCCAAATCCAACGCCTTAACTGCGGCGAACAGCCTCGCCTGAAACTCATTCAAGGTGCGAAACACCTTCAGCCATCGTCTTTCAGTCCCCGAATCGGACCGCTCTTGCGTGGACCTGATCATCCACCCTAAAATACGCTCGCCTCAAACAATTGTCCAGCTTATTGTTTGACTCCGACTTTGATTGCATGGGTACGCCAACCCGAAGTTCGGTCGCGGATTCTGTCGCTAACACAGCAGCACAGAGTCAGCACCGTGGGTGTGAAGATGGGTGACGAGGGCGGTTTTTTTCTTGAAGCAGGCTACGACTCCTACCAATGGTGGACCAGGAACTTTATCATTTCGAACATTTGGGGTGTGCTCAGCGATATGGAGGGGCTGGCGTTTTCGCTGGATCGCCGCCCGGCTCGCGATCAGGAACAGGTGCCGGAATACTGCGCGAAGTGCGGAGCAGAGATCCAAACGGCGGCTCACTTTTGCGTGGCCTGCGGGTCACCAGCTCTCAGCCGCGCCTAACGCTTTCCGAAACCGATTGTCTAGCTAGGAGACCGCGGCGAGAGGAACACATGCCGTGCGGTTTAGAAGGAACTACTGCTCAAGCTCTCCCGCCGTCTTGGCTCCGTGGGCGCGAAGGTGCTTCTCAATCTCGCTTTGCCTCCCGTAGATGGCCCAGCCAAGCGGCGTGGCTTGATAAATGGTGTCCTTGATGTCCAGCCTCGCACCACGCTCGACCAGTAGTCGGACAACTGCGTCATGGCCAGCTATAACGGCCTGATGCAACGGCGTCGAGTGGGAATGATTTCCGTCAGGGTTGTGCCGGTTTGGGTCTTCGCCCGCGTCGAGGAGCAGCCTTACGATATCGGCGTGCCCGTGTTGCGCGGCGATCGCGAGCGCTCGGTGCCGGCTCTCTCGGTCCGCCGTCGCCAGCAATTGACGTGCTTCGGCGAGCCTCCCCAAGCCGGCTGCAGCGCCGATGTTATCCACTCGCGCGCCGCGTTTCGCGAGTGCTTCGGCGGCGCTTTGATAGCCGAACGCCAGAGCGGTCATCAGCGGCGATACCCACTTACCGGAGCCACGCTCCTCAATGGCCGCGCCAAAATCCAGCAGTGCTTCGGTCAGTGCAACTTGCACGCCGGCTTGGGCGGGGTGGCAGCTCGACACCAACAGGGCCATGGTGGTGCACTGTCCGCCATAGAGGTCCGCTACTGAGTCGACTTCAGCGCCTGCCTGGAGCAGCATCGTCGCGACTTCAACGGCATTTTGCGGAGTTTTCTGACGGTAACCTTCGACGCCGTTGGCAGCCACGTAATGAAGGAGCGTGGCCCGATGCACGGGCGGGTCAAAGTGCGTGATACGCGTCGAACGCGTACGAACCAATTCCGGATTTTCGCGCAGCAGCGACGCAAGAGTGCCGACGTCACCGCTGATAACCGCTTCCACGGCCATTTCAAATTTTGCGACAGGAGAATTCTCCCGAGTGACGGCTTCGACGTATTCCTGAAGCGCCAGCCAATCCCGGAAATCGTACCAGCGGGCGATGGTGAGTTGCGCATCGGCAAGGTCGAATGCGGAGTTTCGAATCTCAGAGTCCGGCAAGTTGTTTGGCAGCCATGGAATCTTTGAGTCCAGGAAACGGGGATGTTTTTCGTGGATCGCCCGGATGGCATCGGGATCGCCCGCTCTGTGCGCTTCGAGCAGTTCCTCGGCTTGTTTCTGGTATTGCTCGAGACCCGAGCAAAACGGTAGTGGCTTGAGACTCATTACGAACTTCCTGCGGCCTTTCGCGCTGTGCGTGATGTTATCACGTAGGGGCCATCGTAGCTCGTACTGCCACGCCGAGTGGCTCACTCGGCCACGAGGTCTTCCACAGTCGCTTTTCGCGCCATGAAAACCGAATCGCCGAATTCGTGTGTTCGATAGTTCAGCGCTTCGAGTTCCTGGGTCGCGTGCTGAAGTGTAGTGTCATTAGCAAACGCTCGCCGCAGTTCGTAATGGCTGGTGCCGGGCTCATGAGTCCCCGAGAGAATCGCATCGACCACACGAAGTTGGCTTGCAGGGCCGATGCGTTGCGTCGCCAGACCCTCCCCGGCTCTGAGCCGCCCATCAAGCCCTACTGCGTCTTCAAGTGCACGTACGACGGTGGTCCCAATTGCCATAACGCGTTCGCCGCGCGCTCGTGCGCGCTGGATTTCCACAGCGGTTGACTCCGGAATTCAGTACGGTTCGTCGAACGGCAATCGGCGGTCCAGTTCGGCATCGCCGGTGGATGAGATTCCGGCAGCATGCGTGATCGTGGCGAACGCAACGCCATGCGTGCGCATTTCTGCCAGCATGCGCCAGTCGAGCGTGAAGCCGGCGGACGGCGGTTCGAACGCGACCGGTGGTCCGGCAATCGGCGCCCAGACATCCCAAAGTGCGAGCGGCGTAGGTACGTGCGCATATTGAATCGAACGGCCGTGGTGCGCCAGTCCAGCCCAGATCTCATCCGGCAAGCCATCGAAGCGCAAGGAGAGCAGCCGGGGATGGCCCAGTAACCTTCCGACCGTGGCCCGAAGCGGTCCGAGCTCCAATCGATCGCCGGGAGGCGCGAGCGGAGGCGCTGGCCGGTCTTCGGTGCGCATATGAAAATCTCCCGCGCCGAACAGGATCGCTGAGAACTCGTGCACGTCTTCCACAGCGAGTGAGCGCCGTCCCGCAAGCCGCACCTCGATCGGTTCTCCAGTCGGCACGTGCTCACCTACGAGGCTCGCTGGCAAGGTCGCAGCGTCATTGGCGACGACCAGATCGCCCGGGCGCATAAATCCAACAAGGCCGGCGCGCGGCGCGTGCGTGATGAGACCGCCGGGGTTGACAACCAGCAACCTTGCATCAGGGGGACGTTGCGTGGGCTCGGAAGCTGCAATCATCGTGCGCCTCCGTTCATCACCCGTTCGCGTGGAGCGCGACCACCGCTGCGACGGCGTCGGCCAGTTCGCGCGCCGCTGTTTCCGGCCGTTTCAAAGTGGTTGGGTCGGCGTCCGGCACAGCGACCGCGTGCATCGGCGTGTCCATGTCGCCGGGATCGAGTGACATAAAACGCCCGCCTTCTGCAGCGAGCTCTTCGTTCCAGATTCGCGTCAGATGGTGCAAGGCAGCCTTGCTCGCGCCATAAGCTCCCCAGCCGGGATAGGGATTGATCGCCGCGTCGCTCGAAATATTCAGCACCACCGGTCTGTGACCTTCCCGGGCCGAGGCCGTGAGCTCCCCCAGCAGCGCTTTCGTCAATCGAAACGGCCCCACCACATTCGTGGAGAGAGCATGCTCTAGCCTAGCTAAGCTAGGTCTTCGCACTCGGTATCGCCGAGTAAAGCCAGCGGGGTTGGTCCGAGATCGGAGGCGTTATTAATGAGAACGTCGAGCCCGCCGAGTTCGCCCGCGATCTGCATCGCAATGGGATAGATGTGATCTTTTACTGAAACATCGCCCACAATTCCGTGTGCGCCTGGATGTTCCTGCATGACGCTCTCGACACGTCTGGCGCCCCGGGCCACGAAGGCCACGCGCGCGCCGCGGGAACTCCCGGACGAGCGCCAGTCCCAGGCCCAATGTGCCGCCGGTTATGGCAACCCGAAGGCCGGCGAAGGGCTGGGGCGGACCCGCATCCCGCGCACCCAGATTGTGGGTGGCCGTGGATTGGAGATTGACAGCCATTTTGGTGCTCCCTTCAAGTTTATAAAAAATGTTCCTTATTTACTCTCACGTGACTGATGCCTTTGACTTTGTAAAGGATTCTGTTTAAAAAAGAAGGGTGATGGTTCGCGCGATCACCCCGGCCGGCCAGTCGAAGACGCGCCGGGCCCTCGTCAAGCTGCTGAAGACCCGGGGGCCTATGGATGCCACGCAAATCGCGGCGCGGCTTGACCTTACGGCCATGGCGGTGCGCCAGCATCTGTATCAGTTGCAGGAGGAGAAGCTGGTGACGGCGGAAGAGCGACCGGTGCCCGTAGGCCGGCCTGCCAAGTACTGGCAACTGACCCGTGACGCCGACCGGCTGTTCCCCGACGCCTATGCGGAACTGAGCGTGGCCCTCATCGACGCATTGAGGGACGCATTTGGCGAGGCTGGGCTCAAGCGTGTTCTGGAATCACGCGGCTCAAGACAGCAGGCCGATTATCTGAAGCGAATTCCACATTCGCTCCCCTTGCAGGACAAACTCCGCGGGCTCGCTCGCATCCGAACCGAGGAAGGTTATATGGCCGAGGTCAAGCGCGATGGCAAAGGCGGCTTTCTCTTCATCGAGAACCATTGTCCAATCTGCGCCGCGGCAACCGTGTGTCAAGGTTTCTGCTCGACGGAACTCGAGCTTTTCCGCACCGTGCTGGGCCGTAACGTCAATGTGGAACGCATCGAGCACATGGTCTCTGGCGAGCGGCGTTGTGCCTACCGCATTGCGATCGGATCTCGGGCCGCCTGATCGAACCGTCGAGGCCGTCACAGCACGCGCTTTGTGGCTACCGCATTGCGGCTGCAGCCTGGCCGGTTGACCCATACCCCAACCTTTCCGACTCAAATGTCCTAACCCGGCAAAGCCGGAACCAACAGGATATCCGTTATGATGCCCGAATGGGCGTTGAACTTCTGACCGAGCGAGTATCGTGTGCTGGACAACGCCTTCGGCTGGATTGCCGACTTGGAGCAGGCCCAGAAGTTAGCGGCAGGATGAGATGGGCAACCGGTTCAACACACGTATCGAGGGGACGCGCATCAAACACACCATGGGGCCGGTGTCGATCCAGATGTATGACAAGTTCCGGCTGATCCTGCGGATGGAGACCACGGTGGTGAACGTCTCCTTACTTCAAGCACTACCGCGAGGTAGAACACCAGGACGGCACCAGCCGCATGGCCTGGGCAGAGATGAAGAAGACCATCTACAGCCTGGACCCATGGCGCGAACTGTTGCTGGCTGCCAACCGGCGATACCTGGAGTTCATCTCGACCATCGAAGAGGACAAGGCCGGCACCGACAAGCTCAACAAGATCTCTCAACCGGTGGAAGAAAACGACCGCAACTTATCGCGGCTTCAACTTCTTCGATCCGCA
>QHXW01000578.1 GCA_003223115.1 Acidobacteriota bacterium
GATTTCCTTGGATCAAGGCGCCTTCTGGCAGTTCCTTTATCTGATATTCGCAAAGATGCATGACGAGCGAGCCGAGGGTGTTAAGCGACGCTTCTACGCACTACCGAAAGAGCTCTTCACCGCTGAGGGCGGAAAAGCTATCCGCGCTCGGATTGAACCTCTTTTCGCCGAAAAGGAAAAATACGGGCCTGATTCCGAGAATCCCATTTTTCGTGGCAATGAAGAGATCACGCTGTCCGACAGAGCGCTAGGATTCCTGGTTGTTGAGCTCGCCCGGTACGATTTCGCGCGCACCGAGATCGATGCGAAGGGCGTCGCCTACCAGGAGCTCGTTGGCACAAACCTGCGAGCGGTTTGTAGCTGCCGCAGGGCTCCACGAATCTGGGGGTTTTGCAAGAGCTTGGTGTTGCTGTGCGTATTCCGATGAAGTGGGGCACCGATTCCGATGCAAGTGGGGCAGCGTCAGGGCGAAGCGACGCTGGTTACAGCTATGATCTCCGAAGTGCCCCACTTGGGTCAAGATTTTTGTGGTTGGTGAGGGCAATCGCAATCGGCATCATTTCGTTTCCATCATCATCATCTCGTCTCTGTTTCGGGATAAGAGTTCCGATCGAAGTGGGGCGCGATTTCGACCAAAGGTGGGGCACGGTTTCGACGGGAAATGGGGCGCAGTTTCGAACGAAGTGGGGCGCAGTTTCGACCAAAGTGGGGCAACCGATCCGTTGCCCCACGGGTGGTCAGAGCATCTCTGGCAGCGATGGTTCCGCGGGACCGACATCCGTTTTCGGCACCGAGTTCGCGGTTTGTAACCAGCGCTTTTCCATTTCCTCCATTTTGCGGCGCACATGGTCCCAGTAGCTGACGGGGATCTGGGGCTGGGTGACCTCATCTATTAAGGATGCGAAGTACGCCAAGCTGGTGATGGGCAGCCGTGTTTGACCGTTCAACATGGCCGCATATTTGCGAACGCATCCTAACCAAATGGCCTGGCGCAGTTGTTCCAATGTCACCCCGCGATGGCCCAGCTTCAAGGCCAGCTTTTCGTCAGCCGAGGTGAATGCGGAGCGCACGCACGCCGGCGCCAGAAAGGCTGCCCGCGCCTGCCGCAAAAACTCCGCCTGCACATGAGCGGTGGCTACGGCGATCTGTTTCTGATACGGCCAGAAGCGGTCACAGATTTCCACGTGATGGTTGTGGCGTTGGCATATGTCATGGCCCTGCAACTCGCCGAAGGCGGCTTCGATCGACGCCGGATCTTTGCGCAAGACGCGCATCCACTCGGCCATTTCGATCCCCACTCGGCCCGTGTGCCGGTCCGCCTCTAAGCAGAGGTGGATGTAGAGCTTGAAGGCTCCGTCGGAGAGCAAGGCCAGCGCCTGCGCCACTTCCCGTCCGGCCGCAAACCAGCCGCTGGGCTGCTTGAGAATTAACCGGGCTGTGCTCATGCGCCACCTCCCGGCTGATCCCCCGATGAGCCCCGGCCTTTCTTCTTGCGGAGGGAGTCACCGGACAGCTCGATGCGATAGGCGTTGTGCACCAGACGGTCGAGAATGCTGTCGGCTACGGTGGGATCGCCAATCTGTTGGTGCCAACTGGCCACTGGCAACTGACTGGTCAGGATCGTAGAGCGGCGGTTATACCGGTCATCGCAGATCTCTAGGAAATCGCGGCGTTCCTGCTCGTTCAGCGGAGCCATGGCGAAGTCATCCCCTACTAGGACATCCGTGCGGGCGATGGTTTCCAACACCCGACCCAAGCTTCCATCGGCACGCGCGATCATCAGATCCCGGAACAATTTCGGAACCGGCCGATACCACACGGTGTATCCATCCCGGCAGGCCTTCTGTGCCAGGGCCTGTGCTAACCACGACTTGCCTATCCCGGTCGGGCCCGTAAATAGCAGGGAGTGATGTTGGGCCACCCATTGCGAGTTGCTGAGGGTGCGGATCAACGAACGATCCAACCCGCGGGGATGCCGGAGATCGATATCTTCCACGCAAGGCTCGGCGTCCAGCTTGGATTTCTTCAGGCGACGTGCCATGGCCTGGTTTTCCCGCCAAGTCCAATGCTGGTCCACCAGCAGACTGAAGCGCTCGTCGAAACTCAGCGAGGCGACCTCCGGCATCTCCATCTGCTGGCGCCAAGCCTCGGCCAGCCCCAACCAGCGCAGGGAGTGCAGCCGATCCAGCGTTTGCTGATTCATCATTCGGCCACCTCCTCAAACAGCGAGCCGGCGTAGTAACCGGCGCCGCGGATGTTAGCATGTTCCACTGGCGGCGTGAGCGTCACCGACTCCACCACCGTTTGCCGGTCCAGGCCCCGCTCCAGAATCGATTTCATGCTCTGATACGTGTGCGCCTGGAGATGGATGGCGCGTTGGGCAGCCGCTTCCAGCCGGTCCTTGCCGTAGCGCCGTCCCAGCCCGATCAAACCCATGCAGGAGCGATAGCCCTGTTCCGGATGGGGCCGTTCAGCCATGATCATCCCTGCCAGTTGCGCCGTGAAGGGTCCGATCGTGGCCGCCCATTCCACGATCCGCGAAGGCGTCCACTCCAGGTACTTCTGATGCGCTTTGGGCCGATGTTCCGGAACTGTGGAGTGCTTGCCCGGACGGTTGCTGTGCGCATGCGAAGCTACACGCTTGCCCTGATATAGGATCTCTACCGTCGTCCCCGTGTAGCGCACCTCGACTTCCTTGCCGACCAGTTGATACGGAACGCTGTAGTAATGCCGTTCCAGATCGATGTGATAATCGATCGATACGCGGGCCCGTTTCCATTCCGCGAACACGTAGGGCTGCGCGGGCAGCGGCTGCAGGGCCGGCACATCGATGCTGCGATAAAGTTCCTCGCGCGTGCCGGGCAGCTTGTGAAAGGGGCGCCGATTGAGCTTTCCGATCAACTCGCCAATGGCCTCGTTGAGTTCGGCCAGGCTGAAGAACTGCCGTTTGCGCAAGGCAGCCAGCACCCAGCGCTGTACGACCTGCACTCCGGCTTCGACCTTGGCCTTATCGCGGGCATGATAGGGCCGCGCCGGCAGAATGCCTACTCCATAGTGCAACGCCAGATCGTTGTACGTCCGATTCAATTCCGGCTCGTAATAACAGGGCTGTTTCACGCCTGACTTCCAGTTGTCCGGCACCACCAGCCGTGTGCAACCTTGAAAGAAATCAAAAGCGCGCACGTGCGAGCTGATCCAGTCCCGCAAGCCGCGCGTCCATGTGGCTTCGGCATAGGTGTAGCTGCTGGCGCCCAGCACCGCCACAAACACATAGGCATCGCGCGTGTCTCCGGTGAGCCGGTCTATGA
>QHXW01000023.1 GCA_003223115.1 Acidobacteriota bacterium
GTGAGGGATTCCGAAACATACAGCTTTGAACCGGCTGATGACGCCCGCGCACCGGCGTCGATCCAGCGGCGAATGAGTGTCACGGCCCCCTCGTCAAGCTTATTTTTCCCCGGAGGCATGGTGCCGGAAGCTATCTTCTCAATCAATAAGCTTCGTGCAGACGAACCAGCGACAATAGCTTTACCGGATTTCCCGCCCTTGAGCACACCTTGCTCACTAGTGAGGTCCAACTCTGCCTGGGGGGTTGGCCCGCCGTGACACATGGCGCAGTTTTCTCTAAAAATCGGGGCGATGTCTCGTTCGAATCCAGCGGATGCGACGTCTTTTTGGGCGCCAAGCGATAGGGGCAGTACAAAAGTGCCGATAGTGGCCCACAAGAACCGTTTTATCCAGTGCCTGAGTGTGCTCACGCTGAGAATTTCCAGATTATCATACCCTTGCTCGATGATAGATCATTCTTTATTGACGAGGGCCGTGACGGCATGTTATAGATCCAGCACGCGAATGTGTGCAGCGTGAGTTTGGCGCACAATGCCCGCGGAAGCCAAGTCAGTATGCATGATTTCACGCCGAGTTGCTGCATCTAATAGAACCTCGACTTCCGCGAGCTTGGTTTACGAATGCAACGGACTTAAGAATCCCGTTACAGACTAGATCTCCGCGTGGATCGTGTCGGAAATTGTGGCCCGAGGGAATGACGAGATGAGCATCCGGTCCGCTCAGCGGAGTGCGACTAACTGAACATGGTAAGCCACTGGTTTGACCAGTGAGACTTGAAAAGGTTTGACCGTTGCGGGAGTAGAATCCTCCTCAAGTGGCTTGATGACCTACGATGAGAAGGATTCAAAAGTCAGAGCTTTACCAGAGCCTCTCCCATTCCAAATGGGACTGCCACGTAGTGTTCGTGCCCAAACGGCGTCGGAAAACGATTTTCGGGCAGGCGCGCTGGCAACTGGGTGCGATCTTCCACGCGCTGGCCCGGCAGAAGGAATGCCAAATTATCGAGGGTCATTTGATGCCGGACCAGGTGCACATGTGGTATCGCCATTCCCCCAAAGCCCCCGGTGGCATCGGTGATCGGATTTCTCAAGGGAAGAGCGCAATCACCGTCGCTCGCCTGAGCGGCAAAGAACGCAACTTTACGGGCGAGCACTTCTGGGCCCGCGGTTACGCAGTATCGACCGTCGGGTTCGAACTGGAACAGGTCCGTCAGTACATCCGCGAGCAGGAAACGGCGGATGGAGCAGCCGGACAATTCTGAACCACTCAGTAAGGCGCGCACCGCGCGACGCCTAGACCCATGGACCTGCCGTCTTTGAGACGGCCCAGCTCATCAAGCCACCCGCTCCGCGGGGGTGTCTGACTCGTATTGCTGTCGCTTTAGTGTGATTTGGGTCTGTAGTCGCACTGGCGCAGGATCGAACATCCTCGTCCGCTCCCGTCCCTCTCACATTTGAAAAACAGATTCTTCCGATCTTCGAAGCGAGCTGCGCGAAATGCCACAGCGGCGCCTCGCCCCAAGCTGGACTTGATGTTCGGACGCGAACCGGATTGCTCAACTCAATGGTGGGACTACGGGGCCGGCGGTAGTCAGCGGTTCGGCCGAAAAAAGTCTGCTGTACCATACCAACGTCTCCGTAGCGGGCAAATGCCATTGGGGGGGCCACCGCTTTCCGGCGTGGAACTGGAACTCATCCACAACTGGATCGAACTGGACGCACCAGACAGGCCGTCGCCCACCTTCGCCGGCAAAATCCGGTCCATCTTCGCAGAGCGGTGTTACCAGTGTCACGGCACGGATGTTCAGCAAAACGGGCTGCGGCTCGACTCGCTGGCGGCAACGCTGAAAGGAAGCGCGTCCGGCAGAGTCGTAATCCCCGGCGACAGTGAAAAGAGCCGGTTGGTGCGGCGCCTGCTGGGTCTCGAGCGTCCGCAGATGCCTCACGGCGGCCCGCTTCTCCCAGCAGACGAAATCGCTTCGATCCGCGACTGGATTGATCAGGGAGCGCCATCGCCGGCGGCGGACAAGGAAACCTTGATTCTCCGTCTTAGCCTGGACTTGATCGGTCTGCCTCCTACCATTGAATTGAAGAGGTGGACGCCTTCCTCGCCGATCGGAGTCCGAATGCGTACTAGGCGGTGGTAGACCGGTTGCTTGCCTCACCGCATTATGGCGAGCGTTAGGGCGCGGCCCTGGCTCGACATGGCGCGGTACGGGGACAGCAACGGCTTCGGAACCGACCCGGAGGAGCAGCAGTGGCTCTCGTCGGTCGACCGAGTCAACACCACGGCGACGGTATGGCTGGGAACTCTTGGTCCGTGCGAATTGCCTGGGAGCGAACGCGATTCTGGCTGTGTCCATGTACTCTCCAATGCGCACAGTGCCACAACCATAAGTTCGACCCCTTCACTCAAAAGGACTACTACCGGTTCCTGGCCTTCTTTAACACTGCCCGGTATGACATCAGGACCGAGGGCCAAGGAGAGATATTGGCAGCATGAACCTGACCTGTTGCACCCGACTCCGGAACAGGCAGCAAGGCGTAAGGAACTGGAGGCTGGGATCGCCAGGTTGCAAGCGGTGCTGGACACTCAGACACCGGAGCTCGACTCCGCGCAAGCTCTGTGGGAAACCGAAATGAAGGGAGCGTCCACTCAGTGGACACCATCCTGAACCCGAACCGGGTCGTGTCTCTGGGCCATGCCACGCTAAGACTCCTGGGCGATACATCGATCCTGGTGACCGGCAAGAATCCAGAGGCCGACACATATGTCGTATAGGCGCGAGCGAACCCTGCTCCCATCACCGGCTTGCGCCTGGAGGTTCTTAGCGACGCGAGTCTCCCCAACGGCGGCCCGGGACGCGACTCGGAAGGAACTTCTTCTTAAGTGATGTCGAACTCGAGGTGAGCCCCGCCGACGGGAATGCAGTCGCGCAGAAGATCGTCTTTCGCGCAGAAGATCGTCTTTAAGGAGGCGCTCGCGGAAAGGAGGCGCTCGCGGACGAATCTCAATCCGGTTACGTCAGCAATCTCGTCAAGAAAGGTCCGGGAATGACGGCCTGGGCGATCGATAAATCGACGGGGATCGGGCATGAGGAGCGCCAGGCCGTGCTCCTGCCCGACAAGCCCTTCGGCTTCGACCCTGGGACCCTCATGTCAATTCGCCTGAAGCACAACTTGCGCAAGTCTTCACGAAACATCGGGCGATTTCGCTAATCGTAGTTCCGGCACGGCTACGCCCGGTGATGGGAATTCCTTTGGGGCAGCGTACGGAAGAACAGAAAAAAGGCGATCTCGGCGGTATTCCGTTCGGTTACAAACCTTCTTGAACCTGCTCGTGCTCAGAAGGCGGAACTTGAAAAGTCGTTGGGAGACCTGGGAATTGTCACCGCCCTCATCATGGGGGAGGGGCGGAGTTTTGAACGGGCCCTACACCAATGTCCGCATCCGCGCAGCTTTCTGAGCAAGGGCGACAAGGCGTACGCGGGGGTTCCAGACAACCTGAATCCCCTTCCCGAAGATGTGCTGCCCAACCGCCTGGGTCTGGCTGAGTGGCTCGTCTCGGAAGACAATCCACTGACCGCTCGAGTCGCAGTCAACCGTTTCTGGGAGGTGCTCTTCGGGGCGAGGTATCGTTGAAACGACTGAGGACCTGGGCACCAAAGGCGAGCCGCCCACTCATTCCGAGCTTCTCGATTGGCTGGCAACAGAGTTCATACAGCAGCGGTGGAGCATGAAGAAGATGATTAGCCTGATTGCACCTCATCCACCTACCGCCAGTCTTCACGCGTAACACCCGAATCGGAGGAACGCGATCGTTATAACAAGTTACTGGCTCGCGGCCCGCGATTCCGGGTGGAGGGCGAAATGGTGCGCGACATTACTCTGGCTGCGAGCGGGCTGCTCAGCCCCAAGATCGGTGGCCCGAGCGTATTTCCGTACAAGCCGCCGGGACTCTGGGATCGGCCCTATAGCAAAGCCAAGTGGGTGACAAGCGAGGGCGAAGACCGCTACCGCCGGGGTATCTATACGTTTCTTCGGCGGACCTCGCCATACCCGAGTCTTTCCATCTTCGACGCTCCCAGCCGCGAGTTTTGCACCGTGCGGCGGGTGCGGACGAACACGCCGCTCCAGAAACTGACGGCTCTGAATGATCCGGCGTTTTTGAGGCGCGGCGCGGGCTCTGGCGTGAAGGACCTGCTTGACTGCAAGCCCAAACCCCAGCAGTTGGACGGTCAAGCCCGGAGGACATTCTCAAGGGAGAGCGCTTCATATTTCATCGTCGGTAAACCCAAACTCCTGGGTTCACCCTACACATTCAAGAGATGGGGCAAATCAGGAGCGGAGATTTCAGAAGTCTTGCCCCATTTAGTTTAGGGGAAATAGCGACGACATCGCCATCGCCATCCTGAGGTCACTGCAGACGACTCAGTTCAATCATGCGCCTGGGCAGATGTTCATGAATACCGGGTTTCAATTCTTCGGGCGCCCCGGCATGGGCTCGTGGCTCACCTATGGGCTAGGCAGCGAAGCGAGCGACTTACCAGGCTTCGTTGTGCTGCTCTCGGGAGAGAATGAGCCGGACGGCGGAAAGGCTTGCTCGGGCAGCGGATTTCTACCCACCGTCTATCAGGGCGTCCAGTTCCAGTCGGCGGGAGACCCGGTGCTGTTCCTGACGAATCCCGAGGGTGTCAGCCCCGAGCTTCGGCGTCAATCGCTCGATACGCTCCGTGACCTGAACCAGATGCACTTGAAGAGCGCCGGGATCCGGAGATTATGACGCGCATCGCTTCCTTCGAGATGGCTTACCGCATGCAGTCGAGTGTGCTGGAACTAATGGATATCTCCAAAGAGTCTGAGTCCACTCTCCGGATGTATGGCACCAAGCGGGGCAAGGCATCGTTCGCCAACAATTGTCTGTGGCACGGCGCCTGGTAGAGCGGGGCGCGCGTTTCGTTAACCTCTATCATCATCGCTCGAGATGATATCGTCAACCGGCTTCCGAAGCTCTGCCAGGAGACCGACCAGGCAGCTGCTGCCCTGATCAAAGACCTCAAGCAGCGGGGACTGCTCGATACCACACTTGTCATTTGGGCGGCGAGTTCGGGCGGACGCCGATGAACGAGGCGCGAAATCGCCCGAAATTCCTCGGCCGCGACCATCACCCGAAAGCGTTCAGCGTGTGGATGGCCGGCGGCGGCATTAAGCCCGGCATCGTGGTTGGAAAGACGGATGAGTTAGGCTACAACGTGATCGAGGACCCCGTCGATGTCCACGACTTACACGCAACAATCCTCCATCTGATGGGCCTGGACCATACCAAACTGACGTATCGATTGCAAGGTAGAGACTTCCGGTAGAGACTTCCGCCTGACCGACGTTTCCGGGAATACCGTGAAGAAATTGTTGGCGTAAAAAGGGCTCGGCTCCGTTTCGAGCCCTCCACGAATCAGAACAACAGCTTCAAGGCAAACTGAACCACACGCGGATCATTGGCTTGTGAACCGATCGTTCCGAAGGTACTGGGGCTGTTAATGTTTGCCGCCGGTCCGCCGAAAACGACCCGATTGAAAACATTGAATAATTCCCCGCGAAACTCCAGATAACGCGATTCAGCCCCCAGGCTGAATCTCTTGAAGGCAGAGAAATCCTCGTTATAAAGCGCCGGCCTGCGCACGTTTGGTAGCCTCTTCGGTGCGTTGCCAAAGGTGTAGGCAGCCGGCTGGCTGAATGCGTTGATGTTCAGATAAACGTCTTTCGCTGGATCGAAACTGCTCATGGCCACGCCCGAGCGAACCTTGTTCGAAATCCAATTCGGTCGGTTACCGCCGCCAAACAATGGAATGTTGCCACCTCCGCCGACGCTAATAGGCGTGCCGGACTGGTATCTTTCGATCGAGTTCACCTGCCAGCCGCCGATTACCGCATTGAGCACCGGGTTGCTATTCGATGCGAAACGTTTACCGTGCCCGAATGGCAACTCATAATTCCAGGAAATAACCAGAACATGCGTTTGGTCGATTCCCAGAATTGCCTTGTCAAGCTTGCGATTGAAGGTGTCCATGGCGGTTGCCCCTCCCCCACCAAAGGGGTCGCCGAAGCTGTCGCTACCTTGTACTCCGATATTCTTCGAGAAGGTGTAGCTTGTCAGGAAAGACAGGCCGTTCGAAAGGTTCTTCTGCAATCGTGCCTGTAGCGAATGATAGGTGCTGTAGCCGGTCGGCTGGAACATGTCCCAAATAGTTGTGTATTGCGGATATGGACGAAGAGCCTGAGCAACCGAACCTGAAAAGCCTGGGTAAGGCGAACCGATCCCCGCCGCGGCCGCTTCAGGCGAGCCTATGTCGGACCGTAGCGTGCCTTTCAAGGAGAGGTACTTTGGGTCTACCTGGTTAATATTCTAGAGGCCGGTCCACGTACCAGTTGTTCGCGAAGCGACGTAGGCCGTATCCAGCATCACTCCGAATGGCAATTGCCGCTGAATGTCCAGGGTCCAGCTTTGCATGAAGGCCGGACGGTACGCATTCGAGTTGACATAGGTAGCCGAGCCGTTGTTGTTCTGCGTCGGGTCAAAGTTCGGGAGATTCAAATCGGCCAACGGAAAACCGCTGTCCAAGTTGAAGGCAGGTGTGATGCCCGAATTTGTCGATGCCACTGCAATCGTTGCTCCGAAGCCCGAATTCCAAAAAATGCCGCTATTTATGCGGCCATAATTCGGGTACAGCCGGAAAATGCCATAGCCGGCACGGATCACCGTCTTCTCGTTCAGCGCGTAGGTCAGGCCCAATCTGGGGGCAAAGGCTTTATGATACTCGCCGAAGATGTTGTTCGTGCCGGCGCGGCCGTCCCCGCTGCCCTGGAATTTCAGCGCTCCGGGGCGGTTGCCTGCGCCCGGATTGGGCCTGGCCAAATCCAGAACCGACGTACGTCCCTTCTCCTCTTGAATGTAGTTAGGAAGTTCATAGCGCAGTCCTAAACTCAAAGTGAATCGCTTCGTGAGTTTGATGTTATCGTCGACATACCAACTGAACAGCGCATCATGGAACAACTGAGTGGGTGCCGGCTGCTGACGCGAAGAGCTGTCGATCTGCCCCAGCATCAGGCTGGCAAACGAGTTGCCGAAATTGGAGTAATTTGGATCGTTCGGTTGCGAGGTTCCCAGCGACGTAACATAGAACAATCCAGCCTTGTTGTCTAAGTCCGCAGCCAAGTTGGACCGGTACCTGTACTGAAAACCAAACTTCAGTGTCTGCTTACCCTTGACCCAGTTCAAGTCCTCGTTAATCGTCCAGTTCCTGTAGTTCTGCGGATCGAAACCATTCTCCTGCGCATTACCGAGAGAGCTATAACCGGGGTTGTCGAAATAAAACTCAGGATAGCCATTGGCGTCAGCCGGGATACCGGGAATCTTGAGCACCTCATTTCCTTTGCGTGAATCCTTAAGCCAGTAGGTCCAGGTCGGTTTCGTAGGGGTATAGCCGAAGCCAAGATGATTCAGCAAGGATGGCGAAATCGAATACACATGATTCAGCCGAAGCCCGCCGCCACGGGTGGGCGTCTGACGAAGCCCGGGATTGAGCGGCCCTGCCAGAGGGCCATTTACCGTGAGGTCGGCTTTGGCCCACCAGAAGCTGCCTGTAATTTGCTGTTTGGATGTGAGCTGATGGTCAATCTTGACGCTCCAGTCATCTTCGTCGGCAGGCTGGTTTGACCGATCCACGTAATTATTGAAGTAGGCGCCAGCGATGTCGGGCTGCGGAATCAGCGCAGCAAGCCTTTGGGCCACTTGGCTGAGACGATTCTGCGGGATGATGTTGCCTGCAAACGCGTCACGCACGAATCCCCCTTTGCCATCGGACTTCGTGGTACCGGGGTCGAAGATCGGGTAAGGATAGTCAGAAAAATCGCCCGTACGCTCCTGCGGTGTCGGAACCGATACCAGATTGCCCTGGGGGAGACCGCCTCGCAAGCGGAAGGCCGAATACGCAAAGAAGAAGTGAGTGCGGCTCCTGTTATGGTACCCGGGTAAAATCACAGGTCCACCTACAGTGCCGCCGAACTCGTTTTGCCGGAGCGGGGGCTTACTGCCATTGAAGAATCCGCGGGCATCGAACTTGTCGTTGCGGAGAAGTTCAAACAGATCGCCGTGGAATTGGTTGGTTCCCGACTTCATGGTGAAGTTCTCAACGCCATAACCCAGCCCGTACTCGGCCGGATAGAGCGTATTCTGAAGCTTGAATTCACTGATGGCTTCGTACGGCGGCGCCGAGTCAGCGATAAAACCAGGAGCGCCCAGGTTCTGCATGTCCAGACCGTCAATCAGCACTTCGGAGCTGAAAGCTGGCGCGCCATTGATGGACTTGTTCCATTGATTCCCGGTAACGCCGGGCGTCAGGAAAAGAAAGTTTTCGATCTGGCGCCGGCCTGAACCTCCGATCATCGCTGCGCCGCCCAGAGAAATCGGCAAATCGAGGAGGGCTTTGGTTTCTACGGTCGTGCCGATCTCGGCGTTCGTAGTTTGCAGTTCCAGGTTGCCCGATTGCACAGTAACGGTCTCGACCACATTCCCGAGTTCGAGCTTCAGATCCACCGTGCCGACGGTTGCTGTCTGCACGGTGACATTTTCGACGATAGTCTTCCGAAATCCAGCCTTTTCCGCTTCAATTCGGTATGCGCCGGGAGTCAGTGCCTGTACAGAATAGCTTCCGCTATCGCCGGAAAATGCCTCGGAGACTTTACCGGTCGCGGTGTTGATCACTTTGATGGCAACACCCGGAACGCTGGCACCACTGGCATCGGAAACAGTCCCGGTCAGCCCGCCCAGATTTCCTTGAGCGAAAGCCGGCGCGGATAGGCACAGGCAGATGGTGATCACGGTCAGTACGTACTGCAAAGCGGCGAAATTCTTTTTCATCGCATTACCTTTCTGCTGAGTTCCGCCGCCGCCAGAGTGCTTATTTCCGGCGGGCCGGCTTGATACGCTTTTTGGAATAAGGCGGCGGCATTGGCGCGCCGCCCGGACGCCAGATAAAGCCTGGCTAATCGATAAAGCTGAACTCCATCCGCATCGGGATTCTCCGCGACGGCCCGTTCGAATTCCTGCGTGGCCAGCGGCACTGCGCCGCGTTTCATCGCGACCAGACCCAGGGCTGCATGTGCTCGCGACCGGATCTTGTGGCGGAGGTTGTCGCACTCATCCAGCGTTAGCTGAGGGCTCACATGACGCGATTCGCTCAAATCCAGTGCGCGCCTAGCGTACGCCTCGCTGCGATCGAGCGATCGGGGATCCACCTCTCCGTTCGGCATCACTTCTGCCAGTGCGAGCAGGACTGGAATGTCATCAGGCGCAATCGCCAGGGCTCTCTCGCCAACCGAAACCACGTTGTTGCTGAGGTTCCGCGCCCGGGCATACTCGAGCTCGCTTTGATAGACGTAGACCAATAGCTCGGATTGCGGATAGGACTGCTCGAAATTCAAAGCCGCGCGATGCTTGACCGCAGCATCGTGCGTTTCATCAAAGTCCAGGTAGAGGTCGAATTCTTCGGGCGTTTTCGCCTGCCGTGGAAGATCGCCAGGAGCGGTACGCGAGGTTTGCGACGCGAGCACACCGGCACCTAAAACGAGGATGATCACGAACCTGATCATCGTGTTCCAGGCACCTCGTTTCCAAAGCAGGATATACTCCGCTGGTAGCCCGCCACCGCCGAACGGGCTGCAGCTTCATCGCCCATTTGCCGGTAAATCTGAATCAGCTGATACTGCGGGCGTGCTGCGTTTCGGGCGAGCGCGGCCGCGCTGTGCAGGGCCGCCAATTGCAGGTGCCTATCTCCAGCCGCTCCTGCCGATTTGGCTAAGAGCATCTGAGCCTCTGCGGACTTTGGGTCGGCTGCGATGGCCTTGCGAGCGAAATCGAGCGCCGTCTGCGCATCTTCGGCCAGAGCCAGCCTGGAGAATCCCTGATAGGCGAGACTCGCGATCAGACCTTGTGTTCCGGCCCCTTGGACCGCGCGCATGAACTGCTCGCGAGCATGATCGAATTGGCCCATGGCTTCGAGTGCGATGCCGAGGAAGCAGCTCGATGCCACGTCGCCGGGTCTTTTCGCGAGCGCTCTCGAGAACGATTCCGCAGCAGTACTTGCTTCAGAGTGGATGGAAGAAAGATAGTACCGGCCGAGATAGTAGTGAGGGGCGAAATCGTCAGGATCAAGCGCAATCGCCTCTTTCATCTTGATCTCGAATAACTCCTGTTGATCGAGAAGATAGTACGCGATCGCGAGATTCTTGGCGACTGCATTATGCGGAGGCTCGAGCTTTTCTGCGGCTCTGAGATTTCGGACCGCCGGATAGAATTCGCGCTGCTGAATCGCGGCGACGCCCTTCCAGAAGTAGCCTTCCCAACTCCGAGGATGGCTTTGGATCAGCGCGTCACTGAGATGCACGGCTTCGGCAAATTCCCGACTCTTGAAATGCGCTCTGATTTCGATCGCGGTCTGGCTATCGTTCGAAATTGCTGGTAGCAGCGTGGCCAGTTCCTCTGGCCCATCGCGCGTGGTGCCGCCGTTCATCGTGACCAGTGCCGCCGCCCACATGGCGCACAGGGCCGGGTGCGAGGTGCGAACGTACATACGACGACCGCTCGGAAGCAGGATGATCGATCATAGTGCTCCTGTGCTTGGGTGTCAAGCTAGTTTTAAGGTTTTAAGGTTATGACGTCAATGCCTGAACCTGGCCGGACAGACCCGCAGCGCTCGGCTGCGTCGCGCGCACATGGTCATTACTCAGACGTCAGGCGAAGGAACCTTGGAACTGCGCAATGCCGCTGGTACTGATCGATCGCAGGCCGCCCTGCTTGGCTTCGTAGAAGACAGCTGCCAGAAGTGCGAAGAGATGTAGCAGCGCGCAAGAGCAGTGCCGTCCTTGCATCAATCGCATTGACTAGTCCTGTACCCGGAATGCTGCTAAAAGGCTCAACGGCCATCACCCGGCAGCGCGCAGTCGAGCCGGGTGTGCTCCACCAGCCCGCATCATTGAATTACCGTGAGCGGCCTCACAAGGCACTGTTCGACGACTTGCTCGTCAAGTTCGACTCCCAGTCCAGGATCGGTGGGCAAAGTCCATGCGCCGTCTTTGAGATGAAATTCCGGTCGGGCGAGCCGGGAGCGCAGTACGGAGGGAAATAGGTCAGGGTGGAAGTGCTCCACGTACGGGCAATTTGGAACCGCAAAACCGAATTGACGTGTGGCCGCAACAGTCAGCCCCGTTTTCCAGGCGTGAGGCACGCACAACAGACCTCGTTCGGCGGCAAAACGAGCGCATCGCACACCTTCCGTAAGTCCGCCCACGCGGCCCATGTCGGGTTGAATTACGTCGCAGTGGCCGCGGGCTATCAGTTCCGCGAATTCATGCCGGGTCTGAAGGAACTCCCCTGCGGCGACGGGAGTGGTCGTGCTATCTGCCAGCCGCTGCAACCCGTCCAGATCGTCCGTGTGCAGCGGGGTCTCGACGAACAGCAGATGATCATCTTCGATTCTTTGCAAAGCCCAGAGCGCGTCGTTCCAATTTTTCCATCGATAGCCAACATCAATCATAAACGCTCGCTCGTCGCCTGCCAGCTTCCTGCACAGGTGCACGAAGTCGATCAAATGCCGGTCGGTTACGAGGTCATAAAACAACATTTCCATCTTCAGCGCGCGGAAGCCGATGTCCAGAGCGCGTTCCATGAGCTGGAGGCAGGCGGCGTGCATCTCGGGCCACGAACGACCCTGCGGCATGCTGGGGAAGAGCGTCGCGTAGGGAGTAACGCTGTTTCGAGCGGCGCCGCCGAGTAATTGATAAGCCGGCACGCCCAGAAGCTTGCCCCGCAAATCGTGAAGGGCGTTATCGAGCGCGGACATCAGCATGAGACCGAGGCCGCGACGCCCGTGGTAGATCGTACCTTCGTAAACCTTGTTCCAGATCTGCTCTACTTCGATCGCGTTCTCGCCCAGGACAAGGTCTCGAATGCTCATGCTCCAGATGTGTGTACTGGGTGTTTCAAGCAGCGCCGCGATAGCATTGGGCGGAGCATCGGTCTCGCCGATGCCGCACGTCTGGTCTTCCGTGGTGACGCGAATGACGGCAGTGTCAACAGCGCCGTCGCAATCCTCTGGCTTGACGTGGGGCGCGCGAAGTTCAAGGCATTCAATTCTCGTGATTTTCATGAAATTGCGATTTTCATCCAGACGTTGCTCGAATTTGATTCGAAGCTGTCTCCACAATGCTTTATGCCGCCGTTGGCCGTTGGCGAATCCAATTAATCTAACAGATCTGCGCGGGGTCTACGGGTAGAAATCGCAGAAATCGCAGACATCAAGGCTGCGCTACGGCTGTAAACTATTTTGGAAGTGAAGAGGAAAACATGCGCGTGTTCTCATTGCTGCTACTACTGTCGATCTTTGACGCCGAAGCCCAGGTGTCAGGCGGCGTCGATCTCTACGTCTCGCCCACGGGAGACGACGGCAATCCAGGCTCGCTGGAGCGCCCGCTCCGCACGCTCGAGCGGGCGCGTGATGCCGTCCGCGCGGCCAAAGCAGGCCCTGGGCGGAACATCGTGGTGTATCTGCGCAGCGGGGTTTATACGATTGATCGCACCTTCACGCTTTCAGCCGAGGACTCTGGCTGGCCCAATGCGCCGATCGTCTACCGCAACTTCAAGGGTGAAGCAGCGGTAATCAGTGGCGGTGTCCGGCTGAAAGGGTGGACAAGTACGGGGTCCGGCATTTGGAAAGCAAGAACTACACAGCAGGATTTCCGGCAGCTTTACGTGGACGGACGGCGAGCCATTCGCAGTCGCGGCGCTGTTCCCGCCGGCAGCCGATTCGAGGGGTCGAGCGCCATCTTCATTCAAGACGGCAGGCTGGCCGAGTGGAAAAACCCGCAGGATGTGGAGCTTGTTTTTGATGTCCAGTGGGAGCGAAACATCCTTAAGGTGCTCAAAATCGAGCCGTCGGGCAGTGGCGCCCTGCTCTCTATGATCGAGCCGTATTTCACTCTGGCGCGTATGAAAGAGGGCAAGCAGATTGAGCTTCCCACGCATATCGAAAACGCACTGGAACTGCTCGATGAGCCGGGCGAGTGGTATCTGGACCGGTCGGCCCACGAGGTCTACTACAAGCCAAGACCGGGCGAGAACATGGAATCCGCCGAAGTGATCGCTCCGGCACTCGAGCAGCTTGTGGCAGTGAGAGGCACGTTCGACCAGCCGATACACGACATCCGGTTCGAGGGCATTACGTTTGCTCACGGGACCTGGCTGCAGCCGAGCCGCATCGGCCATGTCGACGTGCAAGCGAACTTCACCATGCCTCAGACAAATCTCCTGCTTCGATCTGCGCCTGGCTTTAGCGCCTTCGGTCCCGGCCCCGCGCAACTCTCCGCGGTGCTGACGGATGCAGTTCGCTCGCCCGCGAACGTCGTTCTGGATGCCGCCAAATCGATCCGATTCGAACGATGCGTGTTCAGGCACCTCGGAGGGGCGGGCCTCGACATCGGCAATGGTTCCCAGGACAACCTTGTTTCGGGCAGCAAATTCGAGGACATCGCGGGGACTGCGATCCAGATAGGAGACGTTACGGATCATCACCCGAAGGACCTGCGCGCGGTGGTGAGGAACAACCGGGTCAGCAACTGCTACATTGCTGATGCGGCGAACCAATACATCGCGGGCGTCGGCATCTTCGCCGGCTATACAGACGGGACCACCATCGCGCACAACGAAATTATGAACCTGCCTTATTCCGGCATTTCGATAGGCTGGGGCTGGGGCGAGACTGACGTCGGCGGCGGAGGTTACTATCAACCCGTGGTGTTCGAGACTCCTACGGTCTCGCGTAACAATCGCGTCGAATACAATCACATCCACCACGTCATGCAATTGCTTTGGGATGGGGCCGGCATTTACACGCTCGGCGACATGCCGGGCACCGTTGTGCGCGGCAATCATGTGCATGATAATCCCGGCGTGCCTGGCGGAATTTATCTCGACGAAGGGAGCGCGCGCATCGAGGTCGCCGGCAACTTGGTCTACGACGTGAAGCCATGGGGCAAGCGCGATGCCCAACCGATAAATTTCAATAATCGACGCCAGAACCGCATCGCGACCTGCCACGTTCACGACAACCATTTCTTCGCCAACAAGCCCGAAGACTCCGGGCCTTTGCGCGATATCGCGGAGACCGCCGGCCTTGAGCAGACCTACCGAGACATCAAATGACACCCGGTGCCGCACCAAATGGCTGAAATCTGAGATCAGGTTTACGCGCGATCGATTTGCCGCGAGGAATCGATCAACAACCAGAGGAGGCCAGAGATCAAAGCGGTTGCGCCCGCCGCCTCCAATGCGCCCTCCCAGCCCATGCGGCGCACCAGCCTGGGAAACGCGATAGTTCCGAGGGCTGAGCCGAGATTCCCCGAGCCGTTCATGAATCCTCCAAGGATGCCAGTGCCACGCCGGGTGATGTCGATTACGGTCGCCCAGGGTGGTGCTGCGACGAACTGCAACCCGGCGGCTAATGAGAAGACGATCGCAGAAATAGTGTTGTCCCGGATGGCGGGTGCCACGATGCCAAAAAGACCGGAAAGCGTGATGGCTACGAGCGGGACGCCACGGCGCCCCCACGGACTTCCCCATTTTCGAAAGGAATAGTCGCAGAGCACGCCACCCAAGGGCGCGCCGACCGTCATGCCCACGTCAAGGAAGGGAGGAGAGCACGGCGTAGAACTTTCCGGCGCCTCGCACCTGGTCAAAATAAATGTAGAACCAGGTAAGGAAGACAAAGCCGCTCACGCCGTAGAAGAACTCGCTCGCACACAGCATGTAGGCGTTTCTCGAGCGGGCTAGAAGTCCGTACCACGCCAGGTTCGGCTTTTTCTGCATGCCTTTCTTCTTTTTCCCCTGCGATCACAGCCAGTTCGTGTTCCGACACGCGCCTGTGCTCGGCCGGTTCATCCGTCGCCAGCCAGTGCCACATGACCACGACCAAAAAGGTCAAGAGGGCTGACAAGAAAAACGATTGCCACCATCTGAAACGACCGATAATCAGCGCGATCCAAACCGGTGTGAACGCCCCTCCGAACCCCGTCGCCGCATGGATGAGTCCGCTCGCCCGCGCTCGCTCGCTGCGCCGCATCCAGTTGGCCAGCGCACGGTTGAAAGTGGGATAGGCGCATGCCTCACAAAGTCCCAGGGCAAACCGCAGGCTCTCTAGCAGAACAACGGCATTCACCGAGTGGGCGGCAAACCGTTTTCGTGTGTCAAGCCCGTCAATACTGTAATTAAATTAGGGCCCAACTCAGGCCGGCAGCCGTGAGGACGCTGCGGGGACCAAAACGGTCGGCCACCCGGTATCAAGCCAAACGCGTAACCAATAGGAAGGCGCTGAGCACCTCGCCTAGCGACTGGGCGGAGAGGCTGAATTCAGAAGCCAGGTACGGTGCGGCAACCGTGATATTGACCCGGTCAACGTAGAGCACGAAAGCCACTGCGCAAAGCAGCCCAACGATCGCCCAGCGGAAGTGACTCGCTTGGGCGCGAGGCAAACTTTTGGGGGTTTCATCGATACGACGCTATTGGGAGCGTGCTGTCCGCGATGGTCCGGCAGTCGGAAGAACGTCACAGGTGCCTCGTTGTCGCGCAGGCTCTCTGTCCAGGAATTCGCCAACGGATTCCACTCTGCGGCACGTAGTTTTCCTTTTCGGGCGATTCTTACAGGCAATACTCCGTCAAGCACAAAGACATTCAAAGCCGTCAGTAAGGATACACCTCTTTTCCCAGCATGATACAATTTGCGGCGCTACTACGGTTCCAGCGCAAGAACTTCTGAGCGCACGGAATCACGAGCTTGGCTTGCGCATTGATCTTGTCATTCAGTGTATAAAGTGACCGACCAGGAGTGAATCCGATCGCGGCAGCACGATGCTGGCGTAGGCATAAAATCTGAAGGGCACTTTTCGGCTGCCCCGAGGCGGAGTATCGTTTTGCGGGATAAAAGGGAGCTCTCCACGTGAAAACTACGATTGATGGATTCGAAGTCTGGAGATGCGAGTTGCCCACAGGACGGGTGATCGGAGACTGCAGTTGCCACTACGAAACCCTGGATGTATTCACTCTTGCGCTGAAGACCAATCAGGGGCTGGTCGGCTGGGGCTTCGGTGAAGCTGTCTCGAAGGGTGTTTTCACCAAAACTGCGCCGTGGATAATGCCCATGCCCGGTGTGGACGAGCTTCAGGAAGATTTCATGCGGCACAGCTGGCCGTTGATTCAACAATCCGAGCTCTCGTCGCTGTGGCAGCGGCGCCAAGAGTTGTTCCGGGGCTTCTCCTACCAGTCTGTTGCGGCCCGCACGGCTCTGTGGGACCTGATGGCTAAGTTTCAGGAACAGCCCCTACACAAACTACTCGGTTCAGAGAACGATCGCGTTCGAGCCTACGGCAGCGGGCTCGATTTCCCTTTGACCGACGCGGAAGCGGCCGAGGTTTTCCTGCGATTTGCGGACCGGGGTTTCCCCGCAGTGAAGGTGAAGGTGGGCGATCCTCGGCCGGAACGGGATCTCCACCGTCTGCAGCTCGTGCGGGAGGTGGTAGGCGAGAACGTCGAGATAGCTATCGATGCCAACGAAGCTTGGACCTGCGAGGAGGCGATCGAGAGAATCACATTTTTCACCAAAGAAGGAATGCGGCTCTCGTACGTGGAAGACGCCTTGTCCCGGGACGATTTAGATGGATTCGCGCGATTAAACGCGAGCTTGGACATCGACATCGTCGGGCACGACTACATTCTGGATCACCGCGAATTGCGGAGATTTGTCGAGCGGGGCGCGTTCAGCCGCCTGCGCGTCTCCGCCGACATCGATCATTCTCTGGCCTGCGCGGACATCGCGCGTGAGTTTGGCCTTCCCCTGATCTTCGGTAATTCACTCTTCGAGTTCGGAGTACACGCCGCGGTCGCTTGTTCATCAACGGATCGCCTGGAGTTCTCTGACCTGGCTTGGAACCGGTTGCCGGCGCATCCTGTGGAATTCGTGGGAGGGTACGCTGTCGCCCCATCGAGGCCGGGACACGGGCTCGATCCCTCCGCCGACGCGCTTCAATCCTTTAGCCGAGCGCATCCCGGATTACCCAAATGAGTCTCGACCGCACTTTGCCAGCCACCTTATCCAGTCTGCAAAGAGCGCTTCCGCCCAAAGAAAACAAGTCCTTCGAGCTCCACAAATAACAATGCGGGTTCTTCGAGGTCGATATTCTCGAGCAGCAAAGTCACGCCTCGCTTCTCAACCACGTCTGCAGCGCGCTTTAGGCCCTCGACGATGCTCTCATGCTGCGCCGTGCGAGGCGTACCTTCGACGGCGCTGGCTAAAAACGCGGTCATGCTCGAGCATTCCAGCTTCAGGGCGATGCCCAGCGCATGGCGTATGTCGGCGGGAAACCAACCCTTTCGCTGGGATCGGTTAGGCCTACGGATTTCGAAGTATACCCGACGTTGCCCGCCATGGCATCAAAGACCATGCTGAGCGCGCCGCTTCTCGTTAATTCTACGAAAGTCCTCATCGGACCACCCAGTGAATTCGGTGACCAGCTCGACCGAGCGGTAGCCCGCCTCTGCGATCCTCTCCAGACGCCGTTCGATCGGCAGTTGTTGAAAGACGGTCCACATCATGCCGAGAGCCGGAATGGAGGCTCCTGCGCCTAGCAAACAGTCCTCGGCGGGGTAAATCTGCTTTGCCTTACGTATCCCAAATGTACACTACGTCCGTCAGCTTGACGTATATCGACAACAGCACACCACAACAACCGGGGATTAGCGCTACGGTATATTGAATCCCTATGCCTCGGGTACCGCGGGAGTTAAACCGCCGAGTAAACGAACAATTGTCCAATCGGCGCAGCGGCGTTGTGATGCTGATGATTCTCTTAAGCGCCATGACGTATTTCGACCGGACCATCATCACGATTGCGGGGCCGGGCATTATTAAGGAGTTCTCGATTTCGGAAACCGGAATGGGCACGGTGTACTCGGCCTACTTGCTGACGTACGCGCTGCTGATGGTGCCCGGCGGCTGGCTCGCCGATCTATTTGGCCCGCGACTAGTCCTCATGTTTATGGCGCTGGGCTCGGCACTCTTTACTGGGTTAACCGCGCTGGGCGGGCGGCCCGTCTTGGGTGCTTACATTGGGGTGATTCCATCTTTTCTCGCGATCCGGCTGGCACTGGGTGCTTGCGCCGCGCCCGAATATCCATCAAGCGGCCGCATGAACGCCAATTGGATGCCCCCGTCCAAGCGTGCGCGTGTGTGGGGATGGATCGCCTCGGGCGCAGGTATCGGCGGTGCCGTTTCGCCGCTGCTGTTCACCTGGATGAGCGGACGCTATGGCTGGCGCGGCGCGTTCTGGATTTCCGCCGTCGCGAGCGCCATGTTAGGTCTGGTGTGGTATTGGTACGCGCGCGATTATCCCGACGAGCGCCCGCAGGCAGCATATCGACAGAAAACACGGGCGGCGTGGAAAGAACTCCTCACGAACCGCGACCTGATGCTGCTGACCGCCGGATACTTCACCGTTGCTTATTTCGAATACATTTTCTTTTACTGGCTTTACTACTATTTCGGCGAGATCCGGCACATGGGTATGGAACAGAGTGCGGTTTACACGACGCTCATGTGGTTGACATGGTTCGTCATGACACCCGTCGGGGGCTGGGTCTCGGATCATGCTGCCGCGCGGTTCGGGCGCACACTCGGCAGGCGTTTGGTCCCCATTTTGGGACTGACCTTGAGCGCGATTCTGCTCTACATCGGCACTAACTTGACGGACACCGTCTCCGTGGTGACCCTGCTGTGCCTCTCGCTGGGATTCGCCGCCAGTTCGGACGGGCCTTACTGGGCAGCGGCCATCGACGCCGGCGGTGAACAGTCCGGACTGTCCGGCGCCATTCTTAATACCGGCGGCAATCTGGGCGGGCTTTTCGCGCCAGTGCTTACGCCATTTATCGCATCCAAGGTGGGCTGGTCGTGGGGCCTCTATGCCGGAAGCCTAATCGTCATGATCGGTGTCGCTACGTGGTTCTTCATCGGTACTTCTGAGCACGTTCGCGCTGAAGCTCCGGAACACGTACAGCACTAGCACCGGAAATCATGCCTTGGACTATAACGACACGAGCTGATCGGGCCGCACCACAACAATACTCTGGCCCGAGTCCTTTTGCTATCTTCTCGGCCATGGCGATGTGCGACAGCCAGTTTGCCAGGAAGACGCGCAAGAAGGCCGGCGGCGAGCGGGCGTCCAGCGGCGGATCTCGTTGATCATAAAATATCTGCTTTCCGGCGGCCGGGAGGCGTAAAGAGTCACCGCCGGGACCACGATTGATCACGCGAAGCACGGGGCGGCCAGCGACCTCGGTTACGATGTTCTCGTCGTTGGTCACACGTTCACATGTGTCCAGCCGTAGTTGGCAAAGACGGTAGTAGTCCCGGTATTTGGGCGAATGAAGCCAACATTTCCGGACGCATCTCGGCGATTGTCGTGAGTCCGGTGGCGTCCGTCGCCATTGTTGCGAAAGAGCTGGTTGTGGTTGACGCCGGCAATGTAGAGGTCTTCGAAACCGTCATTTGTCATAATCACCCGCGGCGACGCCCATGCCGCAGGCCCGCCTTTTCGGTGACATCGGTGAACGTTCCATCCCCGTTGTTGCGGTAAAGACGATTCCAATAGCATCGGATCTATGGGAGCCCGGCAGGCGCGCCCCGTTAACGAAATAGACGTCGAGAAGCCCGTCATTGTCATAGTCGAAGACAGCCACGCCGGCAACAATCGTTTCCATTTTGACGGCGGTTGGGCGTGGCGCTGTTTGCGATTGCGAGGACGAAGTCGATGCCCAATTTGTCGATGGTATTTTCAAAGAGAATGTGGGCTCGGTCCTGGCCGGCGGGCAATGCGGAATAAAGCAGCGCGGCCGCGACAGGAGACAATCCCGGAACGGCGCCTATCTTTATGGCGCCTCCTCAAGGTTCGAAGTCCGCAATTCCCCCCGTGCTGATCGACCGCGGCCTGCCGTGCCTGGCATCGTAGAAGACAGCCGCCAGATTGGCTTCGACCTTTGCTCCGGCGCGCAGCAGGGGCGCAGTCCCGGCTTGGATTGCGCTGGCAAGTCCCGTGCCGGGAATGCTGCTGAAAGGCTCCACCGCCATCACCCGCGAACGCCCGTACCACGGATAGCCAAACGATCCCTTCAATTCCTGCCAGAACCACAGATAGGGAAAGACATCGCGCGTCCATGCCAGTCCGAAGCCGAAACCGTGCTTGCGGCTGGTCATAGCGTACCATCCATCTTCCAGGTCACAGATGTACCCGAATTCGGTTAACCGAACTTCGGTGCTCGCGGGAATTTGGGAGAGGTCGACCGGCCGGCCGTCTTTACCCTCGACCAGCGGCCAACACCCGATGGCTCCCGCTGAAATCCGGGTGGACGGCGAAATTTCCAGGTCGTGGTTTCGGAACGTGCGCGCAGGAACCCACAGGACGCAATCGCCGCCGAGAAACGGATCCCCCAGCGCGGGATGGTGTCCCCACATGTAGTGCAAGTCTTCTGCGCCGTGATTCACAATCGACTCCCGGATCTGGAGGCCCGCTGTATTGCGCTCCACGATCAAGGTGCGCCGGATGCGAAACGGGCTGCGGCGTAATGCCAGGGTGAATTCCACGGCGACGCGCGATGAATCCCGGCATTGAATCGCGTAGTCCCAGGCTTGGATCGAAGCCTCGCCATGAAAATTGAGCGTCGCGTTCTTGTATACGCACTCGTCGCCACCGTTCGGAAAGATTTCCTGCCAGCCGCCTGCGTACTGATCCATCCAGGCCGCTTCGGTGTTGCCGCCGCCATACCCAGCACCGCAGCCTCGCGGCACGAGCCCCCAGGGAGATTTCCAGAGCACATCCATCGCGCTCGGCTTGTAGACCAACGAATGGATCTCCGCGCCTTTTTCGGGCAGCAGCGTGACGGAGATAGAACTATTTTCCAGAATCACGGCGCGATGGCCGGACGCTAGAATGGTCTCCGATATTTTGCAGGCGTCGTTCATTTCCACCGCGGTGTTGGCGCCAGCATGGGACTTACTTCGAGTGCTCGTAGAGCGTAAGCAGTTGATCCGGTCGCACGAAGACGTACTCCCCTCCAACCCCTTTGGCGATGTTTTCCGCCATGCCGATCTGGGAGAGCCAGTTTGCCAGAAACACATGGAGAAAGGCCGGGCGGTGCGTCGGTGTCCATTTCCTGATTTCGCTGATCATGAAACGCTGCGCTTCTTCCCGGCCGTAAGGCGTAAAAGTGAGATCCCCCGGCCCGCGATTGACGCTTCGAAAAACCGGCTTGTCCGCAGCAAAGGTGATCGTGTTTTCCAGGGTAGTGGCGTGCGTTCTGCCATAATTCGCCACGATGGCTTTAATACCTGGAATGGCCGCGATCTGTTCCAGTCGCTCCGCTCGCATCTCCGCAAAAGTTGCCATGATCGTGGCGTCGATTTTCGCCCGGTAAACTCCGGAGAGCCGCACGAACTCCTGCAGGATCCCCTCCCGCTGAGCCAGAGGAAAATTGTCCGCGAAAATGTCTTCGTGAATGTAGCCCGCTCCGCTCAGAGCATTCATGAAACAATCGCCGGGCCGGGCGTGCTTGTAGTAGTAGTCCAAAATGTCCGGCATCGTATCGGCGGCAGTAGGCCCCACTTGCCAGCCTAGGGGTACGGTGCCGTGCTGCGGGTCATCAAACAGCTTGCGGTAGTAGTGGCGCAGGAAATTAAGTCCATCCCCATCTGAACGCGTAAACGCGACGTAGACCTTGCCGCGGTCCAGCTTGACGCTGGCGGCCTGGGCTTGGCGCAGGGTAGCGGTGGTACCGGAATGAATGGATAGGTTGTTGACAGTGGGTGAGTAGCCGTCATAAGCCGAGCAGACTTCGAACTTGCCGCATTCGCTGAACAACTTCACGCCTTGCCATTCGCCGATACCGCGCTCCGCCCATTGCCCATTATCCGGCCAGCCAAAAATCGGGATGTTGGTGGGCCACTTCATGAGGATTTCACGTGCGAAAGCCTTCTCTTCGTCAAACGATGCCGGTGCGCTGTGGCTGTCCTGGGGTCCGGAGAGCCACAGAATCGGAATTTTGAATTCGACCAGATAGTCGCGCAGCTCCGTGGCGGCGGGATCGAGGACAGCAACCGCCTCGCGGGACAGGCTCTCATTGAGTTCCTGGAAGGCCCAACGGTAGGCTTCGACGTTCTTCTTCCAGTTGAGCGTGCGAAGGTCCATGCCAGTCTTCCACGAGTCCGGCAAGGCGCCCATTGGCAGATCGTATTGCGCGGCAGTGGCCGGCGTGGCGACCAGACCCCCGTGCACCGCAGCCAGCATGGTAGCCACGTTGACGCTCGCGGGGATCGCCGGGTCGGTGACGAACATGGTTTTCACTTCCGGCAGAAACCGGCCGAAAATCTCTCCGACGTCGAGCCAATCGATCTGGTCGATGTCGCCGCGTTCCTTCAGCCATTCGAGCCACAGTTCGTCATACCGGTCCTGGATAAGGTACAGGAGGGGCTGTTTCCGGTTCACGATGCCCTGTAGGCACGCCAGCGTGAGCCGCATGTCCCAGCTATGGGAGGTGAGCTCTTCGAGGCGCATTACCGCCAATTTGCGCGCCAGCCGTCCGGACTTCGGGCAGACCTCGGTACGGCCACCGCTCTGAGACCAACTCTGACCACTCAGAAGGAGCCCGCCGGCGGCCGCAGCGCAAGTATGAAGGAAGGTTCTGCGATTTAATGCTCGCTCGACTCGCACAGATTTTCGATGACTCACTTTTCTATCCTCAGGGGCGTTGTTTGTAAAGCGCGACGAGCTGGTCCGGTCTCACTGCTACGTAGTCCGGGCCCAGTCCCTTCGCGATATCTGCAGCCATTTCCATTTCGGTGAGCCAGTTCGCGAGGAATACGTGGATGAAGGCAGGGCGTTCGGCGGGCGTCCACCGTTTGATCTCCTCGATCGCGAAATCCACCGTGTTCCGTTTGCCGAACGGCGTAAAAGTAAGACCCACGGGCAGATTCAGATTGGCCCCGCCCACCGGATTCAGCGGACGCGGCTGGCGATTCATGGCGCGGAACACAGGACGTCCGGCCGCTTCCGTCACCAGGTTGCGCGCGGTGGTGCCGTGCGTACGCCCGTAATTGGCAACAACTCCGGTGATGCCCTCCATCGACGCAAGCTTTGCCAGACGCTCCGGCCGCATTTCCGCAAACGTAGCGAGCAACGTGGCATCCAGTTTTTCGCTATAAATGCCCGAGAGACGGACGAACTCATCCAGAATCTGTTCGCGCTGCTCGGACGAGTAGTTGTCCGCAAACACGTCTTCGTGAATGTAGCCGGCTCCCGAGAGCGCATTGATGAAGCAGTCGCCCGGTTGCGCGCGCTTGAAGTAGTAGTCCAAAATATCCGGCATGACGTCGGCCGCCGTCGGTCCTACCTGCCATCCGACAGGCGCGGCGCCGTGCTTCGGATCATCGAACAGCTTGCGGTAGTAATGGCGAAGGAAGTTGAGACCGTCTCCATCGGAGCGTGTGAAGCAATAGTAGATCTTATCGCGATCCATTTTGGCGGGCGGTATGCTCTGGCGCAGCCGGGCGCTGGTGCCGGAATGGACAGACAGATTGCTCACCGTGGGCGAGTAACCGTCATAGGCTGAGCAAACCTCGAATTTTGCGCACTCGCTTGCCAGCTTCACGCCATGCCATTCGCCGATACCGTGTTCCCCTCCCTGCCCATTGCCCGGCCAACCCAAACAGGGAATATTGGGTGGCAATTTCATCAGGATTTCTTTAGCCAGCGCGTATTCGTCATGGAAGGATGCCTGCGGGCTCTGCTCTGCGTCCTGCGGAGCCGAAATCCATAAGATGGGAATTTTGAACTCGACTAGATAGATAGTCGCGCAGGCCAATGGCGTACGGATCGAGGATCGCCACGGCTTGACGGGATAGCCGGTCCCAAAGCCGCTGGTACACCCAGCGGTATGCCTCGACGTTCTTCTTCCAGTTCATGGTGCGCAGATCGAGTCCGGTGTTCCAGGAATCCGGGAGCGCGCCTATCGCGAGGTCGTATTGCGCAGCGGTTTCGGGCGTCGCGACGAGGCCACCTGAGACCGCCGCCAACATCGTCGCCACATTGATGCTCGCGGGAATCCCCGGATCGGTCACGAACATCTGCCTTACTTCGGGCAAGAAGCGCTCGAAGACCTGGCCGACTTCAAGCCACTCGATTCCATTGATGTCGCCGCGCTCTCGAAGCCGATCAAGCCACAGTTCGTCGTATCTGTCTTGAACCAAATAGAGGCGGGGCTGAGAGCGGTTTACGATTCCCTCGAGACAAGTCAGCGTGAGCCGCATGTCCCAGTTGTGGGAGGTGAGTTCCTCCAGGCGCATGGCCGCGAGGGACCGGGCGGGAGGCCGCGATTTGGGCAAGATGGTGAGGTTACGCGGCATGCGGGCTCTCGGACATATGATCGAGCATATAATAATCTCATGCCCCTGATCACTGAGAAACTGACTTCCGCCACATTGCGCTTTCAAACTTCAGAAAAAATCCGCGCCGGAATTCTGAGCGGATCTCTCAAGCCGGGAGAGCGGCTTGTAGAGCGCGACCTTGCCGAGCAACTCGGCACGAGCCTGACCGTGGTGCGCGAAGCTCTGGTCCAGCTAGAAACCGAGGGCTTTATTACCAAGCGTCCGAATTCCGCAACCCACATCACTCAATTGGGCCGCAGTGAAATCGAGCAGATTCTCGTGGTGCGCCGTGTGCTGGAGGGGTTCGCTTTCGAGGAGGCGGCGCGAAAAGCAACCAACGGGCGCATCAGTCTCCTGGAAACCCTTCATCAGGAGGCCGTAGAGGCGGCGCGGGGTTCCGATTACCAGGCCTACATTCATGCCGACCTTCTTTGGCACGATGCCGTGTGGCAAACCACCGGGAATGAGGCCCTGCGTGGAACTTTGAGGCGCTTGGTGCTCCCGTTATTCGGCTTCAGCGCGATTCGCGTTGTCTCCCGCGAAGGATTTGATCTCCGGCAAGACGCCTACTCTCACCTTCCGCTGCTCGAAGCCATTCGCAAACGCGACCCCGAAGCAACCAGGCGCGCTTTCGATGTTGCCTACGACGCATGGAGTGCGCGGCTGCTGGAAGCCGAGCCAGCCCCAGCGGCCAACACGGCCAGATAGCGTCCGCCGGCATTCATCCGCAAACTGATACCATGACCACCGATGCGACGAAGAAACATTCTCCGAACGTCTGTAGCTCTGCCCATTGCACTCGCCACGCGCCGGCGCGCGGCTGCTCAACCAAACATCTATCGACAGGATTGGGACTCCATCGACAGGCGGCCTACACCTCGGTGGTATTGCGACGCAAAATTCGGGGTCTTCATTCACTGGGGCGTGTACTCCGTGCCCGCCTTCGCCGCGGTGAACGTGAAAGATGAAAATCCCTAACTGGAATTCGCTAACCAACGGAATGAAGGCGAAAGGCTCCACTGAAAATGGAGCGCTTACCTGGCAGTTTCATAAGCGAGTCTACGGGCCCGGCTTCACCTACTTCGATTTCGCACCGATGTTTCGCGCCGAGCTGTACAATGCCGATCACTGGGCCGCCGGCGGGGACTCCGCATGGGCATCTATTATTCGCTCTTTGAATGGTACAACCCGCTCTGGCTCTCCGACCGGAATCGCTACGTCACCGAACATATGTTTCCGCAGTTCAAAGACGTGGTGAACCACGTCCAGCCGAGTATCATCTTCTCCGATGGCGAATGGGATATGAGCAGCGAACCGTGGCGCACGCCCGAGTTGCTGTCCTGGCTGCTGAACGAATCGCCGGTTCGCGAAGAAGTCGTGATCAACCACCGGTGGCGATCCACGGAACGCGCCCCTGGCGGCACGCTCGCCAAGTGGGGCCCTGGCGAGATACCTAAGGTCAAGGAGGAACAGTACCGCGCGGAATATTGACATCACCAAACTGGTCGACGCTCCGCCGTCCGGTTTCGCGCGAGTGGACGCGAGTGGAAGCGTTCCTTACGGCCAAAAGCAATATCCTCTATGCTATTGTTCCTCGCCGGCCGGCCAAGGAAATTGTGCTCGACGATCTGCAGGCCACAGGCGATGTTCGAGTTACCTCGCTAGAAACCCATCAAACCATCGACTCACACCGCAGCGGAAAGCAGGTCTCGATCCGCGTTACAGATTCGCTTGCCTCGGAGATGCCAACCCGCGACTCGTACAGGGGTGCGCTGATCCAAGAAAAAGCAAGAAAAAATCAGGAGTGGCCTTTCCTCACCTGATAGGTTATGATCGATGATCCAATACTGGGGGGGGGGCCTTAGCGGCAATGACCATCACTGATGTCACCTGCACCGTGCTGGTCGTGCCTGACTGCAACGCCAACGCCTGTGATTCCGCTCAAGATACAGTAGTGGTCGAAGTCCAAACAGACGAGGGGATTACGGGTATTGGAGAGACGGATGCCAACCCCTGGGTAATCAAAGCCATTATCGAGGCGCCCGGCTCTCACATCATGAGTCTCGGGCTCAAAGAGTTGATGGTAGGACAGGATCCCACTGAGCCCGCTGCCATTTGGGAACGTTTGTACAAGTTCACTGCAATGACCGGCAGGCGGGGAGCTGGGATCTGCGCGATCGGCGCACTAGACATGGCGGTTTGGGACCTTTATGGAAAAGCCACGGGGCGACCCGTGTGGCAGTTGCTGGGCGGTGCGCAAAAGGAGTTCGTCACGCCTTACGCCAGTCTCCTGCCCTCGGGAAGTACGCTCGACGAGTATCAGCGTAGCCTGCTCGAGAAAGCGGCATGGGCGCGCGATTTCGGTTTTCGTGCGGCCAAGATGGAAGTGTGCGTCAAGGGCCCATACGCTCACAATCTGCTGCGAGAAGGTGACGATGCGATTGTGGAACTTGTCCGCCTGTGCCGCGAAACCGTTGGTCCTGAGATGGCCATGATGGTAGATGTCGCCTACGCCTGGTCTGATTGGAAGGAAGCCCTTCGCGTAATGCGCCGGCTTGAACCTTTCGATCTATTCTTCCTGGAGACACCACTGCCTTCAGACGATCTGGAAGGCTATGCCCGGCTGACGGAAACGACGAACATCCGCGTTGCCGCCGGCGAGTGGCTCACTACCAGATTCGAATTTGCGGATCTGATCGACCGCGGCCACA
>QHXW01000579.1 GCA_003223115.1 Acidobacteriota bacterium
CACAGTGGATGAACATTGGAATCCAATCCACTGGATCGCGCTGCGAGCCGGTGGAAGCACACGCGCGACGCTCAAAGGGCTCAAGAGATTCTGAGATGGCCGCGCGCGATCGTGCGCCTGGGCCGCAATCCTGCTTATGAAAAAAGTCCTGGCGCATTTAGTTTGGGTTGCCGTCGCCATTGGGGCGGCCCTTTGCCTGGGTGCCATCGCGCTCAACCGCGGCGAGCACATCAACAGCTTGTGGCTGGTTGCGGCGGCGGCCTGCACGTACGTGCTGGGTTTTCGCTTCTATGCGAAGTTTATCGCCGCCCGCGTCATAATGCTCAACGACCAGCGGGCCACGCCGGCCGAGCGCTTGGAGAATGGCCACGATTTCGAACCGACGAACAAATGGATTTTGTTTGGCCATCATTTTGCCGCTATTGCCGGACCGGGGCCGCTGGTGGGCCCGGTGCTCGCCGCACAGTTCGGATATCTGCCGGGAACGCTCTGGCTCATCACCGGCGCAGTCCTGGGCGGTGCGGTCCAGGATTTCGTGATTCTGTTTGCGTCCATGAGGCGCGACGGCAAATCGCTGGGGCAGATGGCGCGTGAGGAAATCGGAAAAGTGGGCGGCTTCGTCGCCTTGCTTACCGTTCTGTTAATCATGATCATCCTGCTGGCGGTTGTGGCTCTGGTCGTGGTCAACGCCTTGTCGGGCAGCCCCTGGGGAACCTTCACCATTGCGGCGACCATGCCCATCGCTATCTTCATGGGCCTTTATCTGCGCTACTGGCGTCCAGGCAAAGTGCTGGAGTGTTCGCTCATCGGCTTTCTACTGGTGCTGGGCGGAATCTTCGTCGGCCAGAAAGTGGCCGAGTCAGTGACCTGGGGCCCGGCGTTCACGCTGTCCGCGGCGGCACTGGCGGTAGCTGTCATCATTTACGGTTTTTTCGCAAGCGCGCTGCCTGTGTGGCTGCTGCTTGCGCCGCGAGATTACCTGAGCACGTTCGTTAAGCTCGGTGTGATTTTTCTATTGGCTCTGGGCATCGTATTCGTGAGGCCGCAACTGGAACTCCCCGCATTCACGCGCTTCACGGATGGCACCGGGCCCATTTTTGCCGGAAAAATTTTCCCATTCTGCTTTATTACGATCGCCTGCGGAGCCATTTCCGGTTTTCACGCGCTGATCTCGTCAGGCACGACACCCAAGATGATCGCCAAGGAATCGCACGCCTTGCCCGTGGGTTACGGTTCCATGCTGCTCGAGAGCTTTGTCGGGATTATGGCCATGATTGCCGCGTGCGTCATGCGGCCGGGCATTCACTTCGCGGTGAACTCACCCGCGGGCATTGTCGGTGCGACACCGGCGGCCGCCGTCGCGACCATCACGTCCTGGGGATTTCCCGTGGGCGTCAGCGAGATGCAGGAACTGGCGCGAAGTGTCGGCGAGCAGACGCTGTTCTACCGAGCCGGTGGCGCTCCGTCGCTGGCTCTCGGTATGGCGCACATTTTCGCGCGCTCGGGCGGCGGCCAGGCACTGATCGGTTTCTGGTATCACTTCGCCATCATGTTCGAGGCGCTGTTCATTCTCACGATCATCGATGCCGGCACGCGCGTAGGCCGTTTCATGTTGCAGGACCTTCTGGGCCACGTACACCCGGCTCTAGGGCGCACCAGTTGGATGCCGGGCGTGATTGCAACCTCGGCCGTCATCGTCCTCGCCTGGGGCTATTTCCTTTATCAGGGCGTGCGCGATCCGTTGGGCGGCATCAACACGCTCTGGCCGCTGTTCGGCATCGCGAACCAGTTGCTGGCGGCCATCGCACTCTGTGTAGCCACCACCATCCTGATCAAAATGCACAGGACGCGTTATGTGTGGATCACGGCCTTGCCGCTAGGGTGGCTGGTGATTGTCACCTTCACGGCGGCTTGGCTGAAGGTTTTTTCGCCGGTTCCACGCATCGGCTTTTTGGCGCAGGCTGGCCAGCTTCAAGCGGCGCTCGAGTCCGGCGCGATTGCCGCGACAAGAACAGCTCAAACGAATACGCTGATCTTCAACAATCTGCTGGATGCCGCGGTATGCTGCGTGTTCATGATTCTGGTCGCGGTCATCCTGGTCGATTCGCTGCGCGTCTGGATCGCCATCCTGCGCGGCCGGCGGTCTGCCGCTGTCGTAGAAGCGCCGTTCGTCCTCTCACAACTCAGCCCGGAGGGAGTATGAGACGGCTCGCTCGAGTGGCCGAGGCTTACCGGCTCGCGCTGGTTTGCCAACCGGCGCGCTTCACGCTCGAGCTTCTGCGGGAGCTGTCGGACGAGCGTGCTTACCAGAGGCATCTGGCCGTGCATGAGCGCCTGCATTCAGCCGAAGAGTGGAGAAACTTTTCCGACCATCGGTTGAAGGCCAAGTATTCCCGCACGAAGTGCTGCTGATAGGTCGCTGCTAAACTAACAAACTTCGCCAGTTAGACAGAAAATCTCCCGCCAGCTAACCTCGGCAGTTCTCCCTGTTCACCTTGCATTGGTTAGCCAAGAAACTAGCCGGTCTGCAACTTAAATTTAGCGGGAAAACGCCTTAACATCCAGTTCAGCAACCCAAGGAGGCATACGATGAAACATCACTCCCCTGCGACGGTGGTGCGAAGAAGCCTCGTTTTGCTAGCACTCGTGCTGATGCCGGCCTTAAAGATTGACGCGCAAAGGGACCCCGGGCCACGCGCTGGTGCGGCGGGCGCCGGTTTACCCATTCCTGGTTTGAGCGCGAAAGAGGCGGAATTCTTTACTGCCGGCCTCGCCGATTTTAGAGAGGCTCAATCCGTGCGGGGACCACAGCCGAATCAGCCAGACACTGAGGATACTGGGGGCGGGCTGGGACCGCGGTTCAACTCCGACAGTTGCGGAAGTTGCCACAGCCAACCGGCTACCGGAGGCACGAGCCCGTCGCCCACATCGCTCCAGAATCCAACCGAAAATCCGCAAGCGTCGGTTGGCCAAAAAAACGGCGGCACTAACCTGATCCCCTTTTTCATTCATACCGGCGGACCGATCCGGGAAGCCCGATTCAAATACCAGCCTGATGGATCGCGCGACGGAGGCGTACATGATCTGTTTGTCATCACAGGCCGCAACGATGCGGCGGGTTGTACCATTCGCCAGCCTGACTTTACAGCAGCCGCGGCACAGAACAATCTGAGTTTCCGTATTCCGACTCCGGTCTTTGGCGCCGGTTTGATCGAAGCCATCCCAGATTCCACGATTCTGGCAAACAAGAAGGCGGACCGTTTGCGCAAAGCATTGCGGGGAATCTCCGGCCGTGAGAACCGTAATGGCAACGACGGCACCATTACCCGGTTCGGCTGGAAAGCACAGAACAAGTCATTAGAACTGTTTGCCGCCGAGGCCTACAATGTCGAACAAGGCGTCACAAGCGAAATTTTCAATACCGAACGGGATGAAACGCCAGGCTGTCTTTTTAACGGCACGCCGGAAGATCACACTTTCTTTGATGCAGACGATCCCCAGGGAGCGATCACTGATGTAATGAAATTCACCCATTTCATGCGCTTCCTGGCGCCGCCCACGCCTGCTCCTGACACTCCTTCGATTGCGCGCGGACGACTGTTGTTCAACGCGGTCGGGTGCGCGTTATGCCACACTCCATCCCTGACCACGGGCGTGTCGTCGAGCGCTGCGCTGAGTAACCGGCCTGTTCAACTGTTCTCCGATTTGTTGCTGCATAACATGGGACGAGGCCTGACCGATGACATCGTTCAAGGCGCCGCCGGCCCCGAGGAATTTCGGACGGCCCCGTTGTGGGGACTGGGCCAGCGTATCTTTTTGCTGCACGACGGACGTACCAGGGATCTGCTGGAGGCTATCGAGGCTCACTCGAGCGACCATTCCGAAGCCAACGCCGTGATTTATGAATTCAAGGAGCGTTCGGCATCCGCAAAGCAGGATATACTCAACTTTCTGCGCGCGCTGTGACTTTTCGCATCTTTTTGCTGCGCAGCTGATTGTGCCCGATCACACACGGTAGGCTCGTGCGGCATCCAGACCAGCGGCCGGGTGCCCTTACCATCGGAAGAGAGCGCGCGTGCATTCTCTTCTCCGGCACCTTTTCTCCATTCGGCTTCATCTCGGGGGCTTCGGCCATTCTGGGCGTCCTCGATTCGTCTTTCTTGATCATACCGCTTGGAAACGATTTGCTCCTCATCGCATTATCTGCGCGCCGGCACGAACTGGTGCCCTACTACGCCGCCATGGCCACGGCCGGTTCGGTGACGGGGTGCTTCATCATGGACGTCATCAGCCGGCGGGGTGGTGAGAAGGGACTCGAACGGACTATCTATTGGCCCCCGCCGCACCGAGTTCGTCAAGATAAAAGTAAGCAAAAGCGCCGGCTGGGCTCTGGCCGTTGCGTCGTTGATGCCGCCGCCGCTTCCCTTCACGCCCTTTGTAGCCGGAGCTGCAATGTCCGCGCAAGAAAATTATTGGCCGTGGTCGCAGCCAGCCGGTTTTTCCGTTTTGCATCGACGGCCTGCTGGCCGTGCGGTTCGGGACCAGGATTATGCGTTGGGTCCGGGAGCCCGGTTTCGTTTACGTCATGTTGGCTCTCGTCGTGATATCCCTCGTGGCTAGCTAGCGCCGATCCGCCGCAGCAAAATGGCGGAGCGGCCGGCTCGCGCCGGCGATCGTTTACGCGACATCAAAGAAACTACCCCTGCCGGCCAATCACAGTAGACTAAGAACTGCGGCGGTCTCGGCAGCCGTGTGCCTGACGATACGTCTGTCGTGGGGAGCAAAAACACTGGATGCGGAGCCTTGAAAATTGCAGGTGACTGGTGGGCCCTGAAGGATTTGAACCTTCGACCAACGGATTATGAGTCCGCTGCTCTAACCGCTGAGCTAAGGGCCCGTGCGCTCTCTCGAGTTTAGAAAAACGGGCGCGGTGCCGCAATCTCAGGCGACGGCAACCCACCAAGCAGTTCCGCCGAATATCACCGCCAAGTTCCGCCAAGTTCCGACAATGTTTGACAGTTCTGAAATCGGTTTGATTAAATGAGATGAGTCTACGTTCCATTGCTCCTCAGTAGCTCAATGGTAGAGCATTCGGCTGTTAACCGAAGGGTTGTAGGTTCGAGTCCTACCTGAGGAGCCAATTTTTTCAATCACTTCCAGCCCCAGAAACTAGTTCGCCCGAGTTCCGTTTTGGCTTCTTTGCCCATTTCTTTGCCCATGCTTCTCGCTTTCCGACAGAAAGCTCGCAAAGGCCGGCCAACGAAATCTCGCGACATCGAACGGGCTACCCATGATAAGACGGTCCAAGAACCTCCGTCTTCTTGAGGCTTCGCCCCGGAGAGCCATAGACGCGCAGCGTGGGTTCTCGCCAGCCGCGATTACGAATATATGATCAAAACAAGACTTTGCGATTGGCGTCGGGATCGAATAATGGGTGATCGAGAGTCATCTTCGCCTGCGTCAAAATGCTGGCGACGTTATTGGTTCCACTCGCCGCCTTCGGCGTCGATCTTCGCCCGCTTCACCTGCGCACAGAAGTACAGCCTATGTCCGGTGGGGAGCTGGTGTTTCATCCACAGGTCTTTGCCGAACTCCAAGATCTCTCCTTGTGACCTGAGGGGCTGACGCGGTAGAACCCAACCCTTCCGGTCGAAATCGTCCGGGGTCGAACAGTTCGGCTATGACGCGTACCAGAGAGTCCGAGGGCAGATCGGGAGAATGGCCGGGACCCAGATTGATGGGTAGTGTCGCCGCCATTCTTCATGAATACGCCAGAAGGCGCGCTCGGTTAAGATGCGAGTCGAGGCTTCTTAGCGCTCGAGGGAGAGGCTTCATCCTGTTTTGTCAACTTGTTCGTCTCGCTTGGGAGCAGGGCGGCGACTGCTCTCCGCTTGGCCTCCATGCGTATATGCGAATAATGCTTCAGCATTCGTTTTGAGACGTGGCCTGCAATGTCCATGATTGTCTGGTCGCTGGCCTCCCCGGATTCCGCGAGCCCAGTGATAAACGTGTGACGGCTGTCGTGCCAACGGCCGAAGACGCCGGCATCGGTCCTGATCTTCCGCCAGACCGTCTTGAAGCTCGTGCACTGGCGTCGAAACTCCCAGCCAGCGGTCGTGGTAACTGCATACAAGCGGGCTTCGCGGGACCGCCGTTGGAATCCCAACGGCCGCAGGTTTCGCGGTCCTAAACCTTCGGCGTGATTTATTCGCTCCGTAGCGTCTGGGCGGGATCGATCCGCACGGCACGGATTGCTGGGGGCAGAGCCGCAAGCACAGCCGCACCTGCCAGAATCAGAATTGGCGCTGCAACGCTGCCTGGGTCCGTTGCCTTGACCTCGAACAGAAGACTCTCGATGAAGCGCCCACTTGCCAAGCCTCCAACCACACCGATGGCAGAGCCGAGGTAAAACATCCCGGCCATATCAGTAGTGACGCGGCGCACCACGTGGGCGGAGCAAGCACCGAGCGCCATGCGGATGCCGATCTCGCGCCGTCGCTGGGTTACCGAATAGTTCAGGACGCCGTACAGCCCAATGACCGCCAACACGAGCGCGACGATCGCGAAGAACAACGAGAGCGCAGCGAGCAGCCGTTCGCGAAGCATTTGCCACCGCAGAAAATTGCTTTGTGGTTGGATGTTGATCAATCGGAAATCGGGACGCACCTCTGAGACTGCCCGGCGCACTATAGGTGCTAGCGCCAGCGGATCACCAGCGGTGTGTACCAGAAGTGTGTTGTGCTCCTTGTTTAACATGGGCACATATACCGTAGGATGCATGGGTTCGCGCACGTCGTAATAGACGGCATCGCGCACGTAACCGACGATCTCCATGGGAGCGGCAAGATCCTTGTCTATGCGGACATTCACCGACCTGCCTACCGGATTCTGCCCGTTGAAGTAGGTGCGGGCGAATGCCTCGTTGACAATACCAGCTCCAGATAACGGCTGCGTGGAACCCTTCAACCGCGGCGGAACATCGCCCCGCCGAAAGTCGCGCCCATCGACCAGGCCGATCCGCATGGTTTCGAAGAAACCGGGCGATACGTCGAGGAAATACGGTGAGCGAGCCTCGACTGCGTGACCGGGGACGCGCACGTCGACAGTCCAGCGATTGCGGCTCAGTAGCGGCCATCCAGCCAGCGAAACGCACTGCACCCCCGGCGTCTCGCGAAGCCGGTCCGCTACCTGCATCCAGATCTCCATCGGTTGTTCTTTGGAGGCGGAGGCGTCTATCACGAGGACGTGTTCCGAGAATCCCAGGGGCCGGTTCGAGAGGCGTTCGAAGGTGGCGACGAAGAGTCCCGCGACGAATAGCACCAGGACGCAAAAGGCCGTCTGAGCGGCCAGGAGCGCGTTCATGAGGCGCCGTCGT
>QHXW01000580.1 GCA_003223115.1 Acidobacteriota bacterium
AGGTGCTGAGGGTCGAAGAAGGTTCGCTATATCCGGCGCTCTACCGCCTCGAACTCGACGGGGCAATCTCCGCGGAATGGGGCTTATCGGAGAACAACCGTAAAGCTAAATACTACGCCATTACCAAACGCGGCAGGAAGCTGGTCACCGAACAAGAAGCCACCTGGAATCGTCTCTCTACCGCGGTCCAACGCGTTCTCGCGAGGTAAGAAATGATGCGCCGCTTATTCCTCAAACTGTTCCGCCGCCGCCGTCTGCAGCAAGACCTCGAAACCGAACTGGCCTTCCATCGCGCAATGTCCGGTGAACATCACAACCCGATTCCGCTAGGCAATGAGGCCATGATCAAAGAACAAGCCTTCGATCTCTGGCGTTTCAACTTCATCGAGAACCTCTGGCGCGATCTCATCTACGGCGCCCGCGGACTCCGCCGCAGTCCCGGGCTGGTCATCGGCGCGCTACTCTCGCTCGCTCTTGGCATCGGCGCCAACGCGGCGATGTTCTCGCTGGGGGTCGAGTTTCTGTTCAGCGAGCCATCCGTGCGTGATGCAGGATCGCTTGTTTCAATCCGTCTCGGCGGCAACAGCAATTCACCCGAAGAGGCTATCGACTTTCTCGCCGCGAGCGGCCTATTCCAGTCCGTAGTGGGCGAAGACCTGGAAGCGTTCAGTAACTTTAATGACGGCACGGAGACACATCGCGTCTTTGCCGTTTACACCACGAAGAATTACTTCACCGGGCTGGGTGTACCAATGCTCTATGGGCGCGGCATCATACCCACCGACCCAAAAGGAAGTTGCGGTTCTACGCTATCAGTTCTGGCGAAAGTACTTCAATAGCGATCCGTCCGTTATCGGCCGCAGTATGAACCTCGATGGACGCGCCTGCACTATTGTCGGGATACTCCGCGAGCACCACCGCACGCCCTTGGGTTTCGGTTTTTCGCCCGACGTCTACATGCCGCGATGGCTCGGCACAACGAACCTCGCGATCTATGCCCGTCTCAAACCGGGCATGCCGCTCACCGAGGCTCGTGCCGGCCTTGATACGGTCGCCAAACGCATGGACGCCGTGAAGCCCACCACTTACAAATATGCACAGAACATCAGCGTGTCCCCTATCGCCGGATACGCACGTCTTTCGGCGCAGCCGGAGACGATGACGATCGGGTTTTTCTTCGCGGTACTTTTGGCCATCACCGGTCTCGTGCTCCTGATTGCTTGCGTTAACGTCGCGAGCCTGCTCCTGGCACGCGCTTCCGCGCGGCGGGGCGAAATCGCGATCCGTCTCGCTCTGGGAGCAAGCCGGGGACGGTTGCTGCAGCAGCTTCTGGCGGAAAGTGTCCTACTGGCTCTCCTCGGCGCAGTGTTCGGCCTCGCGCTTTCACAAGTCACGGCCACGTTGCTCGCGCGAATACAGCTTCCGCTCCCTATCCCCATCTATCTTCAGATCACGCCGGACTGGCGTGTTGCGGCCTACTGCGCACTCCTCACCACGTTGGCAACACTCGTCTGTGGACTGCTGCCGGCAGTGCAATCGGTGAAAGAGTCGATTGCGCCCAATCTCAAGCGCGAGAGTAAACTACGTCTGCGCCGTGCTCTTGTCACTGCGCAGATAGCGACTTCGGTGATCGTCCTCACCACCGGCTTTCTGTTTTTGCGAAACCTTGTCGATGCCAACTCCATTAGTCCTGGCTTCGACGTGCGGCACACGCTGCGCGCGGACGTGAACCTGGCTACACGAATGCCCAACGCAAGGCGAATTATATCGATGAAGTTCTGCGCGAGCTCGCGATCATACCCGGCATGGAATCCGTGGCGGCGGCGCCGTACCGGATCGTTGGCGTCGTGGAGGGAACCAAAACCATAACGATCGGCGAAGAACCGCAACCGCAGCTCTATGAGCCTCTGGGACAAATCGACAACGACCGCCTTCGCATACAGTTTGTGATGCGGTCGGCAATTCCGCCGGCCCTTCAACTCGACGCGGTCCGCCGGATGCTACATCGCATCGATCCGATGGCTGGCGCGGAAGTCGAGACGATGTACTCAGGCATCGGTCTGGCATTCCTGCCGAGCCAGGTGGGCGCGGTCCTGCTCGGCTCGATTGGTGTTCTCGGGCTCCTACTCGCTACCGTTGGACTGTACGGGGTGATGGGTTATTCGGTGGTCCGGCGCACACGCGAGATCAGCATTCGCATCGCGATCGGCGCCACGCGACGTGACGTTTCGCGAATGGTCCTGCTTGATTCTGCCAGACTGACCCTCGCCGGATCGGCTATTGGGCTGTTCGTCGCGCTCTTCCTCACGAAACCGCTGGCCATGTTTCTGGTGCCGGGACTCAAACCCGCCGACCCACTGAGTTTTGGAGCGGTCCTGATGATCATGATCCTGACCGGCGCGCTCGCCGCATGGGGACCGGTGCGCCGTGCGATGGGAGTAGATCCAAACACTGCATTGCGTTACGAGTGACGTGTGCCCTTTTCAGAACCTCAGAAGCCCGATTGTAGTCGATGATCAGCGGCAACTTTACCCAAAGCATCAGATCTCCGCGAACCCGTTTCACGGCCACTGTTCTCTAGAAACGGGGTGTTTTGTAGCGACCCATTGTGGAACAGGCATGGCACAGACTACTCCTTTTCTCCGAGGTATCGAAAGCAAAGGAGCGTCGCAGGCGAGGACAGTCGAGTATTTCGTAACCCGTCATGCATGGCCCGCGTCTAAACCCACAAAAGGTGAACCGCCCAATGTCGGTGCTCCGCATTGCCGTGTTGATCCTCGCCGGGCTGGCGTTAACGGCCCAGGAGCCCGTTGGACTTGCGGGAAAGGGCGGCAACTTTTTCAGCCTCGAAAAAGATGCTGCGCTCGGCAGGCAGTTAGCTGCCGAGTTTCGTAAACGGACCACACCGATTGATAAACCCACCGTTCAAAACTACCTCGATCGTCTTGGCAAAAGGCTCGCGGCGCACGTACCGGATGCGACTTTTCCTTTCACATTCAGCGCGATTGCCGAGGATCTCTGCCCCACGATACACGAGCCCGCCGCTCTGCCGGGTGGGTACGTATTCGTGCCAGCCGCTCTGTTTATTGCGGCGCAGGATGAGGCCGAGTTCGCAGGAATGCTCGCGCACGCGATGGAGCATATTGCCCAGCGCCGCGTGACTCGGCAGGCTACTCAGAGCCAGCTCGTGAGCCATGCGAGTACCCCGCTGATCTTCATCGGCGGCTGGGGCGGAGGCTGTTCGGAAGAGCAGTCGATTCCTCTCGCGTTCGTGACGCAGCAGCGGAGCTATGAAATGGAAGCGGATTTTTTGGCGGTCCAGGTCATGGCACGTGCTGGTTTGGATCCGAAGGCGCTGGTGCGCTATATCCAGCGAGTTCAGGTTCGGCGAGCCAGGACCGTGTCGAAGGCGTATTCTCCCGTGCCCGACCGCGACCATCGGGTCGCTAATATGTTGTGGGTTATCGAGAAGCTTCAGACCGTCGACTACGCCGCTTTCGCGCCAGATGAATTCGCCGCCGTCCAACAAAAAATGCGCCGTCTTATCCCGGTAAATTCTCACACGCCGCCCTCGCTCATGCGCAAAACGCCGGAATAGCGGCGCAGCCAATAGAACGACTATCCCAAGGTCCGACTGGCGAACTCTCCTCCGCAGCTTGAACACACTGCTCCCGCGCACGTCCGCTTCGTGGAAACGTGGGCGGCGGTCCCCGACGGGATCACGGATCCTCGAACCCCCGTTTCTGGCAGGAATCGGCGCAAGCCCCGATGGCATCAGTAAAACGCTGAGCGGGAGCTATCTCCTGATTGGCACGAGTGGCCTTAGTTCAAGGGTTGTGGCTCTTGATTGTGCTCCCGAGGTCCCTGGCGTACTTGATCGCCCCGGGAGTGTTGTACTTATCCAGGTAGGCACGATCGACCGCGTCCCTCACACGCTTGTCGCGGTTTCTCACGGCATGGACCGCGATCTCACGGTCCGCGATCTGGACAGTACCCCGCGGTTCCTCAAGAAATGTCCGGTACCAGCCTCGCGGCTTGACGCTCCACGATCGCACGAAGACGCGGTCGCTCACCACGACAACCCAGATGCCGATGAAGCGGTGGGGCGCGGTCCCGACTCGGATGCGCAAGCCTTTGCTCTCTCGGAATTCGGCCAGGATGTCGCCGGAGAAACGCCGGTTCCCTTTCACGCCCGCACTCGCTGCCGTAGCCCTCGCGCTTTCGCGCACCGTAACTGAAATTGGTAAGCCACTGGTTAGACCAGTGAGACTCGAAGAGGTTCGACCGTTCCCGGAGTAGAATCCTCCTCAAGTGGCTTGATGACCAACGATGAGGAGGATCAATGACAGAGCTTTACCAGAGCCTATCCCATTCCAAATGGGACTGCAA
>QHXW01000153.1 GCA_003223115.1 Acidobacteriota bacterium
AGTGCCGTCAGTAGTCCGGTTGCTAGGGTAAACAGCAATGTTCGGGCATCCACTTGCACATCGAGAGTAAGAGGATTCTTGCCGCCCGCCAAGGCGAGAACAAGTTTTGACAGGGGGGAGGCGAAAGTTAGTCCTGCCCCCGCTCCTCTGAAAAAGTTGCCCGTGACAAAAAGTGCGCCCGCGTAGTGGCTCTCTCCCGCAGCGAGGACCGTTAAGTCTGCGTGAGCAAAGCCCATCACATCGGAAAACTGCGGCACGCTGGTCGCCAGCAGTTGATACATGGGATACGAGAACGAGCTGTGCACCTCGATGCCGTGCAGCGTGGTTGAATAACCGCTTCCTGTAGACATAGGAATTCTCGGTTCGCCCGTCCACAGCACCAGACGCAACTGTTCGGGATCGCGAACAGGCATGGACTTCAGGAGAATCGCATTCACCACGCTGAAAATCGCGGTATTCGCCCCGATGCCGATCGCTAGCGACAGAATCGCGACGGCTGTGAACGCCGGGCTCTTCCGTAGCATGCGGGCTCCGTAGCGCAGGTCTTGCAAGAAGGTTTCGAGCCAGCGCCATCCCCAAACATCACGGCTCCTTTCCTTCATCAGCAGCGCGTTTCCAAAGCGCCGTTGCGCGGTGCTGCAAGCGTCATCGGGCGGGACACGGATTTTGATCTGCTCCTCCGCTCTCAGTTCCACGTGCAGGCGCATCTCTTCTTCCAGCTCGCGGTCGTTCTGACGGCTCCGCACCAGCGCCCGGAGCCTTCGCCAAATTTCACCGATCCATTCCATAGGACTTTCCATCAGGCCGTCTGAATCACGCGTATAATCGCTTGGTTCACCCGCTGGGATTGCGACAGTTCGACTTCCAACTGCTTCCGTCCAGCCTTCGTGAGCTTGTAATAGCGGGCCCGGCGGTTGCCAGCCGTCACACCCCATTCCGCGGTGACCCAACCTTTAATAAGCATTCGTTGGAGCGCCGGGTACAGTGATCCTTCCTCCACCTGCAGAACATCCTCCGAAATCTGCTGAATCGAGTTGGCGATCTCGAAACCGTGCATTTCGCCTCCTCGAACGAGCGTTTTCAGGATCAGCATGTACAGCGTCCCGGGCGGAATCTCATCTCGCATCGAGTCTCTTAACATCCCGGACGCGCCTCGGAAGTCCGGTGTAGTCCACGATTCAGCAGGCGCGGGCCCATTTTCGATTATTTCCCTGATTCGCGAACGTCAGCGAGGGATAGCCACAGCGTCTCGATTGCTGAAAACGGTTCTGAGCCTCGTGACTGCAATTGCTTACGGTTCTAGCGTAAAGGCATAGAGCGAATCGCCTGCGCCTGCCAACGTTCCGGGGATTTGAGGTTCAGTAAACAAACTGTCTCGGCCTCCGACCTCAATCAACCGGGCCAGAGAAAACGCCTGCGCGCTTGCCGATGGTCCTTCGTCACTGTATCTATGAGGGCCAGTCCGTCAATCGGATGCGCTGTACTGGCGCTCGTGTCTATTCAGGCTCAAAACACTGAGGCCGAAAGGGCGGCAATACGTCCACCCTTGAAGCCCGAGGCCGTACAGGACAATTTGGAGGATCGCGCCCGCGCGGCGCTCGACCGTATCCAGCACCCGATGACGCGACGGGCAGTGGAGGAACAGCGCGCCAACCTCAGGAAGCACCTCACGGAATCGCTCGGGTATCGCCTCCTTCCCTGGCCGCCGGATCTGCGAGCTAACGTTACTGGAACTATCCAACGCAACGGCTATCACATCGACAAGGTCGTATTCCAGAGTCTGCCCAATGTGGCCGTCACGGCTCATCTATATGTTCCGGATGGATTGCAGGCTCCCGCGCCGGCCGTTCTGTTCTCCAATGGCCACTCAAAAGAAGGAAAAGCTGGGGCCAACGCTCAAGCATTTTGCATAAACATGGCGCGATTGGGATTCATCGTGCTTAGCACTGATCCGATCGGCCAAGGCGAGCGGAGCGCCGAAAGTCACCATCATCTCGAAGCTTTGCTTGTTGGGTTGTCGCAGCCCGGCATTGCCGAGTATGAAACGCAGTGCGCGCTCGAATATCTGCGGTTGCGCAAAGAGGTGGACGCAGCGCGGATCGGGATGACTGGCGTAGATGGCGGTGGCTTCAACACCTGGATCACCGCGGCGCTTGACGACCGGATCGTGGCGGCAGTCCCGGTGGATGATACCTTCGATTTCTTCGCCCAAGTCCATAGGATGCGCGCTGTGGACTGGAATCAGGCGGAGGATCAATGCCAACTCGTTCCCGGAATCCTTCAATACGCCAACATGCAGGAGTTGGTAGCGATGATCGCCCCGCGTGAATACGCCAACATGCAGGAGTTGGTAGCGATGATCGCCCCGCGTGCGCTGCTGATGATCGCCGGGCCGGATACGCACGACATTTTCGAGTACGGGCAACGAGTTTATGCCACCTTTGAACGGGCGGACAGAATTGGCCAATTCGAGAGCGACGGCGGCGGATACCAAAAGCACGGACGCGAGGCAGCGTACGAGTTCTTTCTCCACGTCCTGATGAATCGTGGCCGGGGTTTGTCAAAAGCAGAGCAACAAACGAACGTTGTTCCATTTGATTCTCCGGAGCTCGCATGCCTGCCGAAAGGCTATCAGGCACCTGCGGGACCCGGAATCGCCGAAACCGTTCGGCGGCTTGCGAATACGGCCCCTTCAGCGAGGTCCGGACTGTCGGTCGAGACCTTGGCAGGTCAGCCGCCGGAGCGCGGCGTGCCGGAGATGGTTGTTAATAGTTTTCCGGTTCAGCGTGAGAACATCGGTACTGAACATGGAAGTCCCGGTCACGATTCTCCGGCCTGGGCCCAGTCCACATCCCGGCGGGGGAGGTGGTGCCGGCACCCTTTTAGCAATCGACGATAGAGACAAGGAGACACTCGCTTCCGACCCAGTGGTGCAGGAAGCGTTCCAGCGCGATTGGTTGGTCGTTGAAGTCGATCCGCGCGGGTTTGGCGAACTGACAGTACAGGAGCCGGGCTGGGTTTTCGCAACCAGCCTTCTCTTAGGCGAGAACTTTGTCTGGAGACAGGCATGGGATGTACATTTTCTGCTCGACACCATGGAACACTCGGCCAGCCACCGGGTTGCCCTGTACGCCCGAGGCCCCAACGCTTCGCTGGCGGCAGCTTACGCCATTTGGATGAACAGGTCCGATTACAATGTCGCTTGGGCGATCCTGCGCGGAGGATTTACGAGCTTGCGTCAGTTTCTCGATCCTCCTGCGGCGTTGAAGCCTGCCAACCACGGTCAGTCGATACCCTTTGAGTATTTTGCGTTCGCGGCAATTCG
>QHXW01000159.1 GCA_003223115.1 Acidobacteriota bacterium
GATGCGGCAGTGGAGCGCCGGTTTTCGCTACGCGAAGGTTTGAGTATTTCATTCGAGGCCGAAGCATTTAATCTGTTCAACCGGACCAACTTCGATTTGCCCGAACGCATTGCGGACGATTCAGCAACGTTTGGGCGTATATTCTCCGCCAAAGCTCCTCGGCAAATCCAGTTAGCCCTGCGGCTGCTGTTCTGAGACTCGAGCGCGCCGTTTGTATTCGGCGCATAGCGCGTCGTAAACCACAAACTCGCGATCCAGAATTTCGTGATCGCTCACGACCCACCGTAAACCTTCGCCGGCCGGGTGCGGCTGGCTGGGATGTGAGTCCGCGGCACGCACGATATCTCCTAGCAAGACAAGAGCCGGATCGGTGAGGTTGTACTTTTTCACAATCGACTGGAACGAAACATCCTCGCCGTGATGGCCCAGTTCGCAATCCGGGACGTCATAGACATTACCGGCAGTAATTTTCGACCATGCGGTATTCTGCGGTAAAAAAACGAATTCAGCCTGAGGATCAATGAACTTCTTGATCAGCCACGGGCAGGCGACGCGGTCTGCCTTTACCCTTTCGCGAGTAATCCACTGCATGCTCCCACTCCTGTTCCGTCGGTTCACTTCTGCCACACATCGAAATCGTCGAAATGAATGACGCTGTCGGCCTTGGTCCACAGCCCGACTTTACCGGAGTCCGTGAACGTTGCATCCTCCACTTCGAACAGCTTTTCGCTGTTGAAATAGACCGTGAATTGCGGACCTTCGAACGTCACTCGCAGCGTGTTCCAGGTTTGGGAGGGAACTTTGCGTTGACGCCATAGGTTCCGCGGGACGTTCCTTTTGGCGCGATTGAGCTGCGCCGGCCCTTTTCAACTTTGTAAAGCACGACGTTATCTTCGAGGGCGTTGGCACGGGTCAGGTAGTAATTATTCGGATCGCGGTAGCGCCAGACCAGGCCGCAGCCTTGATCGACCTTTCCCGCAATGGCCTTGCACCTCACGCTGAGCTCGCCATCTCTGAAACCCGCCTTTTCCAGAATGGCCAGCGGAAAACGTCCATCGGTGGGATCGTTTGAAAGCTGCGCCAACACGTTTGGTTTGCTGGGCGCGGTTCGGTCCGCGACAACTTGCCATTTAGGCGCACCACCCGCATGGGTCATGGTGGATGTCCAGCCGGACGGTAGCGTCCCAGCGGCATCGGAATCGAAGTTGAAGATTTCGGCATTGGCGCAGCGCAAAGACGCGCCGAGCACCAACACGCCCAGAGTGAGCACAAATCGCGAGGTTGACGACTGCATGTCCGCCCTCCTGATTCACAGACTGTACGAATACCAACGTGAAAATTGCGTGCAAGGTGCTGGAGCGATGGCGTTTTGAAAAGTAAAGACGCTTCGACCAGCGGAATCCCGGCGTCACCGATAGAATGGAGATATGCGCATCCTCTTGTTCAGCGGCAAAGGAGGCGTCGGAAAGACCAGTGTTGCCGCCGCAACCGGCTTGCAGTTGTCTCGTCTCGGTTATCGAACCTTGGTGATGAGCGTAGACCCGGCGCATAGCCTGGCTGATGCCTTCGACCTCGAGACCACTCTGTTTCAGGGGCGTACCAGCGACCCTCTGCCGATCAACGAGAAACTGTCGATCCACGAGGTCAACATCCAGAAAGAGATCAAACGGCACTGGCGGGAGATTTCCACCTACGTGGTTTCGGTGCTGCGCACCACCGGCATTAGTGACGTGGAAGCCGAAGAGTTGGCCATTCTGCCCGGCATGGAAGAGCTGAGCGCCATGATGTACGTGAACCAGTTCCGACGGGAGCAGCGCTACGACGTCATCGTGCTGGACTGCGCGCCCACGGCGGAATCCATGCGTTTCGTCAGTATGCCGACCACGCTCGAATGGTATATGAAGCACGTGTTTCCATTCCAGCGCGGGCTGCTGAAGGCGGTGCGGCCGGTAGCGAACCGCCTCTCGCCGGTTGAATTGCCGACGGACAGTTACTTCGCCAACATCCAGGATTTGTTCGGACGGCTGGATGGCATTGCGGATCTGCTCGAGGATCCGAAGGTCACGAGCGTCCGTCTGGTTACCAATCCCGAGAAAATGGTGCTGCGCGAGACCCAGCGCGCGTTTGTGTATTTTTCGCTGCACGGGCTGACCGTGGATGGCATCATCGTGAATCGCGTTCTGCCCGGCGAGATCAAAGACGAATGGTTCGAAGAGTGGCGAGCGTCGCAGGCCAAAATACTGGAAGAAATCGAGGAGTACTTCGCACCAGTCCAGGTCAAGCGCGTGCCGTTATTCACGCATGAAGTGTTGGGGCGCGAGCGCTTGGACGAGATGGCCAAGATGCTGTACGGCGAAAGAGAAGACCCGGCAGTCGTGACGCGAACCGAAGCGCCCTATACTTTCGAGAAGCGCAATTCTCATTATGAAGTTCGCCTGCGGCTGCCCTTTGCCGCCAAAGGCGACGTCGGCTTGTTCAAGAAGGGCGATGAATTGGTGGTGGAGATCGGCTCGCTGCGGCGGCATATCGGGTTGCCCACCTCTATGGCGGCGCTTGTGCCCGCCCGCGCGACGCTTCAGAATAAAATCTTGACAGTTGAAATGAGGGAAAACTGATATGGATGAGAGACAGAGCACTCCGCAAGCACAGCCGGGCTGCTTTTTCTGTACTGTTGCCGGACCGCAACTGTCGGCGATGTTCGAACGCTGCTGGCCGGAGCCCACTCAGGAACATTTCCGGAACGCACGGATCGAGTTCCTGAAAGGGATTCGCGGAATACTGGATGCGCGCATTGATCGCCTCTCCCAGCAGGCGCCAAAAGGCACCAAGCTGACTGTGGAGTAGCATCCTGGTGGATTGCAGAGCGCACCAGGACTGTTCCGGCTGATGACACTATTCGTGTGGCTGGCTGGACTGGCGCTTCTGAGCGGTCCGACGGTTGCGAACACACCCTTCGATCACTCCGCCTGGGACCGTGTGCTGAAAGCGCACGTGAATCCGTCGGGCGAAGTGGATTATCGAGCTATTAAGGCAGATCGCAAGGACCTCGACCGGTACAGCGGCCAGCTTGGGGGCGCCAGCCCCGAAAATCACCCTGAGCTGTTTCCCGCGCGCGCGGACCAGTTTGCCTACTGGATCAACGCCTATAATGCGTTCGTCACGCGAGGAGTTGCGGATCGTTACCCCACGCACAGCGTCCGCGATCTCGGGCCTTTGCTGGGCTTTTTCCGGCGTGAGGAGTACATAGCCGGCGGCAGGAAAATGAGCTTGAGCTCGCTCGAGAACGTTATTCTGCGCAAGAAGTTCGCCGACCCACGCGTGCATTTCTCGATTGTCTGCGCTTCCCTCGGCTGCCCCATGCTGGCGCGCGAAGCCTTTACTGGAGTCAATCTCGAACAACTTCTGGACCGGCAGGCCCGGCGCTTCATCAATCAGCGGCGAAACGTGAAGGTAGACGCCGCCACGAATACCGTCAGGCTCTCCAAAATCTTCGACTGGTACACAGTGGATTTCGTGGGCTCGAAGGGAAAGCAGGCACTCGTGGATTACATCCGGCGTTATGCGAGTCCGGAGACGCGCCGGGCACTCGACGCACTCAAACAGCCGAGAATCAGATTTTATGATTACGACTGGTCGATCAACGACCCGGGCTCGCGATCGCGGTCCTCAAACCCGCTGGAGCGCGAAGCGGGGCGGGTGTCGCAGTGAACCTTGCTTTCATCGGCGCGCATCGAAGAAGCCCTGTAGCAGCTCTACGCACTCGACCGCCAGGACGCCTTCCACAATCTCCATCTGGTGATTGAGCAGGTCCGAATCGGCAATACGGAATTTGCCGCGCACGCCTCCAAAACGCAGGTCGCGGGCCCCGAACACCAGACGCTTTACGCGCGCCGCTACCAGGGCCCCGGCGCACATCACGCAGGGCTCGAGCGTGGTGTACACGGTGGCGCCTTCAACTCGGTAATTGCCTATGCTTTGAGCAGCTTCGCGCAGGGCCAGCATTTCGGCATGCGCGCTGGGATCGTTTTGAGCGATGGGCGAATTGTACCCGCGCCCGATAATCCGGTCATCCAGCACCACCACCGCCCCCACCGGCACCTCCCCTTGGGCGGCGGCCCGGCGTGCCAGCTCCAGGGCATGGAGCATGAACAAATCGTGCATGGAATCCGTAGAATAGAATAGAAGCAGCCCAAAATGTTCCGCTACATACCGCTGATGCTAAAAAACTGCTGGCGCAACCGCCGCAGAACCATTCTCACGATCGTGAGTATCGGTGTCTCCATGTGCCTGCTCGGCGTGATCATTTCCGTCTTTCACGCTTTTTATTTGAGCGATCCTACGCCGGACCAGGCGCTGCGTTTGGTCACGCGCAACCGCATCTCCCTGACTCAACCCCTTCCCCAGTCTTACCGGGAGCGTATCAAGCAGGTCCCAGGGATACGCGAGGTCATGATCGCTCAATGGTTTGGAGGCGTCTATAAAGACAGCCGCAATCCCGATAACATGTTTGCGCGCTTCGCGGTGGAACCGGAAAAGCTGTTCGGAATTTACGGCGAGCTGACCATCCCCGATGATCAGAAGCGTGCCTTCGAACGCGAGAGGACTGCGTGCGTCATCGGCCGCGACCTTGCGAACAAGCTCAATTTTCATATTGGTGACCGCATTACTCTGGTGGGCGACATCTTCCCGGGCAAGTATGAGTTCACGGTGCGCGGCATCTTTGATAGCCCGCGCGCGAGCAGCGTTCTTTATTTCAACCGCGAGTATTTGGAGCAGTCTTTGCCCGAGGGGCGGCGGGGGAACGCGGGCACGTTTGATATTCTGGTCGACCGTGCTGAGAATGCGCCTCATATCGCGCAAGTGGTGGATGACGAGTTTCTCAACAGTCCCGCGCGTACGAAAACCGAATCCGAGCAGGCCTTTGTTTTGGGCTTTGTCTCGTTTCTTGGCAACGTAAAAATGTTTCTGCTCAGCGTCTCAGCCGCGGTGATGTTCACGATCTTGCTGGTATCGGCGAATACTATGGCTATGTCCGTACGCGAACGCGTGCGCGAAGTCGGTGTGCTGAAGACCCTCGGTTTTACGCCCGGCGCGATTTTGGGTCTGATCCTGGGAGAAGCCTGTGCCATCTCGCTGGCGGGTGCACTGGTGGGCTATACTATCTCGATGATGCTCACCAACGGTATCCGCAAGAGTCCTTTCGGCGGATTCCTGCCGCCCATCGCCGCGTTCGAGCCGGGAGTGGCGCTGGTGTGCGTTGCGGCCGCGGGCTTTATCGGGTTGATCAGCTCGCTGGTGCCGGCCTGGGGCGCGTCGCGCACCCCCATTGTCGAGGCGCTGCGTAGCACGGATTAGCAAATTATGGCGATACCTGTCACCTATAACTTTCGCAACCTGATCGTGAGGAAGACCACCACCATCATGACAGCGCTGGGCATCGCGTTGACTGTGGCCGTGCTGCTGGCCATTCTCGCTCTGGTTAACGGCTTACGCACCACGCTCAGCTCGTCGGGTGACCCACTGCAGGTTCTGGTGCTACGCAAAGGATCGGAATCCGAGTTAGTCAGCAATTTTACCCGCGGACAATTTCAGGATCTCAAGTTCAAGCCGGGCATCGCTCGCGGCAGGGATGGGGATCCCATGGCATCGCTCGAAGTGGTCACAGTAATCAACCTGGCGAGCGTAGATGCGCCGGACGGCATGAATGTGTCGGTCCGCGGCATCGCGCCGGCCGGCATCGCGATGCGGCAGGGCCTCCGGATTTCGGAAGGCCGCTGGTTCCAGACCGGACGCCGGGAACTGGTGGTTGGAAAATCCATTGCTCATCGATTTCCCGACGCGCGCATCGGAAAAAAGATCGCGTTCGGTCGCGGCGAGTGGGAAGTTGTCGGTGTGTTGGATGCAGGTCACGGCGCTCAAAACAGCGAAATCTGGGGCGATCTGAATCAGGTCAGCTCCGATCTGCAACGCATCGAGGTACTCAGCGCAGCTTTGGTCCGTGCGGTCGATTCGGTAGCCGCGAAGGCGCTGATCAACGACATCAACAATGACCAGCGGCTGAACATGAACGCTCTGTCGGAACGCGAATATTACGATCTGCAGACGCGTTCGGCGGCTCCGATTGAATTCACCGGAGTCTTCATCGCTATCATTATGGCCGTCGGCAGCAGTTTCGCGGCCATGAACACCATGTACGCGGCGGTCGCGCGCCGTGCTCAGGAGATTGGTACGCTTCGCGTGTTAGGGTTTTCCCGCGGCAGCATTCTGTCCAGCTTCTTTTTCGAATCCGTGCTGCTGGCATTGCTCGGGGGATTGCTGGGCTGTCTGCTGGTGTTGCCGCTCAACGGGATCACCACCGGCGTGGGTGGGCCTAATTTCAGCGAACTCGATTTCAATTTCCATGTGACGCCGCGCATCATGGCGATGGGAGTGGCATTCGCGGTGATCCTGGGCGCTTTTGGAGGCGTGTTTCCCGCGCATAATGCTTCCAGGAAAGAGATTCTCGCGGCGCTGCGAGGTGTCTGATGCAGGCAGAACTGAAAGCACTCCAGATCGATCGTTCCAAGAAGAGAGGGCCTGAGCCCTCGCGCTGGGCGGTGCGCTGGATCATTACCGGTGTCTCGATCTTTTTGCTGCTGGGGGCGGCGCGTTTTGCATATGACAAGCTCAACGCGGCGCAGGATGTGGACGTGGTGCGCGTGCACGCTCAGAGCGCGGGAGCTGTGGGCGCCGGCGTGGTCCTCAACGCTACCGGCTATATCGTGGCCGCCCACCGGATTGAAGTGGCTTCCAAAGTCGTGGGCAGGGTAGCGTGGATCGGCGTCGAAAAGGGCGACAAAGTGAAGGTGGGGCAGGTGCTCGTGCGTCTTGAAGACGACGAATACCGCGCGCAGCTCGAGCAGGCCCGCGGCCAACTCACTAACCTTCAGGCCCGGTTGGCGGAGCTCGAGCATGGCTCGCGTCCAGAGGAAATCGCCGTGGCCCGCGCCAATCTTGGGCAGGCCAAGGCCGATCTGGCGAACGCACAGGTCACGCTCGATCGCACGCGCCGTTTGGTAGGGCAGGGCGTGTTGTCGAAGCAGTCGCTGGATGACGCCCAGGCGAAGTACGACGGCGCGGCGGCGCGCGTCAATTCTCTCGAAAAAACGATGGACCTGGCGGTGTTAGGTCCTCGCAAGGAGCAGATCGACGCCATGCGCGGCCAGGTGGAGCAGGCCCGCGGCGCCATGTCGTACGCCGAAACGCAGGCCAGCAATACCGTCATTCGCGCGCCGGTCACCGGTACGGTTCTCGAGCGCGCCGTGGAGAAAGGCGAGTTTCTGACCACCATGTTCGTGGGCGATAAGGGCGCCAAAGGCTATGTTGTGGCCTTGGCCGATCTCAACGACCTCGAAGTAGAGCTCGATATCAGCCAGAGCGATTTTGCCAAACTGCATGCCCGCCAGAAAGGTGTCGTCATCACCGACGCGTTTCCTGATCGCAAGTACGACGGCAGCATTTACGAGATCTCGCCCGAGGCCAATCGGCAAAAGGCCACCGTGCAAATCAAAGTCAAAGTTCTGAATCCCGACGATTATCTGCGTCCCGAAATGAATGCTAGCGTGGCGTTTCTGTCCGATGAGAAACACGCGGCAGCCGGCGTCCAGGCGCGGCCCGCAATTGTGATCCCAACCTCGGCAATTCACGAGAACGCCGTGTTCGTGGTCCTCGATGGCAAAGCCGTGCGGCGCCCTGTGAAGACTGGCCCCGCGGCCAGCAACGGCATCCGCATCGAAGACGGCTTGATCGGCGGCGAGGACCTGATCGTCAATACACCGGCCGGCCTGAAAGATGGCGACCGCGTGCACGTGAAATCATCCTGAAATCCATGACCGACAATATCGTGATCTCAACTCGAGGGCTGAACAAGGAGTTTATCCGCGACGAATTTCACGTCGTGGCTTTGCAAGACGTCGGCCTCGACATCCATAAAGGCGAATTCATCGCCCTGATGGGCCCCTCAGGATCCGGCAAATCGACGCTGCTACATCTGATCGCGGCCATGGACACGGCCACGGGCGGCGAAATTCGCGTACTGGGGCAGGACCTGCGGGCGCTCTCCGATCGCCAGATTGCGCACTGGCGAAACGAAAACATCGGCTTTATTTTCCAGTCGTTCAACCTGATTCCGGTGCTGACGGCGCTCGAAAATGTGGAGCTGCCGCTCAAGCTCACCAACCTGAAAAAGCAGGAGCGCATCGACCACGCGACCACTGCGCTGCAACTGGTCGGGCTGGGCGACAGGCTCGGTCATTACCCAAGACAGCTCTCTGGGGGCCAGGAACAGCGCGTCGCCATTGCGCGTGCCATCGTAACCGACCCGTCGCTGATTCTGGCCGATGAGCCGACCGGTAACCTGGACGCCAGTTCCGCCGAAGAGATTCTGACGCTGGTCTCGCGTCTCAACAAAGAGCACGGCAAGACGGTGGTGATGGTCACGCACGATCCGCACGCCGCTCGATTTGCGAGCAAGATCCGCTATCTGGAGAAAGGTGCTCTGCTGTCGGAGGGCGCTGTACCGGCGAACTAGCAGTGGGACCGGCGCTTCCGCCGGTCTGCTGAACCGCGAGCGCCTAGCTAGCGACCGACCGTATTAGTGCCGGAAGTGCCGCACGCCGGTGAACACCATGGCGAGGCCCAACTGATCGGCCGCCGCAATCACATCGCCGTCTTTGACTGACCCGCCCGGCTCAATAACTGCGGTAACACCGTGCTTTGCAGCCTCCTCCACACCGTCCGGGAAGGGGAAGAAAGCATCGGACGCCACCACAGTTCCCTCGAGCGGTAGGACGGCCTTCATGGCGCCGATGCGCGCGGAATCTACCCGGCTCATCTGTCCGGCGCCCACTCCCACGATCTGTCCGGCGCGCGCGTAGACGATGGCGTTCGATTTGACGTGCTTCACGACTTTCCAGGCGAACTCGAGCGCGGCCCATTCTTCTTCGCTCGGAGCGCGCTTGCTTTTGACTTCCGTGTTCGTGCGATCCAAATGCTGGGTATCCGGTGTCTGCGCCAGATAGCCGCCGCTGATCGACTTGATGACCAGCGGTTCGGGGCCCGGAGCCACACGCATGAGCCGCAGATTTTTCTTGGACTGCAGCGCGGTCAGCGCTTCGGGCGAATAATCCGGCGCGGCGATGGCCTCCACAAACAACTTGGCAACCTCCTGCGCCGTTTCAGCATCCACCGTGCGGTTGAACCCGATGACGCCTCCGAAGGCCGAGAGCGGATCGCACTCGAGCGCCTTGCGATAGCTGGCTACCAGCGTTTCCTGTTCGGAGCAGCCGGCCGGATTGGTGTGTTTGATGATGGCAGCCGCGGGCCGCGTGAATTCGTTGACTAACTGCCAGGCGGCGTCGAGGTCCACCAGATTGTTGTAGGAGAGCTCCTTGCCATGAAGTTGTTCCGCGCCGGCGATACCTGCGCAGTGCGTGCTGTATAACGCGGCCTGCTGGTGCGGGTTTTCGCCATAGCGCAGATCCATACGTTTATCGGCGCTGATGCTCAGGCGCGCGGCCAGCGGCCCGTCGCCATCCACTTGAGCCAGGCGCACGCTGATCGCGCCATCGTAATCGGCTGTTGTGCGAAAGGCCTTCTGGGCCAGGCGCCAGTGCGTTTCGCGGGTTAGACAACCGCCGTTTTCGCGCATTTCGTCGGAGATGGCTCGATAGTCATCGGGCGACGTGACCACGGCTACGTCCTGGAAATTCTTGGCTGCTGAACGGATCATGGTGGGCCCGCCGATGTCGATGTTCTCGATCAGCTCGTCCAGCGTGGCCCCGGCTTTGGCCGCGATCTTTTCGAACTGATACAGGTTCACCACCACCATGTCGATGGGCTCGATACCGTGCTCGGCCAACGCTTTTTGATGTTCCTGGTTGCCGCGCACCGCCAGGATCGCGCCCGTCACCTTCGGGTGCATGGTCTTCACGCGTCCGTCCAGCATTTCCGGAAAACCGGTGACTTCGGAAACGTCGCGCACCGCAATTCCGCTGTCCCGCAGTAGCTTCGCCGTACCGCCCGTCGAAATCAGCTCGACTCGCAACTCCAAGAGTCGGCGCCCGAAATCGAGGATTCCTGTCTTATCCGTCACACTGAGGAGCGCACGCTGAATTCGAGGCATCAATTGTAGGGTAGGACAGACGTCTGCTTCTGTCTATTCAGAGGGAATTGAAAAATGGTCAGGCGGAAGATGCCTGTCCTACTTGGTTACGCTGCGCACTCGCCGCGGCCCAGTTTCAATGAGAACTGCGTATCGTCGCCCCAATCGATGTACATTTCCGGGGCAATTTCGGCGGGCTTGGCGAGGTCATTGGTAGTCTCGCGGAAAAACTCCACCTTGTAGCGCATGACGTAATCGCGGAAGCTCTCACTGGGCAAGCGGTTCGAGATGTAGTGATCCAGCACGCGTTTCACAGCGAGTGGCGCCGTGCGCGCCGGGATGCTCTGCACCGCCAGGCCAAACCGTGCCATGCCCTGGCCGTCGAAGCCGCCTCCGAGCAGCATCTGGTAGTACGGGATCTCTTTGCCGTCCACTTTGCGCGCATTGCCGTAGAATCCGAAATCGGCAATCCAGTGCTGGCCACAGGAATTCGGGCAGCCGCTGATCTTGATCGAGAGCTTGCGGACTTCGGGGTCGTCATAGTGCCGCACGACATCCTGCAGCGCTGCGCCGAGATTCATGGATTTGGTCAGGCCCAGGTTGCACGAATAGGCGCCCGGGCAAGTGGTGACGTCCTCGATCTCCTGCGCGCCCGAGCCGTTCAATTCCAGCTCGCCCAGAGCGGCGTAGACGCGCTGCAGGTTGGCAAGGGGAACGAAGGCCATAAGCAAATTCTGGTCAATCATGACGCGGATGAGCCCGTCGCCGGCGCCCGAAGCAATTCGGGCCATGCCACGCATCTGGTCGCCCGTCAAATTTCCCTGATCCACCCGCACCGTCACCGAGGCGTAGCCCGCCTGGCGTTGCTGCCGTACGTTGGTCTGATACCAGCGGTCGTATTCGGCATCACCGCTGCCATTTTTATTGACCACGGGCAATAGAGCACCTTGGCCTAGCGGCTGCGGATTGGATTCAAATGCTCCAAACCCTTCCGGAACCTGTTCCGGTGTGGCGATGCCGCCGTTTTCGAGAATGTCCGCGTATTCTTTTTCTATCTGCTCGCGCACCCAGTCCCAACCGCGCTCCCGCAGCACGAACTTCAGTCGCGCTTTGTTCTTGTTCTTGCGGTTCCCGTATTTGCTGAAAGTGCGGATCACCGCTTCGCAACGGCTCACCAGGTTCTCTACGGGAACGAACTCGTCGAGCAACTGAGCTTCGGAGGGCAATGGACCGAGGCCACCTCCAACTACCATGCGGAAGCCGCGCTTCTCGCCCCCATTCTCTTTGCGCACTACCGCCTGCAGGCCGATGTCATTGATGGCTCCCGCGACGCAGCCGTGCTTGCAGCCATCGAAAGCGATTTTGAACTTGCGGGGCAGATTGTCGGTCAACTGCTTGCGGAGAAATGCATACGCCACCTTCTGGGCATAGGGCCGGACGTCGAAAACTTCCTCCTGCGTCAGACCGGCCAGCGGGCAGGCGGTCACGTTGCGCACCGTGTTGAAGCAGGCTTCGCGCGTGGTGAGACCGAAGTCAGCCAGACGGTGCATCAGATCCGGCACGCGGCGTAGCGGCACAAAATGAAACTGAATGTTCTGGCGCGTGGTGAGATGACCTCGCCCGCTGCCGAACTCATCCGCGACCGCACCCATTTGTTCGAGTTGCCGAGACGTCAGCATGCCGCCCGGAATCTTCGTGCGGACCATCTGCACACCGGCTTGACGCTGGCCGTAGATGCCGAAGCGCAAACGGAAAGAGCGAAACTCGTCTTCGGTGATGTTTCCTGCAAGGAGTTCCTCGGCTCGCGTGCGAAACCGTTCGATTTCCTCGCGTACCGTTTTCTCGTGCTGGCGTTCGAATTGTTCGCGAACCGTCAGGATTTCTTCGGCTGTGGCTGACATCGCCGACGCAATCTCCTTATTTCCTATAGAGATTATCTGAATGGCTCACGGGATGCAAGGGGGCTCTGGGGCTACAGGCTAAACTACTGATTTTAAAAGGCCTATTTTTGCTGGCTGAGCCGCCGGAAATATTCGGCTACTGCGTCCACGTAGCCCGGCGGGACCGTTTGGGACGCGCCGCTGCGCACGCTACCTGGGTCTTTGCTTTCGATCGTACGGCGCAGTTGAAGCTCCACCTGCTCGATTCCACCGATCAGCCGGGTGATCATTTCATCCAAACGTGCCGGAGTGATACCTCCGCGCCGCGCTTCGAACTCCCGCATTTCTCCCATCAGGTCGCGGATGTTACGCGACATTTCCCGATTTCCGCGCAGCATCTGCTCGAGGCGTGAGAGATCGCGGAGGCCGTCACGCACAGCCCTCCCGGCCATCTCGGAATCGACGCCAGAAATCGCGCCGGTACCAGGGCTGAAGCGCGAACCATGCGCCATTTGCGCGCTGCCCTGCTGCTGCCCGTGCGGAGCGCTACCTTGTGCTCCACCCGATTCCGGGGACCCACTCGCGGATTCGGATTGTTGGCCCGATTGGCCAGCCGGGTTCGAACCATTCCCAGGCTGCTGAGATTGACCGTCGCGCTCGTCTTGCTGCTGGCCGCCCGGCTTCCCGTGTTCGCCGGGTTGCCCCTGTTGCCCCGGCTTCTGACCCGCCGAGTTTCTCATCTGCTCCAAACGGCGGCGCAGTTGTTCGGTCTGAGCCAAGGCAGCTTCCAGGTTCGAATCACCGCTTTGCCCGTTGTGGAACGCCTGCTGCGCTTCGCGTACGCGATCGCGTAACTTGTTGAGTCCTTCGGTCACGGGCGCCTGGCGCGTCATTGCATACGGACCCATGCCTCGCCTCATCACTTCCAGACTCCACCCCATTTTGAGGCGCAGCTCCTGCGACTGCATCTCGCCCAAAGCATCGCGCAGCTTGCCGGCTGCCGATTGCTGATTGCCCGCCAGATCGCGCACAGCTTTCTGCATTTCCTGTTCGAGCTTGTTGAGATCATCGAGCAACTTTTTCTGCTCGGCCATCAACTGCTGGGTGTCTTTCGGCCCACCCTGGCGTAATTGACCGGCAGGGTCGTTGGGATTACCCGCTCCGAATACCCGCCGCATGTGGTTGGTGAGGTTCTGCTGCGCTTCGGCCATTTGCTGCGAGTTCCGCTGCAGCGACTCGAGTTCCGCACCGGCCTCCTGCTTACGGGCGCCGGAGAGCGAATCGTGAGCTTCACGCAGCCGTTCGGCGGCGCGCCGCGCTTCGGCTTCACTATGCGGCGAACCTGCGCCCAGTGGGGACCCTGCGTTCTGCATGTCGCGAAGGGCCCGTGCGAGCTGTTCTAGGGAGCGATCGAGTGCTGAGGAGCCGCTGCTACCGCCCTGCGACGACTGTTGCCCCTGCTGCCCCTGCTGCCCGCCCTGCGACGACTGCTGCCCCTGCTGCCCTGATTGGCCGCGTTCGCCCTGCTGGCCTTGCGGCGCCTGCGCTTGCTGATTTCGCGACAACTGTTCCATTTTGCGCCGCAACTCTTCGGCCTCACGCCGCAGCATCTCCTGCTGCCAGCGCTGTTGGTAGGCTTGCTGGCTGTTGCGCTGCTGCTCGGCAAGCTCCTGCTGCCTGCGCGCCAGTTCCTCGAGCTTCTGAAGCGCTTCCTCGATCTCTTTCTGCCGTTGTTCCTTCGAGACGTTTTGCCGGCCGGTCTCGTACTGGTTTTTCTCGCGGTCCAGCTCCAGGTCAATCAAGCCCTGAATATCGCGCGAGCCTCCACCGCCCCCGCCCTGGTTGCCGAAAGCCACTTGGATTTGTCGAAACGTGGCTTCAGCCCGCTCCAGGTGTTGCAGTGCCTTCTGCTCAGGCGGTAATGCCGCCTGCCATGCTCGCGCGCCCAGCTTTTGCGCGGCCTCATCCAGCGCTTGAACGGCCTGGCCCATTTCTTCGACGAATTTTTGGAAGGTGGCGTGTGCGGCCGCCAGCTCGCGTCTTTGCATACGTTGTGCCAACGACTTGGCCTGATCACGCAGCTTGCCTTCCGCAAAGGCCAGCAGCTTGGCGTTTTCGGCCTCGGCGCCTTTGTCTTTTGAGCCGCTCTTGAGTTGGTTCCAGGTGGCCGCGATGATCTCTTTCTGCCGCTCTGAGGTGGGGTTATCTCCATCGGCGCCTCCCGCGCCACCCGCCTGCTGCGACTGTGAAAATTCGCGCTCGAACGGCTGCACCTCGATGAAAAAAATGTCCGTCTTGGCCGCCGCCAGCCCGTTGCGCGCTGTGCCGTAAAAGCTCACGATGTCACCGGGAACCAGCTTGTAGTCCTCTAGGTACAGAGTCGTGGCCGCATGCGCATTTTTCCCGGCTGCCCCGCCCAGAGACACGGTTTTCTCTGTGCCGCCGTTTACGGAATAATGTAGATCGATACCGCGCAGCCCGAAATCGTCCTGGGCCTCAACGTCGATGGTGACCTCTTCGATGGGATTCACCTTAGCGTCGTGCCCCGGCCGGCGAATATGCACCGCCGGTGGAACGGCTTTCTGCGCTTCGATGAAATAATCGTTGCTCAGGCGGACCATTTCGCCGCGCTCCGCCACGGCTACATGATAAAGCCCGTCTTTCTGAATCGGGACGCGCGCTGAGCTGTCTCGCAGCTCGATCTTTGTGCCGTCATCCAGCACCAGGGCTCCGTGGTCGAGCGGTCTATCGGTCTCGACGCGCACGTCGGCTTCGGTGCCTTCCACGGCGCGCAGATCGCCGCCCGGGTCCTCCACTTTGTCTTTAAGGCTGGTCCACGCCGGGTAATGATACGTCACTCGAACGTGCTTTACTTCGGGGAGATCCATCACCTCGATGCGATACTGCTTCGAGCGAACGCCGCCCGCCTCGACGTAATAGCTCAGAGATTCCGGCACGCCCGCAAACAGAAATTCGAAAATTGGACCCTCTGGCTGGGGTCGCATGGGCGCCTCTTCCCACTTCGATGAGCTGTCGAACTTCGCCAGCATACGAACGCGTTCGGTCTGAAATCCCATCAGGCGCGCAGTCACAACCTGGTCGGACTTGCGGCGGATGGTAGCATTGCCCGGCTGCAATTGAATTGCATAGAACGGCCGCAGTTCGTTATTTGGAATCGCGCCCCAAAGCAACGAAGTGCCATACCCCAGAAACCCCGATCCCGAGCTTCCCAGCCAGGCCAGCGCAATCAGGCAGGCTGCCGCCGCCGAACTGTAGCTCAACAGGCGATTCTTGCTGGCGATTTGATCCGGTGCGGCTTCGCGGGCGATCTCGAGCGTATCCGCCGCGAGCAGTTCCATGAACGCATTACTTTCACCGGCCTTTTCGGCGAAGGTGACCAGACGTTGCTCGAAGCGCGGGCACCTCTGCTCGATCTCATGCGCGGCTTTGCGCCGGTTCAAACGAAGAAGCGGGAGAGCTAATCCGGCGGAAAGCGCGACCACTAGACCGAAAAACAAGAGCAGCCGCCCCCAGAGAATGCCGGCTGGAGAGAAACCCAGGTAATTAGCGATCAGTACGCCGGCGACGGTGCAACAGAGAGCTGCCGCCGCGGTAATTGCAGCCCCGCGAGTCAGCGCCAGCGCCCGCAAACGCCGCTCCATGCCTTCCAGGTATTCACTCAGCCTGTTGAAGTTCATGCGGCCTCTTTATCCACCGCCAGGTGCCAGTTTCCAATGAGCGATTCGGCAATGGCGGCAACCAGTACCAGCAACATCACATACCACCAGAAGTCCAGAGGCTTTCGCTCCGATACGCCCGTGCCCGCTGCGGCGGCTGAACCCTGACCAGTATTCTGCCACAGCGCCAGGGTTTCCGGTGAAACGACACTGAAATCCGACTCGCGGCGATCCGGATTCACGGCCACCAGCTCGTTATGGTGGTTCGCGCGATGCACCTCGTAGAATCCCTGTTCGCTGAGCTGTATGTTTTGTGCGCGCGTCGATTCGGCCAACGTCAATGCGCGGGCACCTCGCGGATCGAGCACATCGATGGCCGCCCCCGGTTCGCGTGCCGTATGCAGTTCAAGATAGGAGCCGACCGCGAAGTTTGCAGGCCGATCATCCAGGTGCCCGAGATCATGAGCCGTCTCTTCGACGAATGGCACGAAACCGGGATGCAAGGGGAAATCATTCGAGATGTTGTCAAAACTGGAAGTGAATACCAGAACTCTGCCTTCGCCGACATGAGTTTCGATGAGCAGCGGGCTGTTGTCCGACGCCTTGGCCAACACGCGGGAGTTGCCCGGCTCAACTGCGGCGGTCTGGTAAAACTTCACGTCATCCCAACTGGTTGTGCGCCGGGTTGCCGGATGGGAAGAATCGAGCCAGATGACCGTCTCAAATCGGTTACCCTCCCGGCCGGCGTAGCGGGTCCCCCGGATGGCCGCACCGGTCACTGGCACGCGCCTCCCAGCGGCCGAATCAGGTCCCAATGCGATCAGCAGCGAGCCGCCCGCGCGCACATAGCTAACGAGACTTTGCTCGAGGCCCGGTGGAATGGTGACATCGGAAAGCACCACGAACGCATGGCTCCGGAGCGTCGAATCAGCCGCCTGTTGCGGAGTGGCCACGTCCAAAGTGAATGCGGCCTCGCGCGACGACTCGAGCGCCGTGCGGTAGTAGAGCAGCCCACGGGTATCTCTCGCGTCATGCACGAACAGGATGGACCGCGGGTCAGAGCGCTCCACCGAGAAGAAGAAATGATCGTCGGCCGGGAACGCGTCGCCCGAATCGATGCGAACCTCGCCGCGATTCAACCCATAAGGCGTATCGAGCCCTAGAAACTCCACGGAGGCGCGTTCGCCGGCAGGCATTTCCACGGATTTCGAAGACTGTTCGCGCCCGTTCAGCATCAGCGCAACACGCCGTCGCGCGGCTGGGCCCCCGTAGCTCGAGACAGTCACTTGAATGCGCACCTTCTTTGGATCATAGACGCGCCGCGGAGCAAGCACATTCTCGACGGCGAAATTGGGGATCGGTTGGCTGGCAATCTGATGGGGAACCAGCTTTACCCGCTCGCCCAATCGCAAATCCGCGAAGCTCGAAGGCAGAGATGTTTTTTGCATGTCCGAGAACAAGTGCGCTTCAACCGGCATGCGAGCCGATTGCGCAAGCGACCGCAAGGCGCGCGCCAGTTCCGCGAAAGAGCTGCGATCGTCTGACTCCCGTATGGAATGAATGGCCGCGCGCAGCGTTTCCGAGTCGCTCGTCGGATCACCCATCAGTTGGACATGCGAGCCGAACGACAAGACCTCGCCACGGTCTTCGGCGCGCAAGCTGGACAGCGCCTGTTCAGCGTCAGCCTTGGCCCGCGCCAGGCGATCTGCCTGCCGCATGCTGAAGGAATGGTCGATTGCAAGGACAATCAGCTTTCCTCCACCCGCCGAAGCCACCGTTGTGGAGTTCACAAACGGCCGCGCGAAGGCAAATGCCAGCAGGACCAGCAGCGACGTGCGCAACCCGAACAACAGCAGGTAACGTAAACGGCGGTGCTTGATCGCGCTGTCAGTGCGCCGCTCGAAAAACATTAGGGAACTGAAGGGCAGTGGCGCGGTTTTGTGTTGTCTGAGCAGATGCAGCCAGATGGGAAGCGCCACAGCCGCCAGTCCCGCCAGAAACCAGGGAGCCAGAAAACCCACCTACAACCTCCCCCGACGCACGGCCAGATACTCGCGCAAACCTTCATCCAGCGGCCTACTGGTATTCAGCAGGAAATAATCTAGGCCCGCGGCCCTCGCCTTGGCGCCCAACGCGGCGATATGTGATTCAATCTTGCGGCGATACTCGTGGCGCGCATACGCCGGCGAGACCTCCACGCTGCCTTTATTTTCCATGTCGATGAGCAGCACGGGATCGCTGAAGCTTGGCTCGATTTCGCGTGGGTCCAGAACGTGAAACAGAATAACGTCGTTGCCGCGGAAGCGGAGAGGCTCGATGGTCTTGATGATGACGTCTGGGTCTTCGTAAAAATCCGAAAGCACAGCCACCAGGCCGCGTGGCCGGACGAAATTGAGGAAATGCGCGAACGGCTTGGTGAAATCGGTGCGCGTCCCGGCTTCAGCCTTCTCGATGGCGTGCAGCAGGCGGAATAACTGCCCCTGGCGCGACGAGGGCGGAACGTAATTACGCACCTCTTCGTCGAATACGATCAACCCTGCCGCATCACGCTGTTCGCTCGCGAGATAACACAGCGAGGCCGCCACGAAACGCGCGTAATCCAGCTTGTTGACCGCGGCTGTCCCGAAATTCATGGATGCGCTGGTGTCGAGCAGCACCAGCAAACGCGTGTTGGTTTCGCCGCGATAGCGCTTCAGATAAGCGCGCTCGGTACGTGCGAAAACGTTCCAGTCGATGTGACGCAGATCGTCACCCGGCGTGTAGGCCCGATACTCTGCAAATTCCTGGCTGAAACCGTAGTCGGGCGAGCGGTGCAGGCCCGAAACGAACCCGTTGACCACGGTCTTGGCCACGAGGTCGAGACCGCTCAAGCCTGCGAGAGTGGCCGGATCAAGAAATCGCTGGAGCATGTTCGAGACCCTTTTTAACGCCGAGACTTTTATTAACGCAGAGACGCAGAGACGCCGAGTTCTCTGAAAAATGATTAAGAAGATCGAGCGATTCTTCGGTAATCTGGTCTTCTCTCGGCGTCTCGGTGTCTCGGCGCTTCATCTTACGGTCACTCTCTCGGCGCAGGTTTCCACTCCAGCAGCTTACGCAGCAGATCGTCCTGGCGCATGCGGTCCGATTCCGCGTGAAAGTTCAGCAGAATGCGATGGCGCAAGATGGGTATAAACAGAGCCCGTATGTCCTCGTAAGCGACGTGATAGCGGCCTTTCATCAGCGCACGCGCTTTTCCGGAGAGCACCAGGAACTGAGCGGCGCGTACGCTGGCGCCGTAATTCACATACTTCTGGATAAAGTCCGGGGCTGTCTCGTCGCGCGGGCGGGAAGCGCGCACCAGATCGATGGCGTATCGCGCCACTGATTCGGCGATGGGCACCATGCGCACCAGTTGCTGGAATTCGAGGATCTCGCCCCCGTTAGTCACCGCATCTGCCTGCGCCACGTGCGTGGTTGTAGTCAGGTCCACGACTTGCAATTCCTCGTTGGGCGTCAGGTAGTCGAGGACGGTGTTGAACAGGAATCGATCGAGTTGGGCTTCGGGCAGAGGATAAGTGCCCTCCAGTTCAATGGGGTTCTGTGTGGCCAGCACGAAGAAAGGCCCAGGCAGCTTGTAATTGTTCCCGCGAACGGTGCAAGCCAGCTCCTGCATGGCTTCGAGCAGCGCCGATTGTGTTTTGGGCGGAGTGCGGTTGATCTCATCGGCCAGCAGCACATTCGTGAAGATCGGGCCTTTGACAAAGGTCCAGGTGCGGTGCCCCGTGGTGGTGTCTTCCTCGATGATGTCGGTTCCAGTGATGTCGGAAGGCATCAGATCCGGCGTGAATTGAATGCGGCGGAACACCAGGCCCAAGGTCTGAGCCAGGGTTCGCACCAGCAGCGTCTTGGCCGTGCCCGGCAGACCGGTGATCAGGCAGTGGCCGCCCACAAACAGCCCGATCATTATCTGTTCCAGCACTTCATCCTGGCCCACGATCACGCGCCGGACCTGCCGGATGATTTCGCCTTCGACCTCGCGAAAGCGACCGATCCGGCCCTTCAAATCTTCTGCGTCCAACTGCGGCGTCACTAAAGTCGACATGAGTTGCGTTCCGTTTCCGTTCCTATTTGCCTTGTTCCGATTGCATGATCTCGAGCAGTAATTTCTGTGCCGGCCTGAAACCTGGTGCCTCCTCGAGCGCTGCCAGCAGTTCGTCTCGCGCAACGTCGGGCCGGTTGGCGCGGCGGTAGGCTCGTGCCAGATTGTAATGCGAGGCCGCAAGGTCGATCGGTTTTTCGGCTAGCGCCGCGCGATACTCGCGGATTGCACCTTCCACATTGTTGTCAGCCATCCAGAGATCGCCCAGCCGCCGGTGCAGCTCCTCATCCACCAGATCGATGAAATTCAGACGGTCGAGCGCGCGGGCGGCTTCGCTATTTTTGCCGGCCTCCGCGAGCAAGGTCGCCAGCCTCTTCAGTGTCTCGGGATTGCGCCCGCCCATCCTGGCATATTGCTCGAGTTCCCCAATTGCTGCAGGCTTGTTGTTGAGCGCGGCATAAGCATCCGCCCGGAACTCATAGAGATTGCCGGCCTCGACGTAGTCAGGGTAGATGTCGCGGATGCCGTTGCTTTTGTCGAGCACTTGTTGCCAATCATTTGAGCGCGCGAGGCCCGCAACCTCCTTGACTCCTTTGTGCCAGTCCTCAAAACCATCCACGACCTTCTTGGTTTCGGCATCCAGCGCCGCGAAGAAACGCTTGTCGAATTCCTCGGGTGTCAGCGCCAGTTCCTTCTGGATCACGTCGGGAGTGGTCATGTTGGCGCCGAAATCGTGCATCATGGCCAGCAGCTTGGCGTAACTCCACTCGTGCGCGATGAAGCCGCAGATGCGCCCGGCTTGATAGTAGGAGACCACCACCTGGCTGGGATAACTGGGATGCACAAAGCCGCGATCAAGTTCCGTCACAGGCAATAATTTTTTGTGCTTGAGCGCGCCGATCACCTGAGCATCAAGACGATCGCCCCACTCGGATGAGACTTCGGTCTCCTCGTAAACCGCCATGCCTTCGGTGAACCAGCGCGGCACGCGGTGCTGGGTGGCTGACAGGACGTACACGTGGCTGAGTTCATGCCACATCGTACTAGCCCAATGAAAGCTGCCCGGCTTGCGGCCCGACGGGCTGTCCATCGCCACCACGTAACCGAACGTCACGCCCAGCGCTCCAAGCCCTGGAAGTCCCATGGTGCGCACGGCGAAATCCTCATGGTCGGGATAGACTTCCAACTGAACCGGCCGGTCGAGCTTGAAGGCGTACTTCTTCTGGTATGTGGTGATCGCGCGCTTCAGTTCCGCCTCGAAATAGGGGCGCAGCAAATCGGCTTCTTTCTTGTGCAGCTTGAGAATAGTGTTGCCGGTCCGGAACGTGACGTAATTCTTATAACTGTCGAGCAAACGCAGCGAGTTCACCGTCGCGGCATCGCGATAGTGATTGGCATAACACTGCTCGAGCTGCTCGCGTGCTTCGTCATCTTGTCCCAGGCGCATCAGGTTGACGCCGAGCTGAGACCGCGCGCTCCATAGGTCCGGCTTGAGCTCGAGCGCTTTGCGGTAGAAGCGGATGCCTTCCTCATAGCGCCGGTTCAGGATCAAGAAATGGCCGCCCAGCGCGTAGGCGTCGCCATAGCGTGGATCGTTTTCGAGAATCCGGCCGATCCACGGAGTGTCCGTGCGATCGTTGAGCCAGTCGATGGAGGCGCGGACGGCCATGGCATCGAGTGCCTGGGGCAAGATAGCCAGCGCCTTGTCGGCCTGCTCCCCGGCTTTTTGTGGATCGTTGTCTTCGAGCGCCAGGCGAGCCAGCAGGACGCGTGCTTCCGTCAATTTTGGATCAGCCGCCAGCGCCTGCTCGGCGAATTCCACGGCCTTGGCCTCGAATCCATCCGCAGCGACAATCGCCAGACCCAGCAGTGCGCCGGCGTGGTTCTTCTTGATTTCGATTGCTTCATGAAACAGGGTTGCCGCGTCTTCTCTGTTGAAACGCTCGAGCAGCAACCTGCCCCAGCGCACCTTATAGTCGGGATTCTTAGGGTGCGCAACCACCAGCACGCGAAAAGACTCGTTGGCTGCATCGTAGCGCTTGGCTTTCCACAGCGTCTCGGCCTGCTCGAGCGTCTGGGCGTGGAGCGCCGCAACGGCTAACACGACAAAAGCACAAGTTTGAAGAGTCAGAGTCGCCATGCTCATGTGCCGCATTCTCGCGATCCCGGCATCGCGCCGTTGGAATTCCAGCCTCACTTATCCAGCTCCTCTTGCGTTTGGGCCAGCTCAACGAGCAGCGCCGTGAGCTGTTTCTTATAGTCCTCGGGCGCGAGGGCCGCCTTGCGATATTTCAACTCATCGATCTGCTGTTCGAGCTGATCTTTCTTCGTGACCAGTTCCCGTTTGCGGGGATCGTTGGCCATGGCCTTTGCCGCAGCCAATCGCACCACAGGCAGTGCCCCGGCTCTGAGACTCTCACTGTCTTGCGATGAGGGTGTGCGTACACCCGCGCCCTTGCCCGTGTCCTCGAGCAGCGGATGTTCGGTGGCCAACCGCTTCTGCGAATCGTAGTATTCCGTCGCTTTGTGCTCGGCGTAGCGGAAAGCTTCGAGCGCCGAGATGGTCTCGTTTTTGTCCGCGTCCGCGGCTGCGTCGCGCAGCGCTTCCACCCAATAGCGGGCGAAAACCGTGGCGTTTTTTTCCGAACCTGATTTTGTGGCCGTGATCAGCACCCGATTATCTTTACGCAAGGCGTCAATGGAGGCGCCGCTCGCGCTAGTCATGTTCACTACGAGCTGGCGTGTTGCAGGCACGCGGTTGAGCAGAGTGCCGAGTTCCGCCGCCGAAAGATCCGGACCCGGCAGATTGATCTTATATTCGACGCCATCGTAACTCCCGTGGCCGATGATCATCACGACCAACACATCACCGGGCCGCGCCTCGCGCGCGATTTTTTCCATTGCCGTGCGCACGTTGGCGCGCGCGGCGTCTGGACCTTTGAGCGTCGAGATCTTCGCATCGCGTCCCTCGGATTTCAAAATCGAGTCCAGCTCCGAGGCCCACTGCGCGAATCGCTGTTCATAATCCGGCTCGCCGCCAAGTCCGGCTATGGTGACATAAAAGGTAGCCGCCGAACAGGTCATGCCGCCGGCGAGCAACATCGGAAGCAGCCTGAACGAGCTTAATCGCTGAACGAAAGCAGCCAACCGATTTACGGGCCTGCCCGTGCCCGGGCGTTGCGCCATCACACTCACACCACACCCCACTTGCGCCGCAAGACCCATTCCGAACCGCGCAACAGCAGCGCTGCCAGAAAAACCGCCGGCATATCCCAAAGGTCCTTGGTCTCGCGCGTAGTGATTCCGGCCTCGGAGTACGAGATGTCGTTCGCTAGACGCGACGCGCGGTTAGCCGGATAGTAGCGCCCGCCGGTCTCCTCCGCCAGTTTCTCGAGCAATTCGCGATTCTGCGTCTGACGGAAGTTCTCAGCCACGCCATCTTCTCGGCGGAACACCACGATGTCGTGGCCAGTCTCTTCCTGTCCGCGGCGCACGGTCACTTCGCCCATGTAAGAGCCGGTTTTTTCCGCCGTCCATTCTCCTGTATAGACGCCGGGCTCGAGCGGCTCGGGCCGTAATGAAACTGTGTCCGACACGCCGTTCGGCCCCACGATATGCGCGTCAACGGTGGCGTTCGATACCGGCTGGAATGTCTTGTCCCGCGCTTCGACGCGCAGCCGCACATGCGTTTCGTCGTCCAGAATCGGATGTGGAGTCGAGGCCATCACCCGTCCTGGAGTATCGGCGACCAGCCAGCGCAGCAGTTGCTGCCAGAACATTTCATGCGTGCGCTCTTCATGCGGCAGCAACATCTGCCAGCGCCAGCTTCCGCTGGTTGCGAATAGCGCGGTACGCCCGCGACCGTAGTTCTCAATCGCCAATAGCGGCAGCCTGCGACGGCCCGCGGCATTCATTTCGAGCAGCATCACGGCGCCTGGTTTGGCCTCGCCAACTTGCTGGTAATCGGCAAGCTGCGGCATCTTTTTCCAGCGCTCGATGTTTCGCAGTGGATCATCGTCGAGCCTGCAAATGAGGCTGTCCCGGCCCTGGGGCGCGAGCGCCGGGTTCGCTGCGTCACGGTGAAATGTCCCGGTGTTTTCACCTACGCGCACCGGCAACAACTCGGCCAGTGGCGAATGTGCGTAGCCGCCGTCGCTGAGCGCGGCGCGACCGCCGAGGAACAGAACGCCTCCACCACGGCGGTCGGCGAATTCCCGGATGGACCGCTGCTGCTGGGCATTGAAGTAACCCGCTTCCACGCTTCCGATAATCAAACCGTCGTACGCGAACAGGTCTTCTGCTTTCGAGGTGAAACCATCTTCCAGCTCTTTGGGGTTCTGGATTCCCTGGCGATAAATCTTGTTCTGCGTGGTCCGCACCATCGAAATCAGTTCGAGGCTGCGATCATCCTCCACGGCGCGCCGGAGAAACTTGTACTCCCAGCGCGGTTCGCCTTCTACGTACAGGATGTGCGCCTTGGCTGAGGTGACGTTCACCAGACGCGTCAAGCCATTGTTCTTGAAATTTTCTTCGCCCGGCAAGGGCTCCATCGCAAACTGAAACGTCCTGGGCCCGGCCCGGCCCGCGTTGAAGACGATATGTTCGGTCTGCGCCGCGCCGTCCGATTTGAGAACTACTTCGCGCGAGGCGAGCACCCTAGAGCCCTCATGAACCGTTAGCCGCGCTTTGCCGTGTCCGTAGCCGTACTGGCGGAAAGTGACTTCTGCGCTGATGCGGGAATCCGCGAGAGCACGCGCCGGTAAGGAGACGTCGGAAATTTCTATATCGCGCGAGAGGCGTTCGCGCCCGATTCCGACGGTATGGACCGGCACGCGGGCCCGGCGGATCTGTTCAATGGTGTCGCGATCGATGCCGCCGGAATTGTCGCTGCCATCGCTCACCAACGCAACCGCTCCCAGCGGCAGGTTTGAATTTTCACCCAACACTTGCTCGAGGCTTGGGCCGATGCGCGTGGCCGGCGCGGAGCCTGCGAGCTGGTCCGTGCGGCTGATCCGCTCCAAATCGCGCCCGAAACGGTACAGCCGCACCTGAAACTTGCCGGCAAGTGACTTTAATAGGCCGTTATCCAGGAGCCGTTTGACATCCGCGAGGCGGGTCGAGCCATTTTCCGGGATCGCCATGCTACGCGTATCATCCACCACCACGGCGATCACATTTTGCTGCGGCCGCAGTGTCGCAACGCTGAGGGCCGGATGCCACAACAGGAACAGCACCAGGGCCACGAGCGCGGTTTGCAATATCCAGACGCCCGCCAGCCGCAATCCGGACAGCAATCCTTGATGACGATGAATTTGCCAGGCCAGCCAGCCAGCGCCGAGCGCCATCATGAGCCAGAGAGTCCACAACGGCCAAGGGGACAGAAAAACGAAATTCCCCCGTGAAAAAACGACCGGCGAATACTTGAAAAAAAATTCGAACATGAGACCCGGGTCGACGCATTTACTGCCGGTGCGGTGTCACTCCATCGTCTTGATACGTCCCGCCGCTGCCGAAGGTAACGGTTCCCACGACCTGAATTTTCTGATTGGGGCTCTGGAGGGCTTTAAAGATGGCGTGACCCTGAAAAAGTTCGGCAGTCTGCCGTTCCTGCGGCACCCGCTGAACGATCGTTACGGCGAGGAACAAGAACGCGGCCAGGGAGGCACACAACCACGAGCGCAGGCGCATGAGAGAAACCCTCGTATGTCTCTCAGAATATCACGCGGCAACCAGCGCCTTCAGATTCCGCCCGCAGATCATGCTGCCCTTGTGCTTGTCGCCGCCCGGCCCAGGCCAGTGCGTCTCGAGACTGATGAAACCTTTGTAACCGTCGGCTCTTAGAGCCTCGATTTGTCCCTTCCAATCGATGCCGCACTCGCCGAACGGGCCGAATCTGGGCGTAGGGCCCTCCACGAAACAGTCTTTCGCATGCACGTGAACGATGCGGCTGATGGGCAGCAGCCGGTAGCCGTCCGGAAACGGATTTTCACCTGAAACCAAGGCGTTGCACGGGTCCCAGACCACCTTGAGATGGGGATGGCTGACCGCGGCCAGCACCCGCGCTGTTTCCGCGGCCGTGGCGATGTTACAAGCCTGCTCGTTTTCAAGCCCGATGATCACATCATGCTTCGCGGCTCTCTCCGCCAGACTGCCGAGCGCCGCCACAACGCGATCGAAACATTTCTCAGGCTCGACCGTCCGCCAATAAGAAAATACCCGCAAAATGTTTGCTCCCGTGCGTTTCGCAATTTCGAATGCGCGTTCGGTGAGCCGCGGCTGGTCTTCGTACGTGTGGGCCGAGGCAAACACGTCCTGCTGAAATCGTTTGTCCACGACCGGCGCATCCGGCAGCACGCACTTGAGCAGCGGCGATGCAATGGAAATAATCTTGAACCCGCGGTTGCTGAGAATGCTCATGGCGCGGTCCAGTTCTTCGTTAGTGAGATCGATGATGTTTTTGCCGAACACCATGCGCAGCTCGGCCGCAGTCATACCAACTTCGGCCATGGAGCGCGCGGCGGCTTCGAGATCCGGCGAGAATTCGTCGGTTATGGCAGCGATGGGAAACAATTGGGGCATGAAGACGGCATTTTAGCGCAGCGCGATGAGGCCGTGATGGTCTTGTAAATTACGCTCGGCCGGCTCCGCGGAGGCGTAACAGCCACGTCGGCCCGCGATGCCTGTATTTTCAGTTACCAATTCGGTCCTCCGTTCGTGGCTGCAGAAAACAAACCTGTGATCGTCCCGGTGCGGGTGGGCGCAGGCTCGCACGCTGCGGCAAGCCGTCAAATGGGCCCAGAACACGCCACCACAGGATGATTCGAGAGTCGTGTGAGATGCTCTGATCAGTCGTTATCCCGGTCTTCAACGAAGCGGAAGGTCTTCCGATTCTTCTAGGTTCTAGGAACCGTCCGATCAGTCCGATCTGTGCTCATACCGATTGCGAATACGAACTCGTCTTCGTGAACGATGGCAGCAGCGATGAGACCTTCCGGCTCCTGACGGGAGGCGGCCGCGAAGGACCGTCGGATCAAAGCATTGGACTTCAGCCGCAATTTCGGCCATCAGGCGGCGATCACCGCCGGGCCCGATTTCGCCTCGGGCGCAGCGGTAGTGGTGATGGATGCGAACCTTCGGACCCGCCGGAACTGCTTCCGCAGATGCTGGACCTGTTCAAGTAGGGCTTAAGAGATGCCGCCGAGTGTCAGCAGCAATCCGGCAATGACGCTGAGCCTCAGAGGCAGGGCCGAGAACTAAACAATGGCAGGCGCGGATCAGCACGTAGAACGAGCCGTGATCCTGCCCGCAGCCACCGTTTACGACCGGCCCCAATTCGATCTGGAACGCGTCGTCGGACGATGATCAAGACTGCGGTTGAGGTTGCAGAGCTTGCACCGAAACCCGCGCAACGCGCGGGGCATGCGGGATGGCAGCCGGTCTCCACTCCCGTCATCATTGCTGGTATTGTTCCGGTTTACCTGGTGGCTGCATTTTCGAGCGCGCTGACGCAGCAGCCGTGGTGCGACGAGGCCTGGAACTCGAGCCTCGCGCTCTCTTTGATCACCCGCGGCTTTATGGGCACTCCGGTTCTCGAGACCGCGGGCACCTGGCTCACCGGAATCGACCTCTACACCTGTAACGGTTCATGCCGCTGCATCCGATCGGGCAGGCGGGCTGGTACGAAATCTTCGGCTTCGGAGTGCTCCCCATGCGCATCTACTCCATGTTCTGGGGCGTGGTGGCGCTGGGCGCATAGTTCGTAATCATGCGGAGTATTTCCTCCGACCGCTGGGTGCCCTTTCTGGTGATGGCCCTGACTGTCCACCGACTTCATTTTCGTCCAGCGTTCCTGGAAAGGGCGCATGGATATCATGTGCGCGGCGCTCGCTTTGCCGGCTTCGCTGTGTATCTCACGCTGCGCGAGCGGAATCCGCGCACGGCCGTTCTGGCAGCCCAACAGTCTGGTGGCCGCGAGCTGCTTCACACATCGAGATCATGACATTTCTCGGGCTGATGGTTCTGGTCGTCTACCTGGATTGGAGACGAGTGCGCTTCTTCTCGGGCAACGTCATCGATGACGTGCAACTCGGCTAAGCCAGCCAGACCGTGCCGACTTGATAGTCGTCGAGAAACGCTACCAGGAGTGGTTCAACCGGTTTCGCACCATCAACCCGCCCGTGCATCATTTTTTGGTGGACCGGCTGACCCGGGATTACCATCCCGTCTCCAACTACGCGGGCTACACGATTTATGCACCGCGCGGGCGCGCCACGGCATCGGGCGGCTAATCTCGCGTCCGCCAGTGGCGTGAACGCCAGTACCTACCTAAAGCTTCATTCTTTCCAGCTTGCGGTAAAGTGTCTTGCGCTCGATGCCCAGAATCTGCGCGGCGCGGCTCTTGTTGCCGCCAGTGGCTGCCAGTACGCGCCGGATCTGTTCGGTCTCGGCTTCGGCCAGCGTCTCAGCCGGATGTTCGCGGGATTCCATGGCCATGAGAGCGTCGCGCACGGCCTCGCCATCGATGCGGTCGTTGGGCGCGAGGATCGTCAGCCGCTCGATCACGTGTTGCAGCTGCCGCACGTTGCCCGGCCAGCCGTGCTCCTGCATGGCTTTGACGCCTGATTCCATGAGCTTCACGTCGCGTTCGTAGCGCGCATTGTATTTGGCCACAAAAAAACGAGCCAGCAGCGGAATATCGCCTCGACGGTCGCGCAACGGCGGAATCATGATGCGCACCACGTCCAGCCGGAACCAGAGGTCTTCGCGAAACTTTCCTTCTCCCGCCATCTTCTGCAGGTCCCGGTTGGTGGCGGCGATCACGCGCACGTCAACTTGCTTGGAACGGGCTGAGCCGAGCGGCCGGACCTCGTGCTCCTGCAAAAATCGAAGCAGCTTCAATTGAAAGCCCATCTCGATATCACCGATTTCGTCCAGAAAAACCGTGCCGCGGTTAGCGGCCTCGAATACACCCACGCGGTCGCGGTCGGCGCCGGTGAATGCGCCTTTCATGGCCCCAAAAAGCTCGCTCTCGAGCAATGTGGGTGCGATGGACGCACAGTCCACTGGTGCGAACGGATGCGCGGACCGTGGGCTGTTGCGGTGAATCATGCGCGCCACCAGTTCCTTGCCGGTGCCGGTTTCCCCTTCGACCAGCACCGTGGCGTCCGTCGGGGCAACACGAGACACCGTCTTGTAAATTTCCACCATCCCGCCCGAACTGCCGATCATTTCGGTCTCGGGCAGATCTTCCGGTGCCACTTCTTCTCCGGAATCGACGCGTGACGCTTCGGCCCGCTTCACGGTCTCGAGCATCCGATCCAGCTCAAATGGTTTGGCTATGTAGTCGAATGCTCCTCCGCGCGTGGCCGCCATCACGGTTTCCATGGTGCCTCGGGCGGTCATGAGAATCACCAGGCAGGAAGGATCTTTGCGCCGCGCCGCCTCGAGCACGTCGAGTCCCGTACGCCCGTCGATGTAGATATCGGTAATCACGATTGGATAGGCGTTAGCGTTCAAACGCGCGAGCGCTTCGTCCGACGAGGCCACGGCGTCCACCTGGTAACCCTCCAGTTCCAGGAAATTGACAATGGTCGTCCGGACTCCCGTATCGTCTTCGACTATCAGTAGTTTTGCCATCGCAGAATAATTTCTAGTTCGCCGCCAGCGGACGCGGGACGGTAGCGCCGGCGCCCGGCAAGATCAGGGTGAAACATGACCCCTTGCCCGGTGCGCTGGCCACTTCGATCTTTCCGCCGTGTTGTAGCACGATCTGCTCAACAATGGAAAGGCCGATGCCGGTGCCGGTTTCGCCCGATTGTTCGGCCCGCTTGGTGCGGTAGAATTTCTGGAAGATTTTTCGCACCTCTTTGCGGTCCATGCCGATGCCCTGATCCTGAACGGAAATGCGGAGCCGGTCCGCCTCGCGCTCGCCGAACACTCTCACCTCGGTTTTGGACGGCGAATACTTGATCGCATTCGTCAGAAGGTTGAAGAACGCATATTCCATCAGCTCCCGATCGCCCGCCAGGGCTTCACCCGGCAACTCCTCCATCACGATCTGGATCTGCTTGCGATCGGCCAAAGGGCGGGCCCGCTCGACACAGGTCTCGAGCACCTCGCGCAAGCCGAAATTCTCGTGTTTCAACTGCATCTCACCCGCCGACAAGCGCTCCACGTTCAGGAACATTTCGATCATGCGGCCCAGCCGCTTCGATTCTGAATTAATGAGCTGCGCGATCTGGTTGCGTTTTTCGTCGGTGAGCGAGTACCGCGTCATCATCTCACTTGATCCCTGAATGGCAGTGAGCGGGGTGCGCATCTCGTGAGTGACGAAATGCATGGCCTGTTGGTAACGCGTACGCTCTGTTTCGGATCTCACCAACCTGCCGCGGACCACGAAGTGCTGCCACGCGGCTGCGGTGACGATGGAGAACCACGCCGTCGAAACCCCCGGCGAGAACGGAAACACCGTGCTATGCGTGAATGCTATATAGGGCACAATGTGCGCGGCCCCCAGCACGCCCACGGCGGCCAGGTTTGCCTTCCAGCCTGAGAGCCACGTAAAGATGGAACCTGCCACCGCCACCAGCAACAGACAAAACGTGACAACGCTCCACGCTGGCGCGTCGGTGAGGAATCGGTGCTGGGCGATGGTTTCGAAGGTATTGGCGTGCATCTCGACGCCGGGCATGGGCATGGGTGATAAGTAGGGCGTCAGCCAGCGGTCGCGCACTTCGGTTTGCGCGGTCACGCCGGCAAAAACGACTTTCCCTGAAAATTGCCGCCAGAGTTCCGGGTGATCTTCTAACTGTTTGAGTGAGACCGTTGGGATGCGCTCCATCGCAGGAGGCACGTAGCGGATGCGCATCAGTCGGCTGGTCGCGCGGGTTGCCGGAATCGTGACTCCGGCCACTTCGAGCTCGCGCGGCGACTCCACGATGACCGAGTTCTGAGCCACACGGAAAGCCTCCAGCGCAAGAGCCCAGCGCCGGTCGCGGCCAGCGGCCTTTTCAAGTGGAATCGAGCGTCCCACCGGCGCCTCGAGCTCCACATGAACATGGCCCACTGCGGCTGCCCAGCGTCGAAAACGCGGTAGAGGATCGTCCCAGCCGCTGTCGTCCTTCAACAGATCGCACGGCAGAATCAGGTTGGGGGTGTCGCGGAATGCGGCCTCGAGCGCTCGATCTGATTCGGCGTCTACGTCGGCGACGATCACATCTACCGCGACGGCGCGCGGGTGCGCCACCGCGATCCGCTCCAGGCCCTTGGCCAGCGCTTTGCGGAAGCCCAGCCTGCCGCCAAACGCCGACAGCGAAGGCTCGTCGATGGCCAACACGATCGATTGCGTCTGCCAGGGCTGAGGGCTGTACAGCCTGAACATCCAGTCGTAGACATAGTTATCGATCTGGGTCCCGAGCTGTGTCCAGCTTGCCGTCAACGCGATCATGAACGCGAGGGCCAGAAACCCGGCGTAAGCTAAACGTTGCCGGCCCGCCCGTGACATCGTTAGTTCCTCGCGCCGGAGGCGGCGGCCGCCACCAGTTTTTCAATTTCGCTCGGCTCGCTCGGCAAACTGGAGCTCAGTACTTTCGCGCCGTGCTCGGTAACCAGCACGATGTCTTCGATACGGATGCCGATGTTCTCCTCGGGAATGTAGAGCCCGGGTTCGATCGTGATGACCATCCCCGGCTCGAGCGGAGCGCTCGGGTCAGAGGCGTCGTGCACGTCCAGCCCCACGTGGTGACCGATGCCGTGCGTGAAATACTTCCCCAGCCGCTCGCCGTGAAGATCTTTGCCGTGGGAATTGAGGTAGTCGTACGCAACTTTATACAGCGTGTTCGCCGCGGTCTTGCCCACCGTCATCCCGGGCTTCACCTGCGCGATGGCGGCTTTTTGCGCGCCCAGCACGATTTCGTAGATTTCACGCTGGCGCTTGCTGAATTTGCCGCTCACCGGAATGGTGCGCGTGATATCTGAGACGTAGCCGGCGCACTCGGCTCCCACATCCATCAGCAGCAGATCGCCTGCTTCGAGCTGACGGGAATTTTGCGAATAGTGCAGATAGACCGAATTCGGCCCTGATCCCACGATGGGCGCATAGGCCGGCCGCTCACAGCCTTCGTCTTCGAAAGTCTGGACCATGGCCGCCGCTACCTGGTATTCATACACTCCTGCGTCCGCGCGCCGCCAGGCGGTACGATGGGCGTCGATGGTGGCGTTCGCCGCCCGTTCAAGCAGCGCGACTTCCTCTGGTGACTTGTGCATGCGCAGCTTGGCGATGTCCTGCGCCGCGTTCGAGAGCCGCCGCAAAGGCGCGACTTTTCCGAGCTGCTCGGCCGCCGGATGATCTGTCAAGGTATAAATCCGCGAATAGGTTTCGAGCATCCGTCGAAGCTCGGTTTCAAATTTCGTCGCGGGCATGACCACCTCAAAACCGGTGATCGCGCGAATGTTTTCGTCATCCGGACCGTATTTCCGGCCGGTCCACTTTTCCTCAGCGGGATTGCGTTCGGGAAGGAACAGGATTTCCCGCGGCAGCGCTGACTTGGTGGAATAGCCCGGCGCTTTTTGATCCTCAGGCAATGGCGCCAGCAGCAGGACGGCCCCGGGCTCTTTCCATCCCGTCAGATAGTAAAAGTTCGCCTCCTGGAAAAAACCGGTACGCAGGTCTTCCTGTTCTTCCCTGCGGCCGAAGATAACTGTTACGCCATCGGAAAGCGATTTTCCAAGTTCGGTCCGTCGCGAGCGATATTGTTCGAGCATGCGCTGATCGGCTGTGCGTGCTGGGGGAGCAGCCACCGCCAGGAGCGGCGTAAGAAGGGCGAAGACCGCCAGGAGCGAGTACACTTTTCACAAGTATAACGGCATTACGGAAAAGGCTAAAGCCGGGGCTTACGGGCGGCTATCGTTCATGATCTTGTTAGACTTTTCGAGTGTTCTGGTTTTGGTTCTTCGTCGGTCCCGCACTGGCGCTCGCCATCTTTTCGCTTCGAGGCGAGCGGAAACGCGTCCAATTTGTGGCCGAGCGGCTGGAACCTAACCCGCAAGCCGCGCTCCCCCCAGCTACCGTGATTGTTCCGATGGAGGGACTGAAGGACCGTCTGGGAGAAAATCTGGCGGCGCTGGCTTCGCTCGACTATCCGGAGTACGAGCTGATCCTGGTGGCCCGCCGTGCATCCGATATTCCAGGAGGAGCTCTGCCACGGCGCGTGAACGTGGTCTTGGGCGGCGCCAAAGGCGTAACAGGCAGCGAGAAAATTCAGAATATGCTCGCCGGCGTCCGCTCCTCTACGAAACGTTCGGAGGTGATCGCGTTTGCCGACGGCGCAGGGCGCGTATCGAAAGCCTGGCTGCGCGCTCTGGTCCAGGCCCTGTCAGAGCCCAGGGCCGGCGCCGCCACTGGATTCTACTGGTATTTGCCGGATCCGCCGGATTTTTGGTCGCTGGTTCGGAGTGTGTGGCATGCCCCGATAGCCGCACTGCTGGGCACGGATAATCGAGTTCTTTGGCGCGGCTCCCTGGCGATCCGCAAAGCTTTTTTCTTCGATTTGCAGGTCCCCCAGCTTTGGCAAAACGCGGAGAGCGGTGAAGACGAGCTCCGCTGCGCCGTTGCCAACGTGGGCTTGCAGATTGTGTTTGCCCCCGCCGCCATGGTGGCCTGCCCAGGCCGCACCAGCATGCGCGAATTTTTCGGCGCAGCGCGGCGTCAAATGATCATCGCGCGCCAGCACTGGCCGGCGCTTTGGCGTGAAGCGCTGGCCGCGCATTTGTTCTATTGCGGCGGAATGGCCGCGGCCATCGTCGCGTCAATCCGTGGCTCGCGCGGCGCGGAGTGGGCTCTGGTGGTGCAGCTTGGCCTGGGAATGCTCAAAGGCGTCAATCGGGCCACTCTGGCCAAAGCAGAATTGCCGGATCACGAGCAATGGTTCAAGCGGCATGCCTGGGTCCACTCGCTGTGGGTACCGCTCGTGACCTGGATTTGGTTGTGCGTGCTGCTGTCGTCGGCCTTCACGAGAAAGATTTCATGGCTCGGGCGACGGTACGACGATTTGCCACCCGCTTCTAAGACCGCTTCCTAGGCTAGCTGGTTCGTTTTGTATACGGATCGCGAGTATAATCTCTAAGCGAAGGGAGAATCATCGTATGGCGAAAGGAATGGATCGCCGGAAGGAAACCAAGAAGCCGAAGAAGAGCAAGTCCAAATAGCAGGTCGGGCACCGCGGGCATTGCCGGCCTGCGCTGTTGTGGGCAACGTTTGTAACTCACGGCGCTCCTGCGGTGCCATCACCTGGTTTCAAAAATTATGATTCGTACCGAGTGGGTTGAAAAACGCAAACAGGATAAGATCCGGACGCAGATGGGCTATGCCCGCCGCGGTGTAGTCACCGGAGAGATGGAGTACGTCGCGCATCGCGAGAACCTCTCTGCCGAACTGATCCGCTCCGAATTAGCGCGCGGCCGCTTGATCATTCCGGCGAACATCAATCACGAGAATCTTGAGCCCATGAGCATCGGCGTGGCGTCCAGGTGTAAGATCAACGCCAATATCGGCAACTCCGCCGTCACGTCGAACATCGATGGGGAGCTCGAGAAACTCCAGGACTCCGTCAAGTACGGAGCCGATACGGTGATGGATCTGTCCACCGGCGGCGACATTCCGGGGATACGGCAGGCCATCATCAACGCCTCGCCTGTTCCCATTGGCACTGTGCCGATTTATGAAGCGCTCACGCGCGTGCGGCGCGTGGAGGACCTCACCGCAGCCGTCATGCTGGAGGTCATCGAGGAACAGGCCCAGCAGGGCGTCGACTACATGACCATCCATGCCGGCGTCCTGGTGCAGTACGTACCTCTCACCACCAAGCGCATCACCGGAATCGTCAGCCGCGGTGGATCCATCCTGGCCGAATGGATGGTGAAAAACCACAAGCAGAACATGCTCTACGAGAGCTTCGACGACATCTGCAAGATTTTCCAGAAATACGACGTCAGCTTTTCGCTCGGCGACGGCCTGCGCCCCGGTTGCATCGCCGATGCCAGCGACGCAGCACAATTCGCCGAGCTGAAGACGCTGGGCGAACTTACCAGGAAAGCCTGGGAGTACGACGTTCAGGTGATGATTGAGGGTCCCGGCCACATTCCCTTGGACCAGATCCAGCTTCAGGTGGAAAAGGAAATGGAGATGTGCTCTGAAGCTCCGTTTTACACCCTGGGCCCGCTAGTTACGGATTTTGCTCCCGGCTATGACCACATCACCTCGGCCATCGGCGCGGCCATGATCGGCTGGCACGGCGCCTCCATGCTTTGTTATGTCACGCCCAAGGAGCACCTGGGGCTGCCAAACCGCGAGGACGTCAAAGCCGGTATCATTGCCTACAAAATTGCGGCCCATGCCGCTGATATTGCCCGTCACCGTCCCGGCGCGCGCGACCGGGATGACGAGCTTTCCCGCGCGCGATACAAATTTGACTGGAACCGCCAGTTTGAGCTTTCCCTCGATCCGGAGACGGCTCGCGCCATGCACGACGAGACGCTCCCCGAGGAAGGCTTCAAGGATGCCCATTTCTGCTCGATGTGCGGCCCGAAATTCTGTTCGATGAACATCTCGGCGAAGGTTGAAAGCTTTACGACGGCGGACGCCGAGGCGGTATTGAATGGTCCACCGGCAAAGGCACTGGTGCGGATCTCGGGAAACGACTAAGTTAGACCCGTCGTCGCCCTGTAAGAATAAAAAGAGGAGGGGTGAAATGTGTAAGATTTCAATCGCTAAAGGGTCAGCATTCGTGTTGGCCGCCGCTGTAGCGCTGGCCGCCACAGGCTGTGCCGAAAAATCGACATCAAAATCCGCCAACCGCGCCGTTGCGGGTGCGCCCTTGTCACCTCGCGGAGAAGAACGCATTCAACGTGAGGCCCGGCACGAGCTGGTGATGCTTCCGTATTACGGTGTTTTTGACAATCTTGCCTACCGCGTGAATGGCAGCGCGGTCGAGCTGTACGGACAGGTCACCCGGCCGACATTGAAGTCCGACGCCGAGAATGTGGTGAAGAAAATTGAAGGCGTGGAGCGGGTAGTTAATAACATCGAAGTGCTTCCTACTTCGCCCGACGACGACCGGATTCGTTTAGCCGAGTACCGGGCCATCTACGGGCAGACGGCCCTCAACCGGTATTCACTGCAAGCCGTGCCACCCATCCACGTCATCGTGAAGAATGGTCACGTCACGCTGGAGGGGGTTGTGGCGAGCGAGGGCGACAAGAATATTGCCGGAATCCAGGCCAACTCGGTTCCGGGTGTCTTTTCCGTAACCAACAACCTGCGCATCGAGCAGTAGTCGAAGCAGAGCGCCCGACAAAGCGAACCGTACGCCCGACTTGTGGAGTGTCAAGAACTAGACTCCCAGACCGCCGTTGTCAACGGGTTGAAGTGTCCTGGGCGCCACCCAGTTGTGTTCGGCAGAAGTCACCTGGGCACGATTCAGGGCTGCGCCCAGATGCTGACCGTGTTTGCTTCCGCGGTAGGGCCTCTGCTGCTGGCGGAAACGCTGCGCCAGACCGGATCCTTTAATCTGATTTTTCATGTTCTCGCTGTGAAGCGTTGTGGTGCTGGGCATCGGCTGCTGGTCGGTTGCCCTTTCCTCTCGCGGGATGCAAAGTCAAAGTGCCCATCTATGCGGTCCAATCAGCGAACCAAGCGCATGAAGATAAGGCTGCTGGCGACGAATCTGTTGTTGTTTCTATTCGCCGGCTGCGTCCGCAAACCGAGCATTGATACCCAAACGGGTCTTGAACAAAAGTTCCAGCAGATGATGTCAGGTGTCACATTGATCGGACATTCTGCGAGCCTGAAAGGCGAAAGCATGTCCGGCGAAGAGAAATACGTAATCGAAAAAGTGTAGAAGCTCGGTGGGGAAAGCTGGCTCTTTCACGTTCGTATTCAATACGGTTCCCATGACCTCCCCGTACCGCTGCCTGTAACCATCAGATGGCAGGCGATACGCCAGTGATCACCATTACCAACTTGACGATCCCTGGTCTAGCTAGGTACATACACAGCTCGTGTTCTTCTATATGAGGATCAGTATGCGGGGAACGTGGAGCAGCAAAGATTACGGCGGCCAGGTGTTCGGCAAGATAGTGCACCAGCGTTGACCTAGGCTAACGACCTAGGCTCTATTTCGCTGGTGCAAAGGCGACTGTGGGTGAGCGGGCCGCTACTTCGCAATGTGCCGCGCAACCACGACGATCATGAATGTGTCTGGCTTCGCCGCCGGCCGCCCTCCGGATTTGGGTTCATCAAATTCCGCGGTAGGTAGATAAATCCTGTGGGTTGTGGGGATCCATGCCCATGGTTCTCGCACTCTGGCGCGTTTTCACGGTCTGCATGATTGCGAAGTTTCCAGGCGACCTCTCACCGGCCACCGTGAGCGTACCGTCGCCGCAGCTGGCGAACGCCTGTCCGTTATCGATTTTCGTGGCGTCGACGTTCGCGCCGATCGGCAGGTCCGCCAGCACCTTGTCGTCGTCGGTGCTCATCACGATCAACTTCTGGGGCTTTTCGGCATCCGATGAAGAGGCAGTGCTCTTTCGTATCTGTCGACATCCCAACCGGCGCACCGCCGGGGTCCACGGACCAGCGCGCGACGACCTTCCTAGCTACTGCAGCCGAGGGGTCTGTGACCCTCCCTGCAATCAAGCCGAACCCGGCTGGGCGGTTTAAGACGGATGTACAAACAAGCAAAACCAAGACCGGCAGCCACATTCGCACACACATAGCGCACCTCTTTTCTTCCCGCCAACGCTGGCGCCAACGCGCGCCAACGCGCGCCAACACGCCAACACTGGCGCTTGACCCGGTCTGGGCGACTAAGTATAATCGTCCGACTGGATATAGGAGAAATACTAGACGAGGGGTTGCGGTGCAAGTGAATTCGCGGTGGATTCACAGTAAGTTTACGGGGAAGAGTTGTTTAGCTTCAAGCGTTTGTGGAACCAACTGCTCGTAAAAGTGCCCCGGCGGACAGCCGTTGGGAGCTCGTCCTCCGCGTAGCCGAAAGCGCACACTTTCAAAAGTCGCCGAAGCTGCGAGAGTTCCTCCTCTACGTCTGCGAGCGAACGCTCTAGAACCGCCAGGACGAGGTTCGAGAACACCAGATCGGCAGCCAGGTTTTCGGGCGGCGCGAGCACTACAGCCCGGCGGAAGATAATATCGTTCGCGTCGAAGCGCGCCAACTGCGCAAACGGTTGGATGAGTACTTTGCCATCGAAGGCAAGGATGAGCCAATTGTAATCGTAATTCCCAAGGGTACCTACATACCCAGCTTCGCGCCCCGACCAATGCCCGAACCGGTGAATGGGGCAGCGACTACGCCGGTTCCAGCGGTAGCGCCATCGCGCCGGGTTGCCCGCTTGGCTGCACGATATGCCATACCCGTGATCTTGCTCCTCGCGTGTATCCTGCTTTGGAAGCAGAACCTGGATCTACGTGCGGTCGCGGACGCGCGGGCGAACCAAAAACTGGCGCATCCATGGGCCGAATTGTTTGACTCAAACCACCAGACATATGTGGTGGTAGCGGACTCGGCCCGAGTACTTGTTCAAGATATTCTAGGTCGGCCGGTTTCGCTGGCAGAGTACCTGAGCGGCAAACATTCGCCGCAGAAACCGAGCCCGAAAGCGGATATCGAGGCCATTGTGGAGATGCTTTCGTCTCGCCCGTACACCAGCCTCGCCGACGTAATCCTGGTGGGAAGAATTCTTCAGCTCAGCTCGAATTATTGGCCCCGTACCTTTATCCGGTCCGCTCGTGACGTGGAAATACGGGATTTTAAAACCCACAACATTATTCTCATAGGCAGTGCGTGGTCTACACCTTGGGACGAGTTGTTTGATCAGGTGCTGAACTTCGATTTTCGATTCGACGTGAAAACCAAGCGTGCGTATTTTCTGAACCGGAGCCCCAAACCCGGAGAGCAGTCAGCTTACTATGCTGGAGTCAACAACGGCACCGCGGAGACGTATGCCGCCGTCGCCCTGGTTCCAAACCTGAGTCACAACGGGAACGTCTTGATCCTTGCCGGAGCCAATATGGAAGGGACCGAAGCGGCGGGCGAGTTCACGGCGAACCCGGAACGCTCTGGGAAATTGTTCCGTGAGTTGGGGCTCTTGAAGGATGGCCGGTTGGAATACTTTGAGGTCCTGCTGAAGTCCCGTACGGTCGCCGGTATGGCGCGGGAATCCGACGTAGTAGCCTGGCGCATTCTCCGGGACGCTGTCGGGCGCCAGTGAGGGCCCGGCCGACGCGCCGCGAGGCTGAGCCCAGTATCGCAGCCACCTGTATCTCTGCATCAACCACCAATCGTGGCGCACGTCACCCAGCGCAATGCCACTTACTTTGCAAAACAAAGTTGGGGAGTGCATCGGTGTTGGGTGTGGAGACCGCAGTTTTCGCTGGACAAAACAAAAGGAATGGTTTATGTTTTGATGAGTGAGAACACCCAAAGCGTCGGTTTTGTTTGGCCTATTTGGCAAAGCAGTTCCGCCGGAATTTTTCGACCAACTGCGAGCGCGCCTGAGCTT
>QHXW01000156.1 GCA_003223115.1 Acidobacteriota bacterium
CTGGCCCGTCCGATCTCGATTAAGCGATGTCCCACACTGCGCCGGCGATCGCGCAGCTTCTCTCCCCTATCACCCACCACCTCATTGATCTGTCGCATGACACGGGTGAGCACGCGCACTCCATCGCCCAACAGAACACTATCGGTCGGGTAGTGGATATTATATTGGTCTCTACCATCGCCGCCAACGCCCATATCCACTCCGGTGCAGAGCCGAAGGCAGGTCGTGGCGGCGCGGCCTTGCTTCTGCCACGGCGCACAAGGCACCACTTGACGCGCTGGACTGATTGACTTATGCGGGATGGTCGGTGCCGTCGTCGCAGCCACGCTGAACCGGCTGAGGCTGCGGACCGGAGAGGGCAACTCCTGGAACGTGATGCGAGTGCGCTCCGCACGTAGTTACTACCAACTGCCAGCTTTCTGGCGTTTGTCCGCGAGTAATCACACGAATCCATCGCCGACTGTGACACAACGGGTATGAATAGGACTGGCTGTGAGTCGGTCGAATCGACACCGACCTGCCGTGTAGCTGAAACGCCCTTATCCCGAGCTTTGAGCTTTTGGAGGCGCCGGAAGAAAGCGCCGCAGACCGAAATCGTACGCGGCCGCGCCGAGAACGCCGCCTAAAATCGGCCCCACGATCGGGATCCAGAAGATCTTACTGCCGTCGGTGAGACCGTTGTTCTTGAATCCGGCGACCGCCGTGAACAGACGCGGACCGAAATCGCGCGCGGGGTTGATGGCATAGCCGTGCATGCCGCCAAATGACATTCCGATGGCCACCACTACGGCGCCAATCAACACCGGCGTCAGGTTGGAGCCGGGCGGTTGGTTGCGTTCATCGATGATCGCCAGTACCAAAAACACCAGCAGCGCTGTACCGATCGTCTGATCCAGTAAACCGGCGCCGGGCTCGTTTGGAAAAGCGGGAAACGTCGTAAATACACCCGCGGTATGGTCGAGCTGCGGGTCGACCGCACGGAATGCCGGCGCGTAGTTCCAGTAGACCAGCGCGGCCGCCAGGAACGCGCCCAGCACCTGCGCCCCGATGTAGGGCCCTACTTTGCGCCACGGGAAGTCCCGGTAGACGGCCAATGCCACCGTTACAGCCGGATTGATGTGCGCGCCGGAGATCCTGCCTGCAACGTAGCACCCCATGGTCACGGCCAGACCCCAGCCCAGCGTGATGTTGGTGAAGCCGCCATGCACAACCTCGCCTGGAGTGCCTGTGCCGAACAGCACCACCATCGCCACCACACCGTTGCCGAACAAAATCAGAACCAGCGTGCCGAAAAACTCCGCAACCAACTCAGGAACGAGAGTACGCATAGAGCAGCGGGAATTCTATCATGCGGCGGACGCGCCGGTCAGTTTGCGGAAAAAAAATCTATGCCACCCAACTGAGTTTTCGAAGCTTCTCGTAAGTAATGGGAAGTTCTTCGGGCAGTACACGGGTCTCGCCCACGATGCTCATGAAGTTCGCGTCACCCACCCAACGCGGAACTACGTGCATGTGAATGTGTCCCGCGACGCCAGCCCCGGCGCTCGATCCGAGGTTCATTCCTATGTTTAGGCCGTCGGGACGATAGACCGATCGTAAATTGACCTCTGCCTGGCGCGTGAGTCGCATCATCTCTTCAAGTATTTGCCGGCTCGCGTTCGCCATCGAGTCCACATGCTCGTAGGGCGCGATCATCAGATGGCCGGAAGTGTAGGGATACAGGTTCAGGAGAACAAAATTCAAATCGCCGCGGTACAGAACGGAGTTCTCGGCATCACGATTTTCCGTAGCTTTGGTGCAAAACAGGCAACCCGAGGAGGGCTCGGACTTGGCGATGTAGCGATACCGCCAGGGACTCCAGAGAATGTCCACGGCGAGCGTCAGGTGGTTTGAGGCTGCTGGTCAGGTGTGGGCTTCGCGGCGGAATTATTGACCACGTCCTTCAATTCCTTGCTTGGCTTGAAGTAAGGGATCTTTTTAGCGGGTACTTCGACCCGCGCACCCGTTTTCGGATTACGTCCGATGCGGGGCTGTCTCTGCCGTGTGCGGAAACTGCCGAACCCTCGGATCTCAATCTTGTCGCCGCCGCGCAACGCTTTCACGATACTGTCGAAAATGGACTCTACGATGACCTCGGATTCTTTGCGGGTCATCTCCGCAACGCGGGAGACCTCCTCGATCAGATCCGCCTTCGTCATGCTCCAGCCTCCTTGAAAGCTCCGAGAAACCTATGTTCTCTCAATCGATTACAGACCGCAACAGTATCGCGTGACCCAGGGCTAATTTGCAACCTGCGGGGAGCATTACGGCTTTTTTTCCTTAACGCTGACCACCTCCTCGATGGTGGTGGTCGCTGCGGCGGCCTGCCGTTGGTAGTCCTCCAGGCGGGCCCGTTCCTCGTCGTCGTTGACGGCTTTCAGGCTCAGGCCAATTTTCTTCTCGGACTCGTTCATCTTGATGATTTTAAAGTCACTTTCCTGGCCTACCGTGATCGGAATTTCGTCCGTTTTCCGACCCGAGTAACCCGGCACTTCGGAATAGTGGCACAGGCCTTCCACGCCTTCAGCAAGCTCTACAAACGCTCCGAAACCTGCGAGCCGCGATACGTGCCCGTGCACCAGCTCACCCACCTGGTGCGTCTGGAAGTACCGCTCCCAGGCATCTGGCTGCAACTGCTTGATTCCAAGGGAGAGCCGGTGCGACTTGGCTTCGATCGCCAAAATCACCGCCTGCAGGATCTGCCCCTTTTTGAGCGCTTCCGAGGGGTGTTTGATGCGTTTAGTCCAGGAAAGATCGGATACGTGCACCAAACCGTCGATGCCTTCCTCGATCTCCACAAAGGCGCCGAAGTCGGTCATGTTGCGCACCCGGCCTTCGACCACCGAGCCGACGCTGTAACGATCCTCGATCGTGGTCCAGGGATCCGGCTCGAGTTGTTTGAGACCCAGAGAAATCCTTCGGTCCTTGGGATGGACATCGAGAACCACAGCTTCCACCTGGTCTCCGGGATTGACCACCTTCGAAGGGTGTTTCATGCGGCGCGACCACGTCATTTCAGTGATGTGAATCAGACCTTCCACGCCCGGTTCGAGTTCCACGAAGGCGCCGTAGTCGGTGACGTTGACCACACGGCCCACCACGCGACTGTTGACCCGATAGCGATCGCCGACGCCTTCCCAGGGGTCGGGCGCCATCTGTTTCAAGCCCAACGAGACGCGCTCCTTCGAGCGATCGAACTTCAGCACCCTGACCGTGATTTCGTCGCCGGTGTGAACGACCTCAGAAGGATGCGTCACGCGGCCGTATGACATGTCGGTGACGTGCAGAAGACCGTCGATCCCACCCAAGTCGATGAACGCACCATAGTCAGTCAGATTCTTGACCACACCCGTCACTACAGAGCCTTCCTCGATTTGTTCGAGCGTCATGGTCTTGCGCTCAGTGGCTTCCTGCTCGACGGCGAGCTTGCGCGAGACGACGACATTTCCGCGGCGCCGGTTCAGCTTGATGATCTTGACGGGAATGTCGCTTCCGATGAAGCCTTCGAGATTGCGCACGGGCTTGGGATCCACCTGCGAGCCCGGCATGAAGCTCTTGACGCCCACGTCGACCGAGAGGCCGCCTTTGACTCTTCCGAGCACGCGGCCGGAAATGATGAGCTGGTCCTGAAAGGCGCGCTCCAGATTTTCCCAAACGCGCAGGCGGGCGGCACGCTCATGCGATAGCAACGTGTAGCCCTCAACTTCTTCTCCGCGATCGATCATGACATCCACGCGATCGCCGGGCCGAACCTGGATTTCGCCGCCAGGAGTGCGGAACTGTTCGATGGGAACTAAGCCTTCGGATTTATAACCGAAGTCGACAATAACTTCGGTCGGCGTTACTTTGAGAACGCGACCCTCGAAGATTTGCCCCTCGGATGGGGGTGCGAACTGGCTGTAGTCGTCAAGAAGGTGTTCGTAGTCCTCCGCGCTCGCCGGAACGGGTTGCTCCAGGTGCCCGCTGTTTTGATTGACGGCCATTGCCAAGTCTCCGGAGTCACTGATTCTTTAATGGTTGGCGGGACCTCGGGCTTTACAGTGAGCTGCCATAACAAGGAATAGACCACGAGACTCCTGGAGGGACCTCGTCCAGCCGAAATCGCTGAGCCTGACCACTGACAAACCAATAATAATCAGTATGTTAACAGAATATAGCCGAGAGCTGCGGCATTGTCAACGCCGGTTCCACAGCCGGTTCCACAGCAGCATGAGAGATCGAATAGGGGTAGAAGACGTGCCGGCCGCAGCTTTGAATTGTTGAAATCGATCGCAGATATCCCCGATGATGTACACGCTGAGCTGGAATCTGCGGCCGGCTTTTGTTTCGAAAAAAACAGGTTTACTCGCGACTCTGCGAGCCGGACGCCCGGACCTGCTTTTCTTCAGGCAGGCTGTTGCGCCATTCGTCAAGCCGCTTGTCAGCTTCCTCGCGTGACCACGCCGTACTTCTCCTGCAGTTGTCCGACGATTTGATTGCGCTTTCCCGCGAGACGGTCCACTTCATCGTCAGTGAATTTCCCCCAACGCTCCCGGAACGAGCCTTTCACTTGTTTCCACTTGCCTTCGATTTGATCCCAGTTCATAGTATGTCCTCGACGAAATATGTACGTGCACTCGAATTGCCACACTCATCAGGAGTTTGTGCTAGGACTTACAGAGGAAGCGCGTTCTGAATTGCCCGAAAAAATCGCAGACAACAATACTGAGATCAGGATGCGACGGGGTCTTGTGATTCCTGGTGTGGTGTGCGCGCTGGTTTCAATGCTCGCGCTGACACCGTTAGAGGGCCAGACCGAGACCCGCGCCGCTCAAATTGAAAACGCACGCCGGCTCAAAGCCCGCCGTCTTCATACCGTGGAAGAGTCGTCACTCAAGAACGCGCTGCATCATGTTCGTCTGCAGAACATTTTTGGGCGTTTCAACACCGGCGCCGACGGGTTCCGAGTTCGGTTCGGTGGCTTACGTCCGAGTAGCGGATTCGCTCTGGGCCCGGAATACCGCCGCACGTTCATGAATGATTCCGCGGTGTTCCGCACCTCGGTACGGGGCAGCTTCCAGCGAACCTATCTGGCGGACATCGAGCTACAGATGCCGCATCTTGCGGCAGACCGCATTTTTCTCGACTTGTACACTGTTAGATCCGACTACCCACGGCTCGATTATTATGGCCCAGGTCCGGAATCCAAAAAAAGTGACCGCACCGTTTACCGGCTCGAAAATACGGCTCTGGAAGGGCGTATAGGCATCAAGCCCGCGGAACATCTCAAGATCGGGCTGAATGGCGCTTATCTGCTCTATAACGTCGGCCCCGGAAGCACTAACGATTTCTTATCCACTGACCAGGTTTTTGCGGCGGTGCCCGGCGTGACTCATCAGACAGACTTCCTCCGCGCAGGTGCTTTCGTCCAGTTCGATTACCGCGATAGCCCACAAGTGCCGCATAAAGGCGGGAATTACGTTGTTCAGTATTCCACTTACTTGGACCGTGCACTCAAGCAGTACACATTCGAACGAGTAGATGTCGACTTACAGCAGTATATATCCTATTCCAACGAGCGCCGTGTCATTGCGCTACGGGCACGATCGGTTTTCACTGATCCTCACCGGCTCCAGGATATCCCTTTTTACGTTCAGCCCACATTAGGCGGCTCCAACGATCTACGAGGTTTCCCGGCTTTTCGGTTTTTCGACAACAATTCAACGCTGCTGAGCGGAGAGTATCGCTTTTTGCTCCTGACTGGAGTCCAGATGGCCTTATTCACGGATGCCGGCAAAGTTTTCCATCAATGGCAGCAATTCAATCTCAGCAAACTCGAGAAAGACTATGGCTTCGGCTTCCGCTCCAGTACGCCGGGATTCGCCTCAATACGGATGGATTTCGCATTCAGCGGCGAGGGGTTGCATGTCTGGCTGGCATTCGACAATGCGTTTTGACAGGTTGACACTGATGAAAGCCGCCCTGGTAATCCCCATAGCTCTACTGTGCGGCTCTCTGAACGGCAGAAAGTTTTACGATGACGATCCCTTGTGGCGCGAGCCCAGCCCGCTGCGAGTGGAAAAGATCGAGCACCATGAGCTGAGCAATTCTTTCGATTTCTTTCAGAACACGATCGCTGAGCCCGGAGAAAAACAGTCCATACGGGAGCCGATTCGGGCCGAGGCGGCAAACACTCTGGGCGAAGTCCCGGATAGCGCGTGGTATCGCAATCGAGACGTGCGTGCGGCGCCTCTCGCGGATCTGGAACGTGGGCCCGGCAACGACCACGCACCATCTATGCAGGCGCCGTGGCAGATCATCGCAGCGAAAACAGAGGGCGTAACGCCTGGATTCCGCATCAAGGATGCAAGCGGGCGCGGCTACCTGGTGAAGTTCGACCCTCCTGATGATCCGGAACTGGCTACGGCTGCCGATGTCGTGGGCTGCAAGTTTTTCTATGCGCTCAGCTACAACACGCCTGAGAACTACATCGTATCTTTCACACGCGAGCAGCTCGCGATCTCACCGAAAACCGCATTTCGCGATGCGCAAGGCCGAAAGCGACCCATGAAACCAGAGGACGTGGATCGGGTGCTGACGCACGTGCCGCGCGATCCGCAAGGCCGTTTCCGCGCGATGGCCAGTTTATACATCTCAGGCGATATCACTGGACCTTTTCTGTATTACGGAACCCGTCCCGACGATCCCAATGACATCGTGCCGCATGAACGCCGGCGCGATCTGCGCGGGCTGTATGTTTTCGCGGCGTGGCTGAACCACACGGACGCCAAATCACTGAACAGCCTGGACACCATGGTGACCGAAAACGGATTGAAGTACGTGAAACATTACCTTATTGATTTCGGCGCAATTCTGGGGAGCGGCAGCATCAGCGCAAAAGATGTGCGCGCGGGAAACGAATACTTCGTCGACCGGGGACCGGCTCTGGCCCGTCTATTCACGCTGGGTATTTACGCACCCGATTGGGAAAGGTACCATTACCCGCGCGTCCGCGGTGTGGGCAATTTTCAGGCGAAATTCTTCAATCCGAACGTCTGGAAGACGAATTACCCAAATCCGGCTTTCGATAACCGGCTGCCGGACGACACCTACTGGGCGGCAAAAAAGGTCATGGAGTTCAGCCCGGAGCAGATCCGAACCTTGGTGTCAACGGGGGAGTACAGCGATCCTACAGCCGTGGACTACATCACCCGCACGCTGGTGGAACGGCAGCAAAAAATCGGCAAGGTTTTCTTTGAAAAGATTTTACCGCTCGACCATTTCCAGGTGGAGGGCGGTAATCTGAAGTTCGAGGATCTGGCGGTCACCTACCGCTTCCAAGCCCCTCGTGCCTATCAGGCACATTGGGCGAAATTCGATAACCATGTAAATCGATCGGCTCCGGTTGAAGGAGCCACCGGATTCTCCATTCCCTCACTCGTGCGGGCAGCGGCCGATAATGATTACTTTGCTGTTGACATTACCCGAGACGGAACGACAAAATCCATGACGGTCTATCTTCGCAGGAAAAAGGGCCGGCTCGAGGTAGTAGGAATCGACCGGCGCTGGTGATCTGACATCATCATGAATCTACCCGGTGTGACGCTGGGGAGCGTCGTTGTGCTGCTCCTGCCGGTGTCAGCCGGCGCGCAGAAGTATTACACATACGCCGGACAAATTGGAACAAACTCGGCCCTCGTCGCTTGGGGCACCGCGCATTCCGCCGGCAATACCATCGGACGCACGTCGGCTTCTCACGGCAAAGCGATGCTGAAAATCGGCCCGAAAACCGTACAGACAGAACGGAACTGGGCCCTGGTGAACGGTCTCGAGCCCGATACGGAGTATTCTTACGCGGTAACCATCGACGGCCGTGCGGCAGGCGAAGGCTCCATCCGTACTGATCCGGAACGTAGCAACCAACTGGCTTTTTTTGTAATCGGTGATTTTGGGACCGGCTCGGCGCGCCAATACAAAATTGCGGCTCGCATGCTCACCGAATTTGAGAAGCGGCGCCGCTCCGGGAACCCGGTTCGTTTTGTTCTCACAACGGGTGACAACATCTACGCAGATTTCAATATCGGAAACATCAGCCTGAGGTCCGGCGACCAGGACCGCGACTGGGAAAAGAAATTCTTCCAGCCGTACGAGTGGTTGATCCGGGATGTTCCGTTTTACCCTACGCTGGGCAACCACGACGGCAACACCAATGAGAACCGCGGTGATCTGGCGGCCTACCTCGATAATTTCTTTTTTCCTCAGGCGCAGCCGGCGCGCTGGTACGCATTCTCTTTCGGAGGGCTAGCCGATTTTTTCGCGCTTGATTCCACGGACAATACCGAGTCGGGCCCGCCCCGGCCTGATTACGGCCCTGACAGCCAGCAATTTCAATGGCTGAAACAGGCGCTCAAGCAATCACACGCTCCCTGGAAAATTCCTTATTACCATCATCCAGCGTTCAATGCCGGCCCGCGGCACCCCGCGTATCTGGATACCCTGCGCCATTTCTTGGAGTTGTTCGAGGGCTCCGGCGTGAAAGTAGTGTTTAACGGGCACGAACACAACTTCCAATACAGCAAACAAAACCGCGCCACGGGCGGCATGTGTTTTGTTATCAGCGGCGCGGGCGGCGAGCTGCGGCCGGGCAATGTGACTCGCAATATGGATGCCGCCAACATTGCCGGCTGGGCCGGGCAGAATCATTTTCTAGTGGTCGAGATTGTAGACCGGACCATGCGGATCACTCCAGTGTCCTTCGAGCCTGTGGTGGTCAGAGACAGCCGCGGAAAACCGATTCAACTCCCGATTGTGGTTCAATTGCCTTGATTCATAAGGCGGAAGTCCAAAAGATTTGTTGAATTCGGAGCTGCGCGCACATAAAATAGTACGAAATCATGCCGAAAGCTCTTTCGGATCGCTGACCTTGGCCGCGGGCCAGCGGCCCATCAAAGTTTTCCCGGTGTTTTAGCGAGGAGGAACATGTCCCAGCGTGCCGCGTTCAAAACCTTGACACTGGCGTCTTTTCTGGCTGTTTCGTACGGGGCGTTTTGCCAGGAACAATCCACCAGGCAGTCGCGCGCGGAAATGGAAGAATTTCTGCGCAGCGCAACCATTGTTCAAAGAAAGGCCCTCGGAACCGGCGTAACCAGTTCGGATCGCGCCAAACTCTCGGACGGTCATCTGGAGCATGATGCACATGTTCAAAGTGTCAATATAGAGAAGCCTACCTTCACCACGAGTCGTGGAACCGAACTCAATTTCAAAGACAGTTACAAATTCAATATAGCGGCTTATAAGTTGGACCAGATTCTGGGACTCAACATGGTCCCCGTGTCAATAGAACGGAAGGTTGCCGGGAAGACCAGCGCCGTGACGTGGTGGGTCGATGATGTTTTGATGGACGAACTTCAACGCCATAACAAAAATATCACTCCACCCGATCTCGATGAGTGGAGTAAGCAGATGCACATACTCCGGGTGTTCGACCAGCTCATTTACAATACCGACCGCAATCTCGGAAATCTGCTGATCGACAAGAGATGGCAGATCTGGATGATTGACCACACCCGGGCATTCCGTTCGCAGCGCACGCTACTCAACCAGAAGAACCTGGCGATGTGCGACCGAACGCTGCTCGCTAGTTTGCGCAAACTGGACGAAGAAACATTGATGGCGGAGCTCAAAGCATTTCTGACCAAGACTGAGGTCAAGGCGCTGATCGCCAGGCGCGATCTGATAGTGAAATTCTTCGATGACGAGGTCGCGAGCAAAGGCGAGGGCACGGTGCTGTACGATCTTCCACGACGTCAGTAGCACCGAAAGGTACCACGAGCTAGATCGGCAGCCGCACGTTGACGATGGTGCCTTGGCCGAGCGTACTGGTAATTTCGATATCGCCGCCGTGCTCGAAAACAATCTGCCGGGAACTGAACAGGCTCCAATTTCCGGTGGACATCCGCCCACCCGATACTTTAAAGCCCGGCTCAAAGATGGTCTCCAGGTCGGCCGGCTCCATGCCGCGGCCGTTATCCTCGATTTTGACCTGAATCATGGACTCAATTTTCTCGCTCGAGATGCGTATCCGGCCGTCCCCGTTGAGGGCGTTGATGGCATTGCTCAGCAGACAGGTAAAGACCGTAGTCAACTGCTGAGGCCGGCAAGAGAGACGTGGAAGGGGCCGCAAGTCGAATTCCAGCTTCACCCTATCCTTGATCGCCGGCGCAAAAAGGATGGCCACATCGCCCAGCAGTTCATTCAGATCGATTGGCTGGCGCTCGCTGTGATCCAGATCGATGAAGCGCTGCAGCCGGGCGATCACCACTTGCAGCCGATCGATGGAACTGGTGACGGATTTGCGCAGCTCGGCCTGCATGGTAACCAGGCGCTGTTGCGCTTCCGGCTGCGCGGTGGCCTGCTTGGCGGCGACTACCAGCATAGTATCGACGGAGCTTTTCAGCGCGCCGAGGGGTGTGTTGAGTTCATGCGTGAGAGCAGCCGCCAGGCGTCCCACGGAGACCGCGCTCTCTGACAGCAGAGCCCGCGATTGCGCCGCGGAAAGATCCTGAGCCACGCGGACATGGCCGCGGTGAGTCCGATAATTTGCGCTGCGCTCTCCGTAAATAACGGCGCTCAACCCCGTGCTGAGGAATATGAGCATGAAGGCAAGTACCAGATGCGAAGCGTCCCAGGCATCCAGATCGATCAGGCCGGTATAGGCGCCGGCAACGAACGCCACGACATAGAACAGCCACATGGATGCCCCCAGCCTGAATGCATCCAGCGGCCTGAGGGGTAAGACGGTCACGGCCACCAGGAGAACCACAGTAACGTGTACGGGAATGTACTCGTCGGTGACACGCGGCGTGAGCCACAGAGAAGAGCAAATCAGCACGGCGGTGGACAGAAATGCGGAAAGACTAGCCCAAAATCTCGGTCGCCTGCGGCTGAGTAGAGTTCGGCTGAACAGGAGCGTGGCAAGGCCCACCACAATGATCAGCCAGGCTTGGATGGCACGCTCGGCAACCATCTTATGCCGGCTGGCGGCAGTTGCCGGAGAGGCTAGATCGGTCAGCATCTGTGCGACGAATGCGAACACCGCAATCGCCATTTCGGTGCCGGCGAGGATGCGCAACCCCAGATGGCTGAGCCTGAGAATTTCCTGCCGAAAGCCCTCATCGGCTTCGGCGTCCGGTCGTAGATAGTTCCGAACCCGGCTCAAATCCATAGCCATACTGTAGCGCGGCGCACGAGTATGAGCTAGAAAATGAGTGTGGTAAGCTACCTGAACTGCAAACACATCCAGCCATGCTGAAGATCCGAGCAGTCTGGCGGAGCTTCTTCGATGTAAGGCCCGGCGAGTACCTTCGCACGTGCTTCATCGGACTCTATCTGCTCTTTGTCCTGTTCGCCTATTACATCCTGAAGCCGGTTTCGCGAGCTCTGTTCCTGAACAAGTTCGATATCGACAAACTGCCGTACCTTTACATCCTGATCGCCGTCGCAGGCGGAGCTCTAGCTTATCTGTATACCAGAGTGGCGGTGAGATCTTCGCTCAAAGTTGCGGTGGCATGGTCCACGGCTCTGACAGTGGCGTGTTTGCTAGGCATCTGGTGGCTGATTGGCCTGGGTCAGGCGTGGGTGCTTTACGTATTTAATATTTTTGTCAGTTTGTTCAGTGTGGTGCTGGTGTCACAGGGCTGGCTGGTGGCCGCCAACGTGTTCAATGCCCGCGAGGCCAAGCGATTGTATGGGCTGCTGGGGATGGGCGCCGTACTGGGAGCCGCATTTGGCGGGACGTTTACGGCTCAAACCGTAAAGATCATCGGGCCCCGCAACCTGCTTCTGGCGAGCGCTGCCATGGTGGCGCTGGCCTACGGCGCGTTCCTGCTGGTCACGATACAAAAAGGCGTGTCGCTTGCCGGTGCGCGCGCCGCCGAAACCGACGAATCTGAATTCCAGTTCCGCGACATCATTTCCGCTCTGAAGCACTACCGTCACTTGCAGGTGATCGTGGGAATCATCATTCTGACTTTCATCGTGGACGTGACCATTGAATACCAATTCAATGCCATGGCCAAAATCGCCTATAACGATAAGACCCAGTTGACTGCTTACCTGGGCAACTTCTATGGCATTTATCTGAATCTGGTGACGTTCGCCCTGCAATTTTTCCTGACGGCAGCGGTAGTGAAATGGTTTGGCGTCGGCGGAACGCTGCAGATCATGCCGGTGACCATCAGCCTGACGGCGCTGGCTACGTTCTTCATGCCGGGTGTGAGTTCCAGCGCGGCTTTGCGTTTGACGGAGGCCGCGACGCGATATACGTTGAATCGCACCGGCATGGAACTGCTCTACCTGCCGTTGCCGGCGGACCTGAAAAACCGGACCAAGGCGTTTGTTGACATTTTTGTGGATCGCATGGGCCGCGGTCTGGGCGGTATGATTCTGGTACTCTGCACCACTGTGCTGGCTTTTGCTCCGAAACAGATCGCGCTGGTGACGGTGTGCTTCTCCATCCTTTGGATTCTGCTTTCGCACAAAGCCAGCCGCGAGTATGTGGCCACGGTCAGGAACCGGATTGCGGCACGACGATTGGACCTGGTAGACGCACGCGTGACCGTGGGCGATCCGCACACAATTGCGCTGCTGGAGCAGACGGCGTCGAGTGAGAATCCGCGGCAGGCTGCATATGCGCTGTCTCTGCTGGCGGAAGCCCCCGGTTACGATGTGAGGTCTTTGCTGCAGAAGGCGGCGTCCAGCCAGTCGGCAGAGGTACGGGCTAAAGCCTGCGAACTGGCGCGCGCGCTAAATTATCCAGACCTGCTGGAGCGCGCATTGGAAGAGGTTCGGACGGCTGAGCACTCGGCTGCGGCGAGACTGGCGGCGAACTACGCGTTGTCGGTATCCGATGACCGGAATAATCTGCTGAGAGAGTTTCTGGAGTATCCCAACCCGGATGTCTGGGAAGGCGCAATGGACACTTTCTCATCCAATCCGGATGCCGTTGCGGACGTGATCACTCCCGGCTGGATGACGGACGCGGCTAAGAATTCCGACCCGCGGCGGCGCGCGCTGGCGGCCCGAGCAATCGGCGTAGTGGGCGACGCAGGTATCGGCATACTGCATACGTTGCTCGAGGACGGTGAGTGTGAAGTGGTAATGGCAGCGTGCCGGGCGGCCGGCGCACTGAAAAATCGCGCATACGTTTTTGCGATTGTGCAGCACTTGAAAGATGCCCGGACGCGGGCGGCCGCCATCGAGTCACTGGCAGCGTACGGCCCGCGGGTTTGCGGCACGCTCGGTGATGTTCTCGAGGATGCGTCGGCTCCGTTGAGCATTCGCCGCCAGATTCCGCGGGCGCTCCGGTTGATTGCGGACCAGCGCAGTGTGGATGTTCTGATTCAGGCGCTGAAGCAACAAAATCTGATTATCCGAGGCGCCGGACTGAAGGCGCTGAACCGGCTGCGCGAGTCGGCTCCACAACTGGATTATGCCGGCCAGTTCGTCATGGACCAGATCCAGCGGGAAGCGCGCTACTATTTCGAGTTGAACGCGGCTTTGGCGCCTTTCCGGGACGGGGAACACCCGTCGACGGCTGCCAGCCTGCTGGCCCATACCCTTGAGGAACGGCTGCGCCAGGCTCTGGAACGGCTGTTTCGTCTGCTGGGGCTGCGGTACCCTCCGCGAGAGATCTATTCGGCGTATCTGGCCGTGAACCGGCAAAACAAAGACGACCATTCGGCGGCGCTCGAGTTTCTGGACAATGTGCTGGAGCGTGAGTTGAAACGTATTCTGCTGCCGCTACTGGATGCGCCGGATCACGTGCTCGAGACCGGACGGCACCTGTTTGGCATCGAGATCAAGACGCCCTTATCGGCTGTCCGCGAATTGATCCGATCGGACGATGCCTGGCTGGTGGCCTGCGCGGTGGCGGCAGCGGCTGAACTCAAAATGCGGCAGCTCATACCGGACATTCTGGAGGCTGCGAAAAACTCGGGGCGTGAGGTGGCGGAAGTGGCTCGGTCGGCTATGGCACGGTTGGCGGCTTGACATGGCTGAACTGAATATCGTCGAGAAGGTGATCGCACTCGAAGGCGTGGAATTGCTCCGCAACCTGACGCCGGAGCAACTTTCGCGGATCGCGTCCATCGCCCGCGAGGTGAAGTTTCCGTCGGATAAGGTAGTGCTCGAACCGTCCAAGCCGCTGGATGCATTGCTGGTGGTGGTGGACGGAGCGGTCGAGCTGAGCCGTGACGGCGAAGTATTGCACACCGCCCGCCAAAATGAAGTTCTGGGAGCCTGGGCGTTGTTCGATGACGACCCGATGCCGGTGAGAGCCAAAACAATCGAAGACACGCGCCTTCTGCGCATCGGCCGCGACGACTTTTACGACCTGCTGTCCGACAACATCGAGATCACCGCCTCGATCTTCTCCACGCTAGTGAAGCGTTTTCGTAAGCTGGTCGAGCAGTCGTGAAACGCGTCACAATGAAGTCAGGAACCGTTTCGTGAGTCAGGATGCGGAGCTTCAAGAGGCGCGCGAGCAGATCGAAGAGCTGCGCAAGCAGCTCGAGACCGCGGCGGCTAAGATCACCGATGAGCACAAGCTGGCTCAAATCGGCCGCCTGTTGGCCAGTATCGTACACGAAATCAACACGCCGATCGGATCCATTTTGTCGAACAACCAAGTGGTGGCGCGTTCGCTCGAACTGCTGCAGAAGGCCCTGGCCAGTCCACAGCCCGCAGCGCTCGAGAAAGCCAAAGAGATTGTCGAAACGTGTTTGTCTCTCACGGCGATCGATAAGATCGCCTGCGAGCGTATTTCGGAAGTGATTCGCGGGCTCAAGACCTTTTCGCGCGTGGACAGCACAGAGCTACGCAAAGTAGATTTGAACGAGCAGATTCAAAATACGCTGAAACTCACACATGGCGAGTTTCGCCGCCGCATCGTGGTGGAAACCGATTTCGGTGACATACCGCCGGTGGAATGCCATCCGCACATACTGAACCAGGTATTCCTGAATATTGTGGTGAACGCGGGCCAGGCGATTGAAGGAGAGGGGAAAATCGTGATTCGCACGCGGCGCGAAGGAGACTGCGTCCACATCTCCATTTCCGACACGGGCCGCGGCATCCGGCCCGAGGATGGGCCGAAGATCTTCGCCGGCGGCTTCACGACAAAAGCGGTAGGTGTAGGGACGGGACTGGGGCTCTCGATTTCCAGGAAAATCATCGAGGAGACCCACCGGGGCACGATCGATTTCGAAAGCCAGGTCGGGGTGGGCACTACGTTTCATATCCGCATTCCGATCGAGCAGGAGAGAAGGACCGGAGCAGACTGACGCCAGTTAAGGAGAGCAGCTTGGGTACGACTGAGAAATCATCTGTACTGATCGTGGATGACGAAGAAATGGTGATTACGAGCGTGCGGGCCTACTTACAGCTCGAGACCGATTACGAAATCCACGGCTATACCGATCCGGAAAGCGCCGTCAAGTTTCTGGAAAATAATCTGGTGGACGTGGCCGTGTCCGACTACTTGATGCCCAAGTTGAGCGGGTTGCAGGTGCTGGCCAAGGCCAAGCAGTTTCAACCAGAGGCCAGCCGCGTGTTGCTGACGGGGCATGCCGATAAACAAAGCGCCATCCAGGCGATTAACGACGTGGGCCTCTATCATTACCTGGAGAAACCCTGGGAGAATGCCCAGCTCCTGCTGGTGGTGCAGAACGGCATCGAAAGAGCGCACCTATTACGCGCGCTGCGCGAGAAAGTATCCGAACTGGACGCCGCGCATTCCAATTTAAAGAGCGTACAACGGCGTTTGTTGCAGGCATTCTTATAAGAGGCGGAGCGCGCTATGGATGACAGCAGCGGGGCGCTGGCGAGCGAAATCGAATATCACGAGCGGCTGTACTCCGGCTTCGCCCAACTGCATTTTGCGAAGGCGGCGGTTCGCGCCTTGCGCGCCCACATGGTCGAACGGATCGTCCGGATGACGGGCGTTCCGGCGACGGCGCGTGCGCTCAGCATCGGCTGCGGGATCGGAGACACCGAACTGCTCCTGGCCCCACTGATATCGGAACTGGTGGGCGTCGACGCGTCTCCGTCAGCCATCCGCCAGGCGCGTGCCGATGCAGCTAAAGCCGGACGGAGTCATCTCCACTACATCGAAGGCACGCTCGAGGCTCAAGAGCTGAAGCCCGCATCATTCGATCTGATCATCGCCATTTTTTTTCTGCACCACCTGCCCGATGACGTGCTCCAGACGATGCCCGGACGGATGATGCAGCTCCTGAAACCTGGCGGATGCTTTTACGCGCTCGATCCGAGCCGATACCGGCTTTCGGGCGCAATTGGGTCGCTCCTGTTCCCCAAGTTGATGCGCAAGTATCAATCACCGGGCGAGCGGCAGTTGCGGCCGCGGGACACCGCAGATCTGTTTACGCAAGCCGGCTTTGAGTGCCGTTTGGAGTACTACGACTTCGCATCCTCGCCACTGGCCGGTCTGTTTCCAGCCTGGGCGTTGGGGTATCGGGCCGCGCGACGCGTGGACAATTGGATTGTGCGTATGCCTTTGCTGAGACGGATGGGAAGTAACTTCGAAATTATTGCGCGCAAACCTCTGCGGCAGTCGTGAGTCTGGCGCCGGCTCCGGTGCACTCCGTGATTGTCTGGCCGGAATCCGCAGCGCGCAGCGTCTGGATGGCATCGGTGATCAGGTTCACCGGCTTGCCGGTCTTCAGCAGGGCCAGCGCGGCCAGGCGCACGCAATATTCAGTCACGACACCGTAGACGAAATACGCGTCAGCCTTCAAATGTTCGAGCAGACGCGAAAAATGGGGATTGGTTGTGAGGTCCAATTGGTTCTTCTGGAGAATGATCTGCCCGGCGCCTTCAACGGGGAAGCTGCCAGGAGCGGCCGGAATGACGATGCGCTTCCCGAGCAGCAGATCGGACGGCTTCTGCTGGCCGACGGTGCCGAGCACGCAATGAGCCGGCCATTGACGGAACTCCGGATCGTCCTCCGCGTGCGCACAGGTGGTAGAGATCAGGGGGATGCCGTGAGCGGCCGCGTAGTGGTTCAAGCGGGAGAGCGCCGGCATCAAAGTCTCGGCGCCAGGAACATACAGGGCTCCGGCAGGAAAAAGGAAATCGATTTGGGTATCGATGTCGAAGAAAACTGTCCTCACGCGAGGTTCCTCCGCGTCCGCTCGATCAAGGCTTGAAGATCGGAGCTGACCTCGACTGGATAGTCATCTTGCGTTTCGAGGCTGCGCAACGAGGCCGGCAATTTAGCCAGAGACTCGGCGGCACGGTCTTTGGCGGACTTCACATCCGACAGCGGCTCGACGAGATTGCCGCCCAAAATCACCGGGCGCAGCAGCGCTTCCGACCCCACGCAGCATTCTCCCGACCGGCCCAGCACGTCGTGGCCGGATAAGCGAAAGATTTGCTTCGCGCCGGGCAAGGTTTCCTTTTGCTCGCTGAATTTGGCGGTGAATCGCTTGATGCCGCAGATGTCCAACTCGACCAGTTTATAGACCGTGCCCATCGAGGGAGCGTCGGCGGAAGTGGCGATCTCGGTACCCACGCCGAAAGCGTCCACTGGCGCGCCCGCGGACACAATCTCGCGGATCTTGTATTCATCCAGATCGCCGCTCGCCATGATTTTCACATCGCGCAGTCCGGCTTCATCGAGGATGGCTCGCACCTGTTTCGACAGCGTCACCGCATCCCCGCTATCGAGGCGCACTCCCCAAAGCGGCCTGCCCAACTGCGCTGTTCGCCGCGCGCCCTCGATGGTGTTGTAGGTATCGATAAGCTGCACAGTTTGGGGACCGAGCAATTTCTGAAGGTGCTTGAAGGATTCCAGCTCCGTGTTAAAAGACAGCACCCAGGAGTGCCCCGCGGTGCCAAATACCGGAATGCCGTAACGCATCCCCGCGAGAGTATTGCTGGTGCCGATGCAGCCTCCGACGTACGCAGCACGCGCGGCGAGCACTCCAGCCTCGGGCGTATGCGCACGGCGGGTGCCGAATTCCACAACGTCGCGTCCCCCGGCAGCCGCCACGGTTCGCGCCGCCTTGCTCGCCACCAATGACGGAAACGTGAGAGCGGAAAGCAGGTAGGTTTCCGGGATCTGCGCTTCGATGATGGGGGCTCGTAGCGTGAGCATGGGCTCGCCGGCGAAGAGCGGAGTTCCGTCGGCAACCGCGAACAGATCTCCGGTGAAACGGAAATCGCGCAGGTAATCGAAAAAGGCCCGCGATACGCGAGCGAACTGCTGAAGACCGCGCAGATAGTCGATCTCGTCCGCACTGAAGCGGACATTGAGCAGGTAATCCACGCACTGCTCCATGCCGGCCGCGATAATGAAGTTCCTGTTCTTCGGCAAGCGCCGGATGGAAAGTTCGAAGACAGCTTTTTGATTGGCTTTTCCGGCTTCAAAATAGCCAGCCGCCATGGTGAGTTCGTAAAGATCGGTGAGGAGACCGTTCAAGTTAGTGACTCAGTCGTGCGTGCCTGTGCGTTCCTGCCATTTTGATTGCTGAGGAGCAGAGGCCTGACGGCCCTGTGCCACTTACTTTTTACCACTTTTTGGGGGCTGGAATTCCTTGACCTCACCGGCCGCTTTTTGGAGATCCTCGATGGGTTTGGCGTCCAATTCGTAGACCGTGGGTTCGTTCTCGCGCCTGGCGAAGTACTTGTCGCCCTGCTTCCAAAAAGAGACTTTTTCCACGCGCTTGCCATCATTCGAGGTCACGGTGGCATCGAAGATGGACACGCCGTTGCCCGCGTCGAGAAACTTGGTCGAGGTCAGATCTCGCATTTTGTCGATCAGGTTCTGAACACTGGGCCCATCCATTTGTCTGGAGCCGGACATCCATTTATCGCCGGACTTCTGATAAGTCGCCTGCGCCATGCCGTTGCGTATCTCGAGTTTGCCGGGATCATTCCAGCCGAAGTCCAACAGTTTCTTGTTGCGGAAATCGTCCAGAGCCTTGTCCAGGCCGTCGCCCAAATCGTTCCCGGCCTTGAAGAAGCCCTCCAGGACAGAGCTCTTGGCCCAATAGTTCTTGTCTTTATCCTTATGAACCTCGAGCTGCTGCGTGCCGCGGGCATCACTCACAGACGCGACTGCCACGCGGGTACCTGAAGCGAAACCTGCCGCGGCTTTTTTCGCAGCGTCCGCGTCCGAAGACGAAACATCCATCTTGGCGTCTTTCAGTTTCCGCACCAGCTCGTCCACCTGCAGGCCATCAGCTCGCAGCGGCTTCGGTTTCAGGATCTGCCACTCGTTCTGATTGTTCTTTCCGAACTCGATGGTGGGACCTTTGGCCGTCAGGTCTACGCGGGTGAGCTTGTCGGAATCGAAGGTAAGTAGCCGCTTGTCGCGAAGGTCGTTTGAAGTCTTGTCCAGGCTCGATTTGATGTAGCTCGCCACAATGAAAATACGCGGATCGTTGTCCAGCCTGGCAAAGACACCCGCGCCAGTGGGTGTCTCGTCGCCCAACAGCAGGGTTGCAGCTTTGCCGTCTTTCTGCGTGATCTTGACCTCCTGGCTGGGCGCATTGAGCCCGTACTGCGAGAGGTCGCCGGCTTTGTCCTCGATCAGCCGGTCTGAAGTGAGAGAAGACAGCGACGAAACCAGCGAACCTACGGAATCCTGATCGGCCGGCAGCGGCTTCGGCTGCATGATCTGCCACTTACCTTCGATCTTCATAACGTCGGTCGACTCACCGCTCTTTTTTTTCAGAGCGATTTCTTTGAACTGGTCGCTGGGGATGTTCAGAATCTTGGGAGGTGCATCCGCGGGCGGTTTATTGACGTCCGTCTTTTCTTTCTTGTTCGACCAGTAAGCGGCGCCCCCGAGGGCCGCCAGCAGAGCGACAGCGACAAGCAGACCCCGGAATTTCATGCACTACCTCCTGCGCCACCAGACCGCGAATCCTGAGGCAATGACGATCAGAGGCAGAAACACCATGCTGGTGTAAAACAGCAGCCGCACCTGCCGGCCGCTCATGTTCAGGCGGCGGTCCTCAGGCTCCTTGGGGCGAATGGCGATGAGGTCTTCATCCGAACTCAGCCAGTTCATCATGTTGAGGAACAGATCTTTGTTCGCCTGGAACCGGATGACGTTGTTGTCGATCCAGTTGGAAGTGCCCACCACCACGAAGCGGCCTTCCTTGCTCTTGTCGCCCGACGTGTTGTACGTTCCGGCGGCCGCGAGAGTCAACGGCCCTTTCTTATCTTTCTTCGTATCAATGCGGATCTCGGGCGTATTGATCCGGCTGGTGGCATAGCTGTTCGCCGAAGTCGACAGCAGCTTCTCTGCCGTCCCCTTCTCGGGGCTCTTTACCTCCAGCGTGCGCACCAGCGGGAATGCGGTAGCGACCTCTTTCAGATCCTTCACGATGGGTTGCGAGGTTTCGTAGTTCGTCACCAGCGGGACTTCCGGACCCACCCCGAAGACCTGACCGATTCCGCTGGTATCGAGCGCCAGATCCTTGTTCAGCGTCACGCCCCAGCCTTCGATCGCCTTGGCCAGCGTGGGGCTGCCCGAATAATCATCACGGCCGAGTTTCAAAGGTGGATCGACCATAAACAGTGCGCGCCCGCCCACCTCGACATAACCTTTGATGGCATCCACTGCGGGTTGCGCGTAGTCGTACTTCGGCCCGGCTACAACCAGCACCGTGCAGTCCTTCGGGACCTCCGGTTTCATGGCGTTCGCGGGCAACTGGGCGGGCTCGCCGATCTTGGCGCTTTGGATGGGTGTAGCAGACGCCGGAGTCAGAGTAATGGCACGGGTCTTGTAGTTGTTCTTCTCGAGCAGGTCTTTGACCGCGGAATAGCCGCTGCGCTCGCTATCGTCAATGCGATGTTCGCCGCTGCCGCTGACGAAGCAGGCATTGCGCACGCCGCTCTTGAGCGAACGGATCAGAGCACCAGTGATGTCCTCTTCTGACAAGGTCTTGGCTTCTTCCTTGCGCAGCCCGCTATCGATGAAGATGGTGCCGTAACTGCGAACGCCCGCGCTCTTGGCAAGCTGCGGCTTTTTGTCCGGATCAACGTAGGTCACGTGGAACTTGGAAGACAGGCTGTCGTACCGGTCCAGCAGGTCCTTGGCTCTCGGAAACTCCCGCGCTTTATCAAAGTACGTCACGTTGACGTCGCGCTGCAGCCCTTTCACCACTTTGATGGTCTGATCTGAAAGGCTGAAGCGTTTGTTCGCGGTCGAATCGTAAGACGTATTGTGGCGATTAGCCAGCCAGTTGGTGGCGCCCAGAACGGCGAGAATCACAACCAGATAAGTCACAACGTAGGCGCCGTACCTGGTCTGCCTTGTTTTAATCCAGTCCGATTGCATTTACGCCCTCCACCGCAGTGATTCCACCGATCTGGCGGTAAGGAAAAGTCCGAAGAAAATCATGGAGCAGTAGAAAACAATATCCTTGGAATCGAGCACGCCTTTCGAAAACGGGTCGAAGTGCGTCACCACAGAAAGATAAGCGATTACTTTGGCCCAGGCGGATTGATCGTAGGCGCTGACCCAGTCCAACACCCACAACATCAGGCACACGGCGAAGGTGGCGCCGCCGGCGATGATCTGATTTTTCGTCATCGTGGAGATAAAAATTCCGATCGCCAGCAGGCAGCCGCCTTGCAGCAGCAGGCCGAAAAATCCCACCAGAATCGGCTTCCAATCCGGATGCCCAAAGGCGAAGAGGATGGAAATGTTCAGCGCCGCGATGCCGATGATGCAGAGGTAAAGCACGAGGGCCGCCAGCCACTTGCCCAGGATAATTTCCAGGTCGCGAACCGGCGAAGTCATCAGCAGCTCGATGGTTCCGGAGCGCTTCTCCTCGGCATAGAGCCGCATAGTAATCATAGGAATCAGGAACAGGCCGATCACGCTGGCATTGGTCAGCAGCGGACGGATCACCCACTCATTCACATCGATGGGAGCACCGCCGCCGCGCATCTGCGCGAACATCGTCTGCTCGAGATAGAACCGGAGCGCGCTGTAAAAAAAGAATCCGAAGATGACGGCAAAGATGGCCAGCAACAGGTAGGCGATGGGCGAAGTGAAGTAACTGTTCAGCTCTTTCTTGAAGATGACGATGACGTTCCTCATCTCTACGCCTTGACCTCGACTTTCTTTTCCACGAGTTCGGCCTTGCCGCTCTTTTCGGCCGCCGTCAACTGCAGGAAGATGTCTTCGAGGCTGATGCCCACCGGCCGCAGTTCATTCAGATCCCAGCCGGAGCTGACAATGGCACGAGCGACATCTGCCCGGACGGAGCGGCCCTGCAGACTTTCAATCTCGAAAACGCAATGGTTGTCCTTGGTATCCTTGAGAACCACCCGGCTCACGCCGGCCACCTGTTCGAGCCGTTGGCGCACCGCGGCCTGGTCTAGATTGCCATTGCTCGCGGCAATTTCGACCGCTACCGATTCGGACCCGCGCAAACGATTGGTCAGATTGACCACCGTATCCTCCGCCACCAGTTTGCCCTGGTTGATGATAATGACGCGCTCGCACGAGTGCTCGACTTCAGAAAGAATGTGGGTGCTCAGGATGATGGTGTGATCCCCCGCCAGGCTGCGGATCAACTCGCGAGTTTCGATAATCTGTTTGGGGTCGAGTCCTGAAGTCGGCTCGTCCAGAATCAGAACATCGGGATTGTGCAGGATGGCCTGCGCCAGCCCCACTCGCTGCCTGTACCCTTTCGAAAGCTTCCCAATCAGCTTGTTCTTGACGTCCAGAATGGCGCAGCGCTCGCAAACATCCAGTACGCGCTTGGCCAGGTCGGAAGAGGAGAGACCTTTCAGTCTGCCCACGAACGTCAGGTAATCCTGCACTTCCATGTCTGGATAGAGCGGAGGCGTTTCGGGAAGATAGCCAATATGCCTCTTCACCTCCAGCGCCTGCTCGAGGACGTCGAAACCGGATATTTTTGCGGTACCGGAGGTGGGAGGCAGGAAGCACGTCAGAACCCGCATGGTCGTGGTTTTTCCAGCGCCATTGGGCCCCAGAAAGCCGACGATCTGTCCCTTCTCCACCTCGAAGGAGATGTCATCGACTGCCAGAGTACGGGCGTATCGCTTGCTTAGGCCTTCGACTTTAATCATAGAGAACCACGAAACGACAAAGCGAACCTGCCATCAAACGAGGCATCAGGAAGATGCCGGGTAGGCAATAGTCGCGGAAATAATCTTGAAATTTCATGATAAGAAGGCGAGGCAAGCCTTGTCAAATGGCGGCAAGATCCAAGAAGCAGAAACGTTTACATTACTCGATGCCCGCGTGTATGAGATCTTTTGCCGCTCATCAACACTAGAACTGTAGTATCCCCTACACCTCACCATAGTTCTGGGTCGTTCAGTGGGATTGTGTCTGGTCCCGCTGGCCTTATGGATTTTGTTGAACGGCCTGGATGACCTGGTGTTTGGATCTTGCCTGCGTCCAGTACGGCTTCTGTGGGAATTGCGCCGCTTTCTAAAACCTGACAGCGAGCCAGGACCAAAAACGGTCCTCGATATCGGCGCCTGGACCGGCTGGTGCAGCTTCGCACTCGAGCGCCGTGGGGCGGATGTCACGGCGATCGACTGCGTCGAGTTCGAAGAATTCAGGGTGGCGCGCAAGTTGCTTGGCTTGCGGATTATCGAATCTTGGTTGTCGATGAGCTCTCACCCGACACCGTCGGTTTGTTCCATTACGTGCTGTGTTTAGAGTCTTCTACCACTTGAGACATCCGCTGCTCGGCCTCGAAAAAATTTGCGCAGTGACTACGGATACAGTCTTCATCGAATCCGATGTTACCGGTGACGACGCCTGCTCGCTCGAGTTCTATGAGACCGACGAGCTGGGAGGCCAGATCGACAACTGGTATGGCCCAAGCTTGAACTGCCTGCTCGCTATGTGCCGCTCTGCCGGTTTTGCTCGTGTCACTCTCGAGTATTCGAGCGGTGCTCGCGCCGGCGTTACGTGCCACCGCCGCTGGGAGCCGCTCTTAGACGAACCGTTCGCTCCCGCGCCCTGGATCAACTGTGCCGTCAACAACCGCACACAGGATATTTATTTCCACAGAAACAAAGACGAGTACGTATGCCTTTACTTCAAGTCACCACAGCCATCCCGGACCAAACATCATGCTCCGCATCGAGATCGATGGCTTTGGTGTCCCCATTGCTGACGCTCACCGATCTGGGCCGCGAAGGGTGGCAGGCGACCTTCCGAGTTCCACCCGGCTTAGCGGTTGGCTCGCACGAGGTCCGTATGCGCACGCTTGCCAGCCCATTCGGCAACTCCTTCGATATTGTGATGCGAGATGCGCCCGAACCGCCTTCACGAGTGCGCGTGCAACCGGTGCCGCTGGACCAAGCCGCCGAACCACCGCCCGAAATCTACGAAGTCGAAGGCAGCATTACTGAGACCGCGGTCTTGCGCGGCTACCGGAACGAGCGCCTCTGCTGCTACTTCCGCAGCGTTGCAGATAATCTCTCGGGTGATGAAATAATTCTGGAAGTTGATGAACTCGAACAGCCCGTCTTCTTCTTAACGAAAGGTCTTGGCAAACTCTGTGGCGCGGAGAAGATCCTGATGAATACGTGCGCAAGCTGCGCGAGAACTGGTAGTGAGCAGAATTTTCTTCGACTCACATTTATTTATTTACTTGCTCGAAGACAGCGGAAAACAAGGAGAGAGTGGCGCACCTGGTCGAGCGTATTTCGAAGCGCCGGGATGAACTGCTCACCTCAACCCTGACGCTCGCAGAGGTCCTGGTGAAACCGCTCTCGGTCGGAGATATCGCCTGGGCCCAGCATTACGAGTGGCTGCTCGGCACTCCTGGCGTTTCGGTTCTTCCGTTTGACCGTGCGTGCGCCCGGATTTTTGCGCAGATCGGGCAGGACAGAACGATAGCGCCAGCGGACGCCATCCAGCTTTCGTGCGCCGCGGACGCCACATGCAGCCTGTTCACACGAACGATGACCGATTGAGCCGCAAGATCGTGCCCGGAATCGAGTTCATCACCTCAATGGAGCGGGCGTTCATCTAGAGAACCGGAGCCGGCTTCGGCGCTTTTCGTTCTACTGCGGTACACTCATACTTCTTCGCAAGACCATGAAAAATCAGCTTCGCATCATCGCATTCCCGTGCATTTTGTTTCTCGGGCGAGCGGCGGACGCACCCACCCTGCAAGGGTTTTCCACCGATGCCGCCACCTCCGAACGCGCCTGGGAAGCCAAGTTCAAAGCCGTTCCCAACACCGCGAACCTGAAAGCATACATGCAACGGCTTGCGGCGCGGCCACACCATGTAGGCTCGCCCTACGACAAGGACAACGCCGAGTGGATTCTCTCGAAGTTCAAGGAGTGGGGCCTCGACGCGAGCATCGAAAACTTCGACGTTCTGTTTCCCACGCCCAAAGAGCGCGCGGTGGAACTTGTAGAGCCGACGCATTTCACGGCAAAGCTACAGGAGCCGGCCGTGTCAGCGGATCCGACATCAGACCAGCAGCGCGAACAGCTTCCCACATATAACGCCTATTCCGTGGATGGCGACGTCACCGCGCCGCTGGTCTATGTCAACTACGGCATTCCGGATGACTACGAGCAGCTCGAACGGCTTGGGATTTCCGTGAAAGGCGCAATCGTGATTGCACGCTATGGCGCATCCTGGCGCGGCATCAAGCCAAAAGTGGCCGCCGAACATGGCGCTGTAGGCTGCATCATTTACTCGGATCCGCATGAGGACGGCTATTTCGCGGGTGAGGTTTTTCCGGAGGGCGCCTGGCGTCCGCGCGACGGCGTACAGCGCGGCAGTGTGATGGACATGCCGATTTATCCGGGCGACCCACTGACCCCGGGCGTGGGCGCCACACCTGAAGCCATGCGGCTGCCGCTGAGCGAGGCCAAGACCATCACGAAGATTCCGGTGCTGCCCATTTCCTACGGCGACGCCCAACCGCTGCTGGCCGCGCTCAAAGGACCTGTGGCGCCGGCGGGTTGGCGCGGCGCGCTTCCTCTCACTTACCATGTGGGGCCCGGTCCCGCCAAAGTACATCTCAAAGTCAAATCGAACTGGGATACCAAGCGCCTCTATGATGTGATCGTACGCATCGCGGGCTCGGGCGAACCGGACGTGTGGATTATCCGAGGCAATCATCATGATGCCTGGGTGAACGGCGCGGAAGACCCCGTTTCCGGAACGATCGCCGAGATGGAGGAAGCCCGCGGTCTGGCCGAACTGCTCAAACAGGGCTGGAAACCCAAGCGTACGATCATTTACTGCGTGTGGGATGGCGAAGAGGAAGGCTTGCTGGGCTCGACCGAATGGGCCGAGGCGCACGCCGATGAACTGCTGCAGCACGCAGCCGTTTATATCAATTCAGATGGCTACGGGCGCGGCTTTCTGGGCATGTCGGGATCGCACTCGCTCGAGAAGTTCATCAACGGGGTGGCCAAGGACGTCGAAGATCCGGAGAAAGATTATCCAGTGTGGAAGCGTCTGCGCCTCGCGCGAATTGCCGGTGCGCCGGACGACCAGCGAGAGCAGGTGCGGAATCGCCCGGATTTGCGCATTGATGCGCTGGGCTCTGGTTCCGACTACACGGTGTTCATCGATCACCTGGGCATCGCAACCCTCGACCTGGGCTATGGCGGAGAGGATGGCGGCGGAATCTATCATTCGATCTACGATGACTTCTACTGGTACACGCATTTTGCGGACACCGATTTCCGCTATGGCCGTGCGCTCGCTGAGACCATCGGGTCGGCAGTGATGCGTCTGGCGGCTGCCGACCTTTTGCCATTCGATTTCTCCAATTTCACCGATACCATACACAAGTACATCGACGAGTTGCAGAAGCTCGCGAAAACCAAGCGCGACGAGATCACAGAGCGTAACAAGCAGTTGGACGAGGGCGTGTTCGTAGCCACCGCCGATCCGAAGAGAACGCTGGTGCCGCCGAAGCGCGAAGACGTGCCGCCGTTTCTGAATTTCGCGCCGCTCGACAACGGGCTGGCCGCTCTCCAGCGCAGCTCGGATCACTACGAGAAAGCGGTCCAAAAGCTCGACTTGAACAAGAAATCATTGGACAGCGTCAACCGTAAACTCACGCAAGCCGAGCGCGCGCTGACGCTTCCAGACGGTCTGCCCGGCCGGCCCTGGTTCAAACATCAGATCTATGCGCCGGGCATGTACACCGGTTATGGCGTGAAAACCATTCCAGGCGTGCGCGAGGCCATCGATCAGAAACAGTGGCGCCTGGCTGATGAGCAGATTGTGAGGGCCGGAAAGGTGATCGAGAGCGAGGCCGCCGTGATCGAGGACATCGCCAAAGAGATGGAGAAGTAGCAGACGTCGGAATTCTGCCTCCTGACTTCCTGCTCTGCTGTCTCCTTCTCTAAACTTTGTGCGTCCTCCTGGGAAGCCCATCGCTGGCGTGCGCCCGTGTTTCACCGGGGTCCAGGATTCCCACTCGTTATAGCCACCCGCGGTGGCTGAGCGATGTTGTGGCGGACAATGGGAACAAGGCTAGGTTGCCGCAATGATGCGTGTCGAGATCAAACCGGAATTGCTACGCTGGGCGCGAAAGCGGTCCGGGCTCGACCGTGCTTGAGCTCGCCCACCGCTTTGCGCAGCTTGATACCTGAGGGAGCGCCGCGAGTCGAGCCCAACCCTCAAGGAATTAGAAAGCTTCGCCAAAGCCACGCACACCCCCGTCGGCTACCTTTTCCTGCAGGAGCCGCCTGTCGAGCGCGTTCCCATCCCGGACTTCCGCGCCGTTGGTAACGAACGCATCGGACACCCGAGCCCGGACGTTCTCGATAGCGTCTATGTCTGCCCGCAACGTCAGGAGTGGTACCGCGACTTCGCGCGATCCGAGGGCGAGGAGCCGGTTCCGTTCGTGGGCTCCGCGCATTTGACTAGCGACGTCGAGGCAACCGCGGCGACGATTGGGCGCGCGCTAGGGGCGGGCTTTTCCCAGCACCGCTCTGGCCTTCCCGGACCCAATTACCGGTCGGCATCCACGCCGAACTTTTCGAGGTTTGCTCAAGCTTCACTCACGTTACGGCCCGCTGATTTGCTCACCCACCACAGTGGGCTTGGTCGGAAGGCTTCGAGGCCGCCCGTTCCCAGACGACGCCGCTTCTCAGGCATACCGATATCCTCCTGAGGTGGACTTTCACCCACGACTGTTCCGCGCTGTAAGAGCGCACATTGGGTTCGTTCCGATAACGACCCTGCATCTCGGAAACGTGTCCGCCTTCAGGACGACGTTTTTCTGTCTGTTACGCAGGGGACGGCGACGCAAAAAAATCGACCGGCTCGAGCGCGACGATCTTCCACTTTTTCTTGTCCCGCTCCAACCGGCATTTCACAACCTTGCGGCGACGCTCGTAGGGGCCGTGAATCTCGTGCGAACGGAGCTCTAGAAACCAATCCAATTCGACCCGGCGGCGTTTGTCATCTCCCTCGTCCTTCAGAACTTCGATGGACGAGGCCAAATCATTCTGAGCTACCAGCGCCACAACGTTATCCTGAAGCTTCTGATAATCCGGCATCGCGCGATCGATGGGCTTCAAGAATGCGAGCGCGTTGCCCTCACTGAGTGCGGAAGCCATTTCCGTAAGGAGATCGAAGACTTCCTGATGCGAGTCGGCAGCGCCTGCTGCACCTGGCCGGCAAAGTGGGAGCGGCGCGGCCAGTAGAGCCAGGAACACTCGTCGTGAGAACGGCTGCCCGACCAGGCACGATCGGCGATGCTCGCGATTACGTTCGATAGCTGGCATTGATGCGAATGTAGTCCTCAGTTAAATCGCAGGTCCAGAAGCGCGCCCGGCCGTTACGTTTGCCGCGTATCGTCAGTTCGACGGAACACTCCGGCTGGTCGAGCCTGCTCTTGAGATCACTTTCCGAAAACGGAGCGGCGAGACCCGAGCGGCATACCGTGGTCCCCTGCATCACAATGTCCACTTTGGCAGGTTCGAAAGGGACACCGGCATTACCCGCCGCGGATAAAATGCGGCCCCAGTTGGGATCGCTGCCCGCAATGGCGGTCTTCACCAGCGGAGAATTGGCTATGGCCCGGGCAATCTGCCCCGCGGCATCGTCATTAGGTGCGCCCGAAATGTCGATGGTAATCAGTTTCCTTGCGCCTTCGCCGTCGCGCGCAATCTGCCGCGCCAGCGTTTCCATCACAGTGGTGACACCTTCTTCGAATGCGCCAAATTCACCGGGATCAGCACGCACGCCGGAACAGCCGTTTGCGAGTAGGACGACGGTATCGTTGGTCGACGTGTCGCCGTCCACCGAGATCCGGTTGTAGCTGCGTTCCACAGCGCGCTTGAGGATGGGCCGCAACTTGACCGCGGGCACGTTTGCGTCCGTCAACACGAATCCGAGCGTGGTGGCCATGCGCGGATGAATCATGCCCGAGCCTTTGGTCATTCCGGCGAACCGCACGACGCCGCGCCGCAGCTTCACTTCACCGAATGCTTCTTTGGGCACGCAATCCGTGGTCATGATGGCGCGCGCCACTTCGCCAAATCGGTCTTCGGCCAACCCCGCGGCCAACCTTGGCAATGCTTTCTCGATGAGGTTGAAATCCAGTTCGACGCCGATCACTCCAGTGGATGCCACTAAAACCTGAGCCACCGGCAGCCGCAGGTGTTTGGACACAGCGCGGCAGGCAGCGAGCGCTACGCGGTCACCGGTGCTGGTCGCGCAGTTCGCGTTGCCGGCATTCACCAGGATGGCTCCCACTTGCCCCCGCGAGACTCGCAGATGCTGGCGACAAAGCTTCACCGGCGCCGCTTGAACGCGATTTTGCGTAAACACGGCTGCACCCGAGGCCGGTACGCCCGAAACAATCAGCGCCACATCGTCGCGCTCCATCTGGCGAATGCCCGCATACGCGGCGGAATATCGGTAACCTAGCGGTAAATTCAATCGACAGGTTCTCCCAGTATGTATTCTCCCGGTATGTCTTCTCCCAGTATGTCGCTCTCGTTCAATCGTTGACCGCGAGCAAACTCTGGGCCCGAAATGCGCTTGCGCCCTTCAAGCTGCACCTCCAGTAATTCCAGAACTCCGCCACCGCCGCACGACACGGACAGGCGCGCTCCAGCCAGGAAACGCCCAGGCGCGAGCTGCGTATGTTCGTGAGCGATCCGCGCGCGCCAGATATGCAGCATCTGTCCGCGAAATCTGGTGTGTGCGCCCGGCCACGGCAGAAGCCCACGCACACGGTTGTGAATCGCCTGCGCGGCAAGCTGCCAGTCGATGCGCCCATGGTCTTTGTTCAACACCGGCGCATAGGTGGTCAACGCTTCTTCCTGTTTCTGCGGAACGATCGCACTCCGCTCCAGGCCTCGGAGCGTCTCGACCAGCAAGTCCGCACCCATCACCGACAGCCGCTCACCCAGCTCGATCGCAGTTTCATCAGGCCCGATCTCGGTTTGGGCGCGCCGCAGAATGTCGCCCGTATCGAGGCCCGCGTTGATCTGCATGGTAGTCACCCCGGTTCGGGTCTCGCCGTTGATGATGGCCCATTGAATGGGCGCCGCGCCCCGATACCTGGGCAGCAGCGAGGCGTGTACGTTGACGATGCCACGCGCTGGAATATCGATGACCGCTTGCGGAAGGATCTGCCCATAGCCCACCACCACCATGATCTCCGGCTTCAACTCGGCCAGGCGGGCCTGGGCCTCAGGAGTGCGAATACGCTCAGCTTGGTACAGCTGGATTCTCAGCCGAATAGCCGCCTGTTTCACCGGGGGTGGCGCCAGTTCCTGGCCGCGTCCTCTGGGCCGGTCCGGCTGGGTAACAGCCAGCGGCACTTCGTGGCCGGCTTTGACGATAGCTTCGAGCGTTGGAACCGCGAAGGCTGGCGTCCCGAGAAAAATAATGCGCATCAAAGTGCAAGGGCGATGTCGTGAAGCAACCGCCGAATCTTGTGCATATTCTGCCTACGCCCACTCGCCAGCCTTGGCCAGCTTGCGCACTTTCCTTTTGATTAAATCGCGCTTGAGCGCGCTGATGTGCTTGATGTACAGCTTGCCGTGCAAGTGATCGATCTCATGCTGGAAAGCCCGGGCCAGAAGGTCTTCACTGGTTTTTTCAAACAACTCGCCATTCACATCCTGAGCTTGCACGATGGTCCGTTTGGCGCGGCTCACCTGCTCGCGGAATCCCGGAATGCTGAGGCAGCCCTCCTCACCGCTCTGCTTTCCTTCTTTGTGAATGATTTTCGGATTGATGATGACCAGCTTATCGTCGGGATTTTCCCCGACCGAGATATCGATCACGGCGATCTTGCGCGAAATGCCGATCTGCGGCGCCGCCAGACCGACGCCCTTTGCGGCGTACATGGATTCAAACATGTCCTCAATGAGCTTGTGCAGCTCCGGAGTGTCGAATTCCGTGACGTCGGCGGCCTCGGTTTCGAGAACCGGGTTTCCCAATTTGACGATGGGATAAATCAAAAGTTTCGTCTCCACTTTGCTCTCAGAAGTTCTTGACCTGTTCGACATAGCCTTCGAAATTGCGGCGGGTTTCGGTGAGAGAATCGCCGCCGAATTTCTCGAGGAACGCCTGCGCCAGCACGATCGCGACCATGGCCTCACCAATCACCGCCGCAGCCGGCACCACGCATACGTCCGAACGCTCATACGCAGCCAGGGCGGGCTCGCGCGTCTCCAGATCCACAGATTCGAGTGGACGCCGCAGCGTCGAAATCGGCTTCAAGAATCCGCGCACCACGACATCCTGGCCGTTCGTCATTCCGCCCTCCAGGCCGCCTGCGCGGTTGGCGCCACGCGTGAACCGGCGTTCGGACCGGTCATATTGAATAGTGTCCTGCACCTGAGAGCCGAAGCTCGCCGCACCTTCCTCAGCCAACCCGATCTCCACTCCTTTCACGGCTTGGATGGAAACAATGGCCTGCGCCAGACGGCCGTCGAGGCGCGAATCCCAGGTAACATGCGAGCCAAGGCCGGGCGGAACGTTGTGCGCCACAATCTCGAAAATGCCACCCACCGTGTCACCCGTGCGGTAGGCTTCATCCACCACCGCTTTCATGCGTTGCTCGGCCTCGCTATCCACGCAGCTCAGCAGGACTTCGGACTTCTTATGCAATCCGGCAATTTCTTCCCACGACGCCTGACCGCCTAGCCTCTCGCGGCCGACCGCTACGACATGTCCCTGGATTTCAATCCCGAATTCACCCAGCAGCGCCTTCGCCAATGCGCCCACCGCCACCCGCGCCGTGGTTTCCCTGGCACTCGCCCGTTCCAGAACATAGCGCGCGTCGTGAAAATTATATTTGATCGCTCCCGCCAGGTCGGCATGTCCGGGCCGCGGCCGGGTGAGCGGTTTTTTCTTATCTTCCGCGCCCTCAGAGTCTTCGACAGGCAGAGCCTCGGTCCAGTTAGCCCAATCTTTGTTGCGAATGATGATGGCGATCGGCGACCCGATGGTTTTCGAGTGCCGCACTCCCGCGACGATTTCAACGCGATCGGTCTCAATCTTCATGCGGCCGCCGCGGCCGTAACCCTGCTGACGCCGCCAGAGGTCATGGTTGATGGCGTCTAAAGAGACCGGTACTCCCGCCGGCAAACCGGCGACCGTGGCGACCAGGCACTCGCCGTGGGATTCCCCGGCGGTCTCGAAACGCAACATGCGGAACCCCTTATGCTAGCAGGTAGCTCCAAAATCCGGCAGTGGCGCGGCGGAACATTTTGCCGCGTCTTGCGTAAGATGTAATGAGCCCGAAAGGAGAGTTGCTGTGGTCAAGTTTCTGCTGTGGTGCATTCTGCTGGTGCTGTGCTGGCCCATCGCGCTCGTGGCGCTGATTGCCTGGCCGTTTGTCTGGCTGCTGCTTCTGCCGTTTCGCCTGCTGGGGATTGCCGTGGGCGGTGCGCTGGCACTGGTCAGCGCGTTGATTCTGTTGCCGGTGCACGTTCTGCGCAGGGTCTGATCCTTCCGAGATCCTTCCGGGCATCTCTGCAAGGCCGGCACTCATCGTAGTAGCATCTTTCGTATCGTGTCTCGAACAATGCTTCGCCTTGTCTTGTTTTGCTCCGCGCTGGCGATTGCGCCCGCCGCCGAGCCGACACTATCCGTCCCTTCGAATCTGCATATCGAGGACGTGCCGCCCATCCCGGCTACGCTGATTGAGCGGCTCGGCCGCTACAACGATTTTCGATCAGCGGCGCTGCTCGATTGGCATCCGGTCAAGCGTGAAATCCTGATATCCACGCGTTTCGGCGATGTGCCGCAAATCCATCGCGTGTCCATGCCCGGTGGCGACCGCAGCCAACTGACGTTCTTTCCGGATCGGACGGGAAGCGCTGAATACCGTCCCGGCTCTGGGGACACGTTCGTGTTTTCAAAAGACACCGGCGGCGCTGAATTTTACCAGTTCTACCGTTTCGACAGCCGCACGGGGGACATCACGATGCTCACTGACGGCAATTCGCGGAACACATCCCACCGTTATTCAGACGACGGACGCCGGCTGGCCTATGCTTCGACACTGCGCAACGGCGCGGACACCGACATTTACGTCATGGATCCCGATGAACCGCACAGCGCGCGGCGCGTACTCGGAGTGCAAGGTGGCGGATGGTTTCCCGCGGCATGGTCGCCCGATGGCAAGTATCTTGTGGTCGAAGACCGGCGCTCGGTGCATGACAGCTCGCTTTACCTGCTGGAGGTTTCGACCGGCGCGAAACAGCTTCTCACCTCCGAACAGGGGTCCTATGGAAACGCCCAGTTTGCGAGAAATGGAAAGGGCCTGTTCTTGACCACGGACCGCGGCAGCGAGTGCGAGCGCCTGGCGTTTTTTGATCTGACGACACGCGAGTTGACCTTTCTGGATCCGGCCCAGCACTGGGATGCCGACGAGTTCAGCGTCACGCGTGACGGCCGCCACCTGGCCTACGTACTCAATGAGGACGGTTATTCGGTGCTGCACGTCATGGACACAGCCACCAAGCGCGACCGGACCTTGCCCGCTTTGCCGCGCGGCGTGATCTTCGGGTTGCGGTGGCACGCCAATGGCCGCGACCTGGGCTTCAGCCTGACTTCCGCGCGCAGCACCTCGGACGTTTACTCGATCGATATCGACTCGGGCAGGCTCGAGCGCTGGACCACTAGCGAAACCGGCGGGCTCAACCCCGACAACTTCAGCGAGCCGGAGTTGGTCCACTGGAAATCGTTCGATGGCCGGACAATTTCCGGATTTCTCTATCTGCCGCCGAAGCCGTTCAGCGGACCGCGGCCGGTGATCATCAACATCCACGGTGGTCCGGAAGGTCAGTCCCTGCCCGTCTTCCTGGGACGCAATAACTACTACATCTCTGAGCTGGGCGCTGCCATGATTTATCCAAACGTGCGCGGCTCATCGGGATACGGAAAAACATTCCTGGCGCTCGATAATGTCTTGATGCGCGAGGATTCGGTCAAGGACATTGGCACTCTGCTCGACTGGATTGCCGGCGACCCGCGGCTCGACGCGAAACGGGTCATGGTCACCGGGGGAAGCTATGGCGGCTACATGACGCTGGCGTCGGCCTTCCACTTCAACAACCGCTTATGCTGCACAGTGGACGTTGTCGGGATTTCGAATTTCGTGAGCTTTTTCGAGCGCACCTCGCCTTACCGGCGGGATCTGCGTCGCGTGGAGTATGGCGACGAGCGCGACCCGAAAGTCCATGCCTTCTTCGAGAAGATCGCGCCCATCAACCACGTCAGCGAGATCAGCAAACCCATGTTCATCGTGGCTGGGCGTAACGATCCCCGCGTGCCGGCACACGAAGGCGAGCAGATGGCGGCGGCGATTCGCAAAAACGGAGCGCCGGTGTGGTACCTGATGGCGGATGATGAAGGCCACGGCTTCGCCAAGAAAAAGAACCAGGATTTTCAGTTTGCCGCGACCGTCATGTTCGTTCGGGAATTCTTGCTGAAATAGAACCCCGGCGTCCATCGGGTTTGAAGTTCAGTCGTAGAAATTTCTTCAGCGGATCATCCTTGTCGTTTTCCTCAGGAACAGTCACAACTATCTTGGGTTGATTCATGTTGCACATGAGCTCCTCAATTTCCTCGGGTCGCATCACGAAACCTACACAGGATGCAAAGCCAAGAGCGAAGCACACCAGTAATTTACAGAGCCGAATTCTCATCTAGAAAATCTCCGATTGCCTGCAATATCGAGCGAACGCAACCGTTGGTTCAGCCGCCACAGGGCGGCCATTCGCACTTCAGGGAATCAGGCGATCGGAGGCGCTCGCGAAGCGAGTGTCGGAAGAAGGACAAGTTGTCGCGGCCCACAATTTTCGGCCAGACGATGGATCGAGATGGTAAGTTCAGCTGCGAACAATAGCCAGAGCGGTGTAAGGATGGCACTGAGCGCGCCGAATGTAGCCGGGGTAAACGCGGCCGCAATCAGGACCGCGATACAGAGAACGGCGATCAGCCTGCGGCTCCGGACCAGTGTGCTCAGAGTACTCACCTGCTTACCATGTTACTCGATGTCAAACGCCGCGCGGTATTTTGCCGGCAGCTTCACTGGTTTCATCTCCCGATTGCAGAAAATGTGGCGGGTCGAGCCCGTGGCCAGCTTGCGATCGCCCTCGGCCCGGCGCATTTCGTAGGCAAAGCTGACAATCCGCGGATTGGCGTCCCCGAGCCGTGTCTCGACGATCACGTCTTCCTCGAACCGGGCCGGGTAAAGATACCGGCACTGGGCCTCCACAACCGCCAGTAGGACGCCGTCGTCCAGTTCCATGTCCCGGTAGCGGAACCCCAGCGCTTTGCAGAATTCAACGCGCGCGACTTCCATCCACACAAAGTAATTGGCGTAGTACACGACGCCCATTTGGTCTGTTTCGGCATAGCGCACACGGATGTGCGTGCGATGGGAGTGCATGGGCGCGATTATAAACATTCGCAACGCGGGCCGCTTCAGAACCGTCTGATACACTGGCACTAGAAATGCACGTGCGTGTGCTGTTTTTTGGCATGTTGAGGGACATCGTCGGCCGTTCAGAAGAGCAGCTCAACGTGGCCGACGACGCGTGCCTTGCCACCGTGTTCGAGCATTATGCCGAGCTTTTCCCCAAGTTACGGGAGTTGTCCCAAAGCATCGTCCTGGCGCGCAATCACGAATTCTCCAAAAGTGCCGCGCCCGTTGCCGAAAACGATGAGGTGGCCTTCCTGCCTCCGGTGAGTGGCGGCTCGACGCCTGCGCCGACGCCCGAGAACGCCGCCGCCGACGGCCGTTATGCGCGCGCAATCAGTGACCCCGAGGACGGCCATTTCTTCGCACTGACGCGCCAGCTGATCGATACCCGGGAGATCATCCTGCGCCTGGTGCGCGGAGATGATGGTGCGGTGATTACCTTCGAAGGTGTGGTCCGCAACAACACCAAGGGCCGGCGGACGCTTTATCTCGATTATGAATGCTACGAGCCGATGGCCGTCAAGGTAATGGCGGAGATCGGCCGCCAGATTGCCGGCGCTTACCCGATTGATCGCATTGCCATGGTGCACCGCCTGGGACGCATGGAGATCAGCGAGGCCAGCGTGGCCATCATCGTAACCGCGGCTCACCGCAAGGCTGCGTTTGAAGCGGCGCTCGAAGGCATTAACCGGCTGAAGCGGCTGGTCCCAATCTGGAAGAAGGAGCATTTCGCCGACGGCGAGGTGTGGGTGGAAGGAGAGTGGGACTGCAATGCGCCATCTGCCGCGGGTCTATAGCGCGGGCTTGGCGGCACTGGTCTGGGTGGCCCTGGCTCCGCTCGCTGCTCTTCCGCAGGCCGATATCCGCGTCGACGTCAGGCTGGTTCGGATCATTACCACTACGATCAGGAGGACCGATGGGCGGCTGGTCGGATCGCTCACCAAAGAGGATTTCACGGTGTTCGATAACAACGTGCAGCAGCAAATCGCCGCCTTCGAGCGGGGCACCAACGAGCCGCTCTCGGTCTCTCTACTCATCGACATCAGCGGTTCAACGGCCAAGGACTTGAAGTACGAGGTGGAGTCGGTCAGCAAATTTCTGCACGCGCTTTTTTCCGAGGGCAATCCCACCGACGCAGCGTCGCTCTACAGCTTTAATTATCAGGTAGTCAAGAACAACCACTTCACGAGGAATACACAATCGCTCGAACGTTCGCTGAAATCGCTCAAGGGCGAAGCCGGCACCTCACTCTACGATGCCATTTATCTGGCCTCCCAGGAAATGGAGCAGCGAGACGGCCGGCACGTGATGATAGTGGTGACCGACGGCGGCGATACCACCAGCACGGTGGATTTCCACGCCGCGCTCGAAGCCGCGCAACTGGCGGACGCAGTGATCTACCCCATCCTGGTGGTTCCGATTGCGAATGAGGCGGGCCGCAATGTCGGCGGCGAAAATGCACTAACCACGCTGGCAGCCGGAACCGGGGGCCGTGTTTTCGTCCCCACAGTCGGCTCGGAGATGGACAAAGCCTTCGCGGATCTCATCCAGGACCTGCGTACGCAGTACCTGCTGGCGTTCTATCCCAAAAATATTCCACTCACCAAAGAGCATTTCCATCGTCTTGAAGTTCGAGTGAAAGACCCGCAATTGCGGGTGCTGGCTCGCAGTGGCTATTATGGTGAAGCCGAGTCAGATTCGGGAACGTCGAGCGGTAGAATCTCGGTCGTTCCTCCAAAACATTAAATGCCAGAAGCCATAGTGCCACCCAAGCCAGGCGGGAAAGGCGGGACCCGCGCACCGGAACAGACCTTCGAGGAGACCAGGTACCTGAGACAGCTCATCGAGAACCAGACCCCTGTGCGGGTGCGGCTCAGCAACAACGAAGAAGTGGTTGGCGTGGTCGAATACTATGACACGTCCTTCATCCGCATCACCCGTGACGGGGCGCCAAATCTGTTCATCTTCAAACACGACATCAAATATTTGATTGAGGACGGTTCGTAAGCCGCCCGATGCCGTCCTATCTCGAAACCGCGGTCGAGATCGCGCGCGAAGCCGGGGCGCTGCTCACCACGTGGTTTGAGCGTCGCGTCACAGTCGAAACGAAGGGTGAGTACGATCTGGTTACGGAGGCGGACCGCTCCTCCGAGCGCCTGGTGGTAGAACGCCTGCGCACCCACTTCCCTTCCCATGGCATCGTGGCCGAAGAAGGTGGCGGCCATGAAAGCTCCTCGGAATATCGCTGGTACGTCGATCCACTGGACGGCACCACGAATTTCGCCCACGGATTTCCCTGCTTTAACGTCACTATGGCGCTGGAGCAGGCGGGCGAGCTGATTGCCGGCGTGGTTTACGACCCCATCCGTCAGGAATGTTTCACTTCCGAGCGCGGGGCGGGAGCGTACCTGAACAATCGCCGCATCCGAGTCTCGCAAATCAAACGGCTGGAGAGCAGCCTGGTGGCGACCGGCTTCCCCAGCCGCAAGCGCCACCTGAATTTCAACATTTACTTCTATCACCAGCTCGCGATGCTGACTCACGGAGTGCGGCGCTGCGGTTCGGCGGCTATCGATCTTGCATACGTGGCCTGCGGGCGCCTGGACGCATTTTGGGAATTCGGCCTCCATCCATGGGATATGGCGGCGGGCAAACTGATCGTGCTGGAGGCGGGAGGCAAGTGTTCCGATATGCACGGCGAGCTGCACCAGCTTAGGGGCCCCGACTTGCTTGTGGACAACGGCCTGATTCACGAGGAAATTACCGGGCTGTTTGCCGAAATCTTTCGCGGTGAGTACCGCATGCCCATACCGGCAATAACGGCGTAAAGCACCCACGGGCGCACGCAGCGCCGGCCCTACAGGCAAGAACCGTTGAGTCCGATGCGCTTGCGCAGAAAGTGCGTGCGCTCATGCGGAGGTTTGGCTATGAGACGCCGAATCTGATCGCGCAGCGCCAAATCACTTTCGATTCCGAGGGCCTTCAATTTTTCGGCGCGCCGCGACTTCTTGTTCTGCGAGCGTTTTCTTGAGGACATCGAGTACAGCCCGATCTCGCGTGCGGTTCGCCGCCCGCTTACTGGCGATGATATCAGACAAGGCGGCCACCAGAATCTGCTCGCCGCCTAAATCAATTTTCGTTGCGCGACTGCGAAGAGCGTCGTAGGAGCGTACGCCGTGAATCACAGACATGAAGTCCAGTTGCAGAGAGTCCTCGTCGCGGACCAGCCGGAAAAGGTCTGAGACCGGGTAGTACGGTTTGAGGATCACGGCGCCCAACCCTCGAGCAATCGCCTTCAGCTTCTTCAAATTGCCCGGAGATTTGCGGAACAGCAAGTCCAGATCGAGCGTGGTTAACGGAGCGCCCTGCAGCGCTGCGGCCGCATTACCGATCAAGATAGCTTCTAGCCCCTGCTCTCGCAAGGCTCGCGCAACGCTAATTAGCGCAGGACGTGCGTCCATGGCGATTCCATCCGGACAGCCTGCCAGCTTAGCATTTTGCCGGCACAGGTTACTGCGGCCCATCCGCGAACGTCCGCGAACGGGCCTAGCTAGTCTTGACCATTTCTTACAGGGAAATGCGGCTTCCTTTCACTGAAATCTCTCGCCACACAATAACCGGAATCGCGAGTACTACGGGTATCACTATTCCTTTACTTTCAGCGCCTTAAGATGTTAGCCTTGTCTCATTCCATGCGAACAGTTGATTTGATCCATCGGAAGCGCGACGGCGAAGAACTGGATGTCGAAGAAATTTCGCATCTAGTGAACGGATACACTCGCGGGGAAATCCCGGATTATCAGATGTCTGCGTTTCTTATGGCCGTCTATTTCTCGGAAATGACGGACCGTGAGGTCTCGACGCTCACCGAGTGCATGTTGCGCTCGGGCGAAACGGTGGATCTCTCTGCGATCAAGGGCGTAAAAGTAGACAAGCACTCGACTGGTGGCGTTGGCGACAAGACCAGTCTGGTGGCAGCCCCTCTGGCTGCTGCGGCTGGCGTGATCGTGCCCATGGTGTCGGGCCGCGCCCTGGGGCACACCGGCGGAACGCTGGACAAACTCGAATCCATTCCGGGTTTACGCACCTCTCTGACTGCTGATGAATTTCGGGCACAATTGAACGAACTTGGATTGTGCTTCATCGGTCAAAGCGAGCAAATCGCGCCGGCCGACGGCAAACTCTATTCGCTACGTGACGTCACGGCAACCGTGGAGTCGGTCCCGTTGATTGCCTCATCCATCATGTCCAAGAAGCTGGCCGAGGGTCTGGACGCGCTGGTGCTGGACGTGAAGGTGGGGAACGGTGCGTTCATGAAGAAGCAAGTGGATGCGCGCAGGC
>QHXW01000157.1:0-7558 GCA_003223115.1 Acidobacteriota bacterium
AAAAATCAACTCGTTTCTTATAACCGTACAGCCACTCTTCCCACTGTTCATTCGACTTTGGGCTAAGTCCCATAACATGTTAACATTATGTGGGACTAAGACTGAGCACTCGACGCGCACACATCGTCATCCCTGAACCGCTCGGCAGCGAGATTGACCGATTGCTCGGCAAGCGCGGGCGCAGCGAGTTCCTGGCTCTGCTGAAAAGGAACTTCGGCGTCTTCAGCAAATCAGGGCATTGGAAGGCGTGGCTGGGGCCTGGAAGGATAAAATAAAGATCACCCGGAACTGAAGGCCGGAGCTGCAGGTTGGGTGAAGGAACTCCGCAAGGAAAATGAACGATAATTACATAGGACCGTCAGCCGCTAAGTGGCTATTTACCTTCTCGATACCAGCGTCATCATTGACCCTCTCAATAACAAACGCGGCCGCCGCGATCTCCTCCTGCTGGGTTTGGTCAAACATCTTCTGGCTTGCTGTCCAATCAACGTTACCGAGGTGTATGCTGGGTTACGTCCGAAGGAGGAGCCGGCCATCGAAGAATTCCTCCGAAGTTTTGAGTATTATCACGTTACATTTACATGGCGCGTAGCTCGGCTGGCTGGCTTGTTAAAGCGAGACTATGGGCGCAAAGGGACCACGATCACCGTCGCCGACGCGACGGTTGCCGCTGTTGCGCTGATACATGAGCTCACTCTCATGACGGACAACGTTAAAGATTTTCCAATCAAGGAGTTGACTCTCTATCCTCTTCCTGTCGCTTAGATGGCCGGACTACCTGTAGATTCCCAACCCGCACCCTGCCGACTTCTCATGCTCGATGGCGGAGGAGCCAAAGGTTTCTACACGCTTGCCGTTCTCAAAGAAGTCGAAGCCCTAATCGCCCGACCAGTGTGCGAGCGGTTCGATCTTGTGTTCGGCGCCAGCACCGGCGCAATTATTGCAGTCGACTTATGCACAGGAATTGAGCCGCAACGGCCCGCCTGAATGAGAGCCCATTTGGGGACCCCGAAAATCCTGCGTTAAAACAGAAGAGCCGCGAAGCGCCAACCTCGCGAGCTGATTTTCGGGAGTCACCCAAAACGGTGAACAACAAAACAGAGCATAGCGATAACAGGCCCGCCAGACTAGGGATCGGAGAAGATATCCCGGAGCCCAACAAAATCGGGACTTCCTCGCGTACGATCCTGTGACATTCTGCTATACCTCGCTAACATTATGAAAACAGTGCCTGCTGCCCATCCGCCTACTGAGTTCGCGGACCTCGAACCCTCGAACGCCATTCTTGATATTCTCGATTTCCTTTTGTAATTGTACCGCCTCCGAGTCCAGTGCTTCCGCTGGAATCTGCCCGGGCGCACACGCTACGACTTGGCTGGCGGGCAGCTTCGTTCGGCGATCATGCGCCGCAATACCGTCAGGCCCAGGTTCAGTCGTTGCGCGGCTTCTCGCAGAGTCAGGCTGTTATTGCCGGGATGGCTGGGATCGAAAGTGGGAAGTTGGTGATACTGACGTGCAAAACGAACTCGAGCCTCGTTCCAAGTGTTCCCCGCACCTGTCCGCAGCCCGAGGCGGTTTAGCGTGGCCGCAATCTGCTAGTCGCTGAATCGATCAGCCATCTACCGAATGAATGGTCAGATAGGCTGATCAAGGCCTATTCCATTCCACTAAGTCGGAGCCATTCTGAATCGCATCATCATCGCGCGAAGTAGGGAGAGGCTAGCTAAGCTAAGCTAGCAGAGAGCCTGTGCCCGGAGATCGGACTAAAGCGGCTTCAGCCATCGGGAGTCGCCGATCTGACTGCGCCACTCGGCGCCATCGGGAGCTACGAGGGTCAGCACCAGCGAGCGGCTGGCAGAAATCTTGAGGATTCCGGCGAAGGGGAACGCGAATTGCGATTCCGGGCCATCTGAATAACGATTCCGGGTCAGGACCGATTTGCGTTCCACATCCCGCCGGAATCCCGTATTCATGTCACCGCCGGTCGCCCCATAACGCCGGAATAAAATTCCCCACCACTGAACAGAGGCTCAAGCCGGCATCGATTCTGGAAACAGAGGAAGTGCCGAGCCTTATGCGTTTTTTCGAATCATGTTTGCCTCGTCTGATAAAAGCGCTACCGGGCCGCTGTTAATTTCCAAGTGTGATCACCTGTGCCGGCGGGAATCTGAATAACGATCGGCCGGCCGCTCAGATCGCCGCGGCTCAACTGCCCAGCGGGCCGGCCATCCACCGCGATACCGAGACCCGATGAACTCCGCAGCTTGTCGAGCAACGGGTCCGCCAGCAGCAGCCGCCACGATGACGAGTGTTTCGCGAAGTACGCGCAGTAGTGGTCGTCGAATCCAAATCGGAGTTCCGGCGAATCGGCTTCGGGAGCATCGATCTCCGTGTGCAGCGTGCCGATGTACTGGTTCATGCTCACAAATCCTATGTCAGCAGGAAGCGTATCGAGAGTACGGCCGACAAAATCATGCTGTATCGAAATATCGCGATCATGTGCAATCGCCACCAGAGGCCCGTCCGGATGCGGCGGCCATTTTTCCAACTCAAGTTTCCGATCGTAGGCGTAAGTTCCGCCGGGAGAGATTCCGGCCATATCGAGCACCAGATCGCGATCCAGATAAAAGAAGCGCTCGTTGATGTCGAACAGCCCGAAGCCGGCTTGCGCGGCAACGCGCGCGCTGTGGTTTTGATAGGATTTCGACCACCCGCCACCGCCAACGATCACCGAAAGCGGCGTTGCGCCGAAATCCTCGCGCAAATATTGCAGCGAGCGCCGTAAATGAAAGAGCTGCGTCAGCGCCGGAGCTTCCGTGCCGCGGCGCGTATCTTCGAATTCTTCATACCAGCCGCCTGAGGAGGCCTCGCCCTCTAGATCGGCCGTCCACCACGGACCGGGCGGAGAGTCGAGGTCCGGTTGCATATGGGTCCAGCCGTGGCTTTCAATTTCGAGTACGCCCGCTGCCTCAGCGGCTTTCAACCCGCGCCGTGTAGATGCGTAATCCTGCGCGACGCCGTAGGAATCAGTGAGCTTCTGGTTCCAGGGCGAAATCACGCGGTGCGTTTTGCGATCGAGAAAGCCGGTGACCACGTTGGCCGATATAACTGCCTTGTGGCGCGCGAGCGCCGGCATCACATTTTTCCGCATCACCTCTTCGGTGAGGGTCTGATATCGCCAATAAGAAAGGAACGTTTTGTCGGAAGTGCCCCAATCGTCAAACATCAGCAACAGGTGGCGCGAGTAATCCTGGTCCGGTTGAACCATGTAACCGAGGCCCCACACGAGGCACCGGTAGAACAAACTTCGCCAGAACGGGGTGTCGCGCAGCGCTGCAACGCTGGGCGCCGCCACCCAGACGCCCGATGAATTCGGAGCGGCCTGGCGGACGGTGAGCACGGGATGACGGCCCTGCCGCAACAGCACCTGCGCTCCGTGAGGTTCCACCCAGATGCGCGCGCGGAATTCCCAGGCCGTGGATTTCTGCCGCGCGATTTCACGAGTGATGAAATGCTCCGCGTTGGTTTCGAGTGGATCGGTTGCGCTGTAGCTTTCTTTGTAATGCAGGCCCAAAATCTGTTCGAGAGCCGGATCCCGAAATCGCGAGCTGACCGCGATCAGGCTCGTTCCGGCAGCCGACGCCTCGGCGAGGCTCGAAAGATTCTTGTTTGCGTACGAATCGGCATCCGCGAGCCAAACGACGGCGCCGTAACGGACGCGACCGGAACGCTCGAACAGGTAACCGGCGCCGGGCGATTGCTGATCGAGCCGCAGAATGTCAAACGGTACGGACCACGCCTTCAGCAGCGCAGCCACAGGCTGAAATGAATCTTTCTCGGACGCGACCACTTGGCTCGCGGGATCAGCCCAATGATCCACAACCAGGAGTACACGGTAAGGTCTGAAAATGCCTAGGCCTTGCGCGGGCGCCAGTATAGAGCCGAGCGCGGTGGCAAGCAGCCACCGCGCTGGCATCAGCTTTGAGAATCGGGCCGCCCGCACTGTCAGCCCAGATGATCCATCAGAACTCGATCCTTCCGCGCAATTCCATCATTCGCGGACCGGCGCGTTCGCCGGCGTACAATCCGTAAACGGAATTGATCACACCTGCGCCTCCGGGCACGGAAATATCCGTGGCGGAGGATTGCCGATCGGGAGTCACGAAGTTCGGATGATTGAAAATGTTTCCGACCAGCGCCATCAAATCGAAATGTAATTTTTCGGTGATAGCGAAGCGCTTCGCGAGTGTGACGTTGTGTACATGCATCCCAGGGCCTTCCAGAATGTTGACGCCGCTGTTGCCGTATCGGCCTGCCGGTGGATTCACGAAGCAGGAGGTATCGAACCAGTGCTGGACGGTGCGCTGCCCGCTGGGCAGGTTGCCGTTGCAACTGCGATCAGGCATTCCGCCGAAGGTGTTGGTGTTCGACGGGTCGGCATCATCGAAGTATGGAGAGAAGTACTGACCCGTCTGCAAGTAAGTCACCCAGACGACTCTCCACCCGCCCAGAATTTGATCCACCGCGCGCGGCGCGTTGTTCATGAACCGCTTGCCTTTGCCGAAGGGCAACTCCCAAACGGTATTGAACACCACGCGATGGCGTGCGAGCACGTCGCGATTCCAGAACCTGGTCTGGAATGGATTATCCAGGTTCAGATAATCCAGCATGGAGTTGGACCAGGTCCAATGGGCGTCAAACATCACCCAACCCACGCGGCGTTGTGCGTTGAGACTCAAGGAGTCGTAGTTCTGCTGTCCATCCGACTTCGGGTAAGTAATATTGACGAACTGCGGGAAGGGCCGACGGTCGTCGGTAAACGGAATTAGGCTGGGCGGAGGCACGTTGATGTTCCGTCCGAGGTACGGCCACTGGTTGTCGTCTCCATAATTCATGCCACGGTTGCGAGAGCCAATGTAGGACAGTCGGATGCCTATGTCTTTCACCTGACGCTCGACCGTGACATTGAACTGGTGGATCTTACCGGTGCTCGTGTGGAGTGGAAACCCGTAGATGCTTTGCGAAGGAATGTTGGCGGATGCGTCCGAGGATGGGAACGGATTCGGCATCTGGAACAGCGGCGTGCCGTTCGTGATGCTATTGAAGTAGGTTTCTCGAACCGAAAACGGTCCGCCGCTCTGAATACGGGCGAACTCGCCGGGAAACTCGTTAAAGATACCGTACCCTCCTCGAATAACCGTCTTTTCGTTGAGGCGGTAAGCCGCACCCAAGCGCGGAACAAAGTCGCGATTGCTCGGTTCGGGCACCGGACTGCCGGCGATGATGTTAATGTTTTTCGGGTAGAAGGGGCTGATTTTCGTAAGCGCCTTCTGCGGAACAATCACGTTACCTGTATTGGGATCCCAGTTGAACATCAGGCCGTCTTCGTAGGTTGTCGAGCTGAAGCGATCCCACCGGAGACCGTAGTCTAGGGTCAGCTTGGGCGTCATCTTGAAGGTATCGGTGATGAACAAACCCAACTCTTTCTGCGAATGCCTTCGGTTAATCAGCGGATTCTGGCGCGTGCTGCTGAGCGGTAGGCCTAGTATGAAATCGGCATAGGCGTTTCCGGAAAAAGAACCGTTGAAAGTAAAATCGCCGTAGTTCGTATTCGGGACCCTGCCATCAAAATCTCCGTAGGTTCTCAGCTCGCCGCCGTACTTTACGATATGCCGGCCGAAGGCCCACGTCATCGAGTCCGCGTACGTGAAATTCCTGTTGCTCAGGCGGAATCCGCCCGGATCAATCGAAACGTCGTCGTATCCCGCGATGCGGAACACTGGGGAACCGCCGGTGGTGTGCACGCCAGCCTGATTGACGCCCTGAAGGCCGATCAGATCGACGATCTCGGCGCCGGTACCGGGCTGGTAACCGTCCACAGTGACCTGGCTCTTCAAACCGTCCCGATTGCCGCCAAACGTGAAAGTGTTCAGCAGGGCGGGAGAGAAAACATGCGTGTCGGTAAAGGCCCAGGCATGGCTCTGCCGCAATAGCGTCGAATTCGTAGTGGGATAGTTGCCTGCCAGGACATACCGCGGAAGGTAAATCTGAATGCGGCCGTAAAGCGAGTTCTTGTCGCTGATACGGTGGTCCACGCGCACGGAGAGCACATCCGCATGGAACTGATCATCCGGATACCGGTGCACCCAGGCGAGGTTATTCACCAGCCCATCGTGATTCGGATCCGGGAAAAAACGGTCTTGAGCTTTTAGGGCCACGCTGCTGAGACGCTCCGTCGGAATGATGTTGTTGGCGAAAGGCACGCCGGTCAACGGGTCTTTAATGACGTTGTCGCTGCCGAGCGCAAGCAATTCGGAGAAGTCGCCCTGCCGCATTTTCTGCGTCGGCACGCTGCTCAAGTAAAACGCGTGAGAAGGTACGCGCTCACCGTTCCACAAGGCGTAGAAGAAAGTCTTGTTCTTGATGATCGGGCCGGAGCCGCTCAGGTTGAAGGTGTGGTAGATGACCTTGGTCTTTTCGTCTTCGAAAAAGCCGCGCGCGCCCAGCGCTGAATTTCGGTGGTAGTACGATGCCTCGGCGTGATATTCGTTCGTGCCGCTCTTGTTGATGGTGTCGAAGTATCCGACGCGCGAATACTCGGCGGTGTTGTTCACGTAAACGGCTTTGACTTCCTGCACCGACTCCATGTTCACGGTCTGGCTGTTCAGTGTTTCTTCCTTGATGCCGTCCTGGCCCTCGTGAGCCTGGTTGCCACCCTGTCCCGCAAATCTCGGGCTGCCCCAGTCGCCCGGCTCGCGCTGCACATCCGGCAAAACCGCCAGTACGGCGTAGGTTCCAGAGAACGCGTTACCCGGAATCGGCAGGTCCTTGTAGTTCTTGGCGGCGTTGAAATCTGCGCCGATGGTGGCTTGCTCGGTCTGGATGACCGCGGCGGCAGCGCTGACGGCCACTTCCGTCGCGACCTCGCCCACCTCGAGCGTAATGTCAATGCGGCGGACCACGTTGCTCTGCAATTGAACGTCATCGGTGACGGATTTCTTGAACCCGCTCATGGTGGTGGTCACCTGGTAAGTGCCCGCCTTCAAGCCGGGTATTTCATAGTTTCCTTGCGCGTCACTCGCGACCGTGCGTGCTACGACGTTTGTAAGCACTTCACGCGCGGCAATGCTGGCGCCTGGGACGACAGCTCCGCTTTTGTCGTTAACGGTTCCACGCAGGGTGGATAAACCTTCCTGGCCAAATAACCCTCCGGCCAGAAGAATTGTAATCGCAAGAAGATAGAATGCACGATCAGCTTTTGAACTCATAAGCATCGAGAGTCTCCCGGACATTATACTCCTCCCCTCAGCAACAAATTCGAGACGAATATCATACCAGAGCGCCTGATTTCAGCACTAAGGGTCTGTTATGAAATAACATTACAACTAAAGGATGTTTTGAGCTATCCTGGAGTGGATGGATGATTCGGCTGGCGTCCACAACCGCTTCAAGTTCTTGGAGGCGGTACTGGACGAGAGATCCCGGCGCTTGTTGGCCGCCGCGGAGAGCAAGGTGTGGGGCTCGGGTGGCATCTCGGCTGTATCCCAGGCCACTGGCG
>QHXW01000157.1:7834-19457 GCA_003223115.1 Acidobacteriota bacterium
ACTGGGGTACAGTCTGCAAGCCAATCGGAAGACCAGGGAAGGCGACTCTCATCCAGACCGCAATGCCCAGTTCGAGTACATCGGTGGCAAAGTCCGGCACTATATCGCCCTCCATCAGCCGGTGATATCGGTTGACACCAAAAAGAAGGAATGGGTGGGGGATTTTAAAAACGGAGGGCGGGAGTGGCGGCCGAAAGGGAATCCGGAAAAGGTCCGCGTGCACGATTTTGTGATCCCGGAACTGGGGCGCGCTGCGCCGTATGGGGTATACGATCTGGCAGATAACACCGGATGGGTCAGCGTGGGAGTGGATCAGGATACGGCGTCGTTCGCGGTGGAAACCATCCGGCGCTGGTGGTGCGCCATGGGTCAGGAGAAATACCCGCGGGCCGAGAAGCTATTGATCACAGCCGACGGTGGTGGCCGGAACGGCTCCCGCGTCCGACTGTGGAAACTGGAGTTGCAAAGGCTGGCTGACGAGACCGGGTTGGCCCTCGCGGTCAGTCACTTTCCGCCGGGTACGAGCAAGTGGAACAAGATCGAACACCGCCTGTTCTCATTCATCAGTAAGAACTGGCGCGGCCAGCCTCTCACCAGCCTGAAGGTAATAGTCAACCTCATTGCCGGAACCACGACCAAGAAAGGGTTGAAGGTACACGCCGAGATCGATGGCCGAAACTACCCTGCCGGCGTAAAGGTTCCAGACTCGGAGATGGCTGCGATCAAACTCCGGCGAGAGGCTTTTCACGGCGAATGGAACTATGAGATCCTGCCGCGAAAATGACAATGTTATTTTTTTAACAGTGTCTAAGTTTTTTTTTGCAAACCAAGTACAAGTGAAAAGGGCTGCCAGACCGTTGCGTCGGCATCGCCAATTTTCTTTAGAACGCAAAAAATTATCCTCCCCGGTTTGGTGAGAAGCGTCCTTCTGCGGTAAATACATATAAGCGCTATGGCGAGAGTTCCAGAGCAATGGCTGTGGACCATCCTGCTCACCATCTACCAAAACGCGGCTGTAACCCGCGAAGAGATCATGCGTGCCACCGGATTGAATCCAGGCAGCGTCAGCCGCGCGCTGCAAAATCTGCTCAGTTTCGGCACCATCGTCAAAGTCGGCGAGCTCAAATCGCGCGGCGAGCGAAGGCGCGAGGTACTCAGGTTGAATCCGGAGGCCGGCTACTTCATCGCGGTCGATCTGGAGCGCGCACGGATCCGTTACGCGCTAACCAATCTGGTGGGCGACATTCGCTACCGCTGGGAACAGGAACTTGGAATTCGGAGCAGGGCTCGAGGTTTCCGACTGCTGCGCGGGCTTCAAATGGTGCAACGGAATCTCGCTTCCTGGCAGCACTCGCGTTGGTTGGCCATGGGCATCTCCTGCCCCGGTTTTATCCACCAGAACGGGCTGGTAACGGCGGTAAATCTCGGCTGGCGTAAATTTCCGCTTTCGGAAAAATGGAAAGAAGCCACTTCTCTCCCGTTTTTTCTGTGCATGGCGTGCCGCACGTACATTTTGGCGAACGCCGGTTGGGCCGGGCTCAAGGATGCGATAATTGCATCTACATCGAAGCCGGGAAGGGCATCGGCGCGGGCATCGTGGCCGGGGCAAGTAGCTGGAGGGTCGCGATCAAATGGCCGGCGAATTGGGCCACATGACCATCGAGCCGGGCGCAACGGATCCGTGTAATTGCGGCAAGAATGGATGTCTGGAAGCCATCGCGTCGAGTTGGGGCATGGTGCGGCAGTACTCCGCAGCGTCAGGCCTGGCATCGAGGGATCACGTCCGGCTGAACGACATTTTCGAGCGCGCGCGCGAAGGCGATTCGCTCGCGCTTGGCATGATCGACCGCGCCAGCAAAGCGTGCATTGGGCATCTCTCACCTGGTGATGTTGTTCAACCCCGCTATGATCATCCTGGGCGGAGATTTGCTGCAAGGCGAAGATCTGCTGCTTCCGCGCATCCAGCGCGAGATGGCGGTTCAGTTGCCCAATTTTACCGAGTAGACGGAACTCACCGTGACCGGTCTCGGTCTGGACATCGGTTTGAAAGGAGCAGCGTTTCTCGCGTTTCAAAACGCGGTGAACAATGCCGAGCTGATGAGAAAGCTCTTTGCCCCGCTGGCGGAGACGATCACGGCTTCAAAAGAATATAGGTTTAAAAATGCGATCAACGATTTCACTCATGATTCGAAGCGCGAAGAACGTTCGCGATCTGCGCGTGGTGCTCATTCTGCTGGTCACTGTGGCCGCACTGGTGCTTGGCCCTTCAGGCCATGCAGGGCCGGTGAACGCCACGCCAGTCGGGCTCGAGGCGATCCACGTGCCTGCGGGATTCAAAGTGGAGAAGGTTGCCGGCGCCAATCTCATTGCGTATCCGATGCTGGGTACTTTTGACGACCGCGGGCGCCTCTTCCTCTGCGAGTCTTCCGGCAACACGCTCACGACCCCGCAGATGGCGGCGAAGCCGGACTACATCGTGCGCATGCTCGAAGATACTGATGGCGACGGCGTGTTTGACCGCAGTAAAGTTTTTGCCGACAAGCTGACGCTTCCCGCGGGCGCGGTGTGGTATCGCGGGAGCCTGTACGTGGCTGCGCCACCGGATCTGATCCGCTTCGATGATACGGACAACGATGGCGTGGCGGATCATCGCGAAGTGATCGTCACCGGCTGGAATTTGTCATCGAACGCGGCCAGCCTGCATGGGCCGTTTTTCGGTCCCGACGGGTGGCTCTATCTCACCGACGGCCGCCACGGTTTCGACATCACGACCAAAGACGGCCGTGCATTCAAAGGCCTGGCCTCGCGTATCTGGCGCGTGCGGCCGGATGGAACCGGCCTCGAGTGGGTATCAGGCGGCGGATTCGATAATCCCGTGGAGCTTGCATTTCTGCCGACCGGCGAAACCTTCGGCACCATGACTTATTTTCAGGATCCGCGCGATGGGCAGCGCGACGCTATCATGCACTGGGTGTGGGGTGGCGTTTACCCGAAGTGGTATTCAGTGGTGAGCGAATTCAAGCGCACCGGCGACCTGATGCCGGTCATGACCAAGTTCGCGCGCATCGCGCCGGCAGGATTGGCGCTTTATCGCGGAGCGTCTTTTGGCCCGCAATACCAGGGCAATCTGTTTACCGCGCAATTCAATCCGCACCGTGTGCAGCGGCACATCGTTTATCGCGACGGCGCGACGTTCCGCACGGAGGATTCGGATTTCCTCACCTCGGTGGATCCCGATTTTCATCCCACCGACGTCATTGAGGACGCCGACGGCAGCCTGCTGGTTGTCGATACCGGCGCGTGGTTCATCCACGGCTGTCCGCTCTCGCGCGTGGCGAAGCCGGAGATCAAGGGCTCCATTTATCGAGTTCGCAGAATCGGCGCGCCGGCTGTCAAAGACGCGCGTGGTCTTGAATTAAAGCTGGCCGACAAACCGTCTGCCGACGTCGCACGCCATCTGGATGACAAGCGACCGGCGGTTCGCGATCGTGCTCTCGAGCAATTAGTGGAAGGCGGACCTACGTCGATTGCTGCACTAACGCACGCGAGAGAGCATTCCACGTCGCACGAAACGCGCAGCAGTGCCGTGTGGGGCTTATACCGCATCGGCACGCCGGAGGCTCTGGCTGCGGTTCGCGCCGCTCTCAAGGACACGAATTTCCGCGTACGCGTCGCGGCCGCCCGCGCGCTCGGGATGGCGCGGAACCGCGACGCCGTTGACCGGCTCATGGCTATGGTGGGACGCGATGTGCCCGCCGCAAGGCGCCAGGCTGCCACGGCTCTTGGGCAGATTGGAGACGCGCGCGCCGTTCCGGCGCTCGTCGCCGCCGCCGCACGCGCCACGGACCGTTTTCTCGAGCACTCGGTCACCTATGCGCTCATCGAATTGAAGACGCCAGAGCCGCTGGTTCAGGCGCTGGGCAATCCCAATCCGCGAATCGCCAAAGCCGCGGTTATCGCGCTGGATCAGTTGGATGACAGCCCGCTGACGGCGAAAGAAATCTCATCATTTCTGAAATCGTCCAATAAGCCGCTGCGCACCTCCGCGCTCTGGGTTTTTTCTCATCACCCTGCATGGTCGGGCGACGTGCTGGATTTTCTGAATAGCAGCCTGCGCGCCGCCGAATTCCCGGCCGATGAAGCGGAGCCCGTGCGCGATGCGCTGCTGGCCATTTGCTCGGATACGGGCGCGCAAAAGATGGTCGGTGATCTGCTTGGTTCACCGAATCTCGGCCCGCAGCGGCAGTTATTTCTTCTGGACACGATCGACCGTTGCTCGCTTTCTGAATTTCCGGCGCTCTGGACCGAGCGTATTGGCCAATTGCTGGCAAAAGGCGATCCGGCCGTCCGGTTGCGCGCGCTGAATCTGGTGCGTGCGCTTCAATTGACCGCGCTCGAGGGCAAAGTGCAAGCTATCGCGGCAAGCAGCACATCGCCCGCGGATCTGCGCACCACTGCGCTTGCCGTCCTGGTGCACGATCATCCGGCCCTCGACAGCGGCGCTTTGAAATTTCTGCTGGGCAGGCTGGCCAGGCAGTACGACGCGGCATTGCGCCTGTCCGCCGCGCAGGTCATTGGCCGGGCCAAATTGACGAACGACCAGTTGCTCACGCTTGCCCGCGAATACCTTCCTCACGCGGATGCGTTGATTCTACCGAGCCTGCTGGATGCGTTTCGTAGCTCCGAGAACGAAGAGGCCGGAAAGGCGATGGTGGCGGGCCTCTTAAAATCGAAGGTCTCGATTGGAGAGCCCGATGCCAAGCGGCTGCAACAGATTGTCGAGAAATATCCCGAAGGCGTCCGCACAGCGGCGCGGCCACTATTGGCACATCTCGAGCAGTTGCAAAAAGCGCGCATCGAACGTTTGCGAAAACTGGAGCCGCTGCTCGCCGCCGGCGGCGATATCGGCCGCGGCCGGCGCATCTTCTACGGCGAGAAAGTTGCCTGTTATAGTTGCCACACAATCGGCAATCAGGGCGGCCATGTAGGGCCGGATCTCACTGCCGTGGGAGCAATCCGTTCGGGCCACGACATTCTCGAAGCCATCGTCTTTCCGAGCGCCAGTTTCGTGCCGGGCTTTGAAATTTACAACGTCGAAACCAAGATGGAAATGTACTCAGGCGTGCGCGGCGAAGATACGCCCGATGCGGTGACGCTGGTTACCGGGCCGCACGCTGAAATCCGCATTCCCAGAAAGCAGATTGTTTCCATTAAGCCGTCGAACGTTTCGCTGATGCCCGAAGGTCTGGATGAAAGCCTCACGCGCAGCGAGTTCATCGACCTGCTGCGTTTTTTGCAGTCGCAGAAATCGCGCGAGGTCGCGCGGGCCCGCCCCGCCGCCAATAACGAAGCGGCTCCCGCGAACCGCTGAATTGCGCGGCAGGCTCACTTCATGGGCTTGCCGCTTCCTTCAACCAGCCGCAAGAGCTGATCAACTTTCGGCGCGTCGAACGTTTCGCTTGCGCCGCCGGGCCAAGTGATCACCAGTTTTTCGATGGGTGCTTTAGCGAGATCGGCATCGCCGCCGAGCCCGAAGTGCACTCGCGGATCCTGCGCGCTCAAATAGCTGCCGTCTGCTGCGACACGACGCCACATGGGCGTCCGCCCTTTGCGGTAAAGGGTCACGCGCGCGCCATAAGCATCGCGGTTGGATTTGACGCCGCGCAGTTGCGCCTCGAGCCAGTGGTTGCGCGCTCCGACTTGATTGAGCAGCAGCCGCACAGGCCCATTGGCGTTGGTCACCACGATATCGATATCGCCGTCGTTATCGATATCGCCGAAAGCCGCGCCGCGGTTAACATGCAACTGGTCGAAAACGCCGCCGGACGCAACTTCGCGATAGGTTTTTCCCTCGTGATGAAAAAGCTGGCTGCGCTGCCTGAATGGAAAGGGAGTGCCGCGCTGCGAGTCGATGACACGCACTTCGCCGTTGGCAACAAACAAGTCCAAAAGGCCGTCGTTATCGTAATCGAACCAAAGCGTACCGAAGCCGGTAAATGGAAAACTCGCCTGTCCCAGGCCGTAAGTGTTGGTGACATCTTCGAAGCTGCCGGCGCCATCGTTCTGAAATAGGCTGTTCGGCTCGCCGGTCAGATTGGTGATAAAGATATCTTCATCCCCATCGCCGTCAAAATCGGCCGCGGTTACCCCCATTCCTGAGAGCGCTTTGCCATCGGCGTTGTATGCGGCGCCGGAGAATAAGGCAAGATCCTTGAACGTGCCGTCATGCTGGTTCATCCACAAATGATTCGGGGTCTTGTCGTTCGCGACGTAGATATCCGGCCACCCGTCGCCGTTGAAATCCGCGCACACCACGCCCAGTCCATTTCCTGTCGCGCTGCCGATTCCCGACTGTTGAGTCACGTTGACAAAATGGCCGTGCCCGTCATTGTGGTAAAGCTTGCTCGCAAGCGAAGCGTAATCACCCGGCCCGCAATATTCGCGGCCGCCGGCATAGTTGTAGCACTTCTTATTCCCCTGTACGGTGAACGCGTTATACCGCGTGACGAACAGATCGAGATAGCCGTCGCGATCGTAATCCAGAAACGCCGCGCTCGCGCTGAATGAGTCCTCGCCCACGCCCGCGACGGCAGTTACGTCGGTGAATGTTCCGTTGCCATTGTTGTGATAAAGCATGTTCCGGCCGTAATTGGTGACAAAGAGATCGGAGTAACCGTCGTTATCGTAATCGCCCACGGCGGCGCCCATTCCGAAGGCTCCGTTTCCTGCAACGCCGGCCTGATCCGTGACATCGACGAAGTGGAGCTTACCGGTGGGGATCAGCTCGTTGCGAAACAGGCGATTGCCTGGAAAATGCCTCTCCGGCGCAGGGAACAATAAATCCGCAAGCGATTTGGTCTTATCCAGCATGGCGCCCTGGAGCAGAAAAACATCCAGATCGCCGTCGCCGTCGTAGTCAAGCACCGCGACTCCCGAGCCCATGATTTCGGGTGTGTAATACGAGCCCGTCGCCCCGATGAAATGCCGGAACTCGAGTCCGGTTTCCGCCGCCGCATCCGTAAATGGCGCTGCGCTTCCAGCGGTAAGCGCCCGGGAGATCCAGGCGAACATCAGGCACGCGCCGAAAACAGTAAACGACGCGGCAATGTGCCACGGTGTCTTCAACGCGCGAGGGCCTCCTTCGAGACCTGATCCAGTTGCTCCTGAAGCTGCGCCGCAAGCTGATCCATTTTGCGGGCTCGCGCGCGGTCGCGCGCCAGCTCCAGAAAGTGCAGCGCCGGATTCAAATTGCCTGCACGCTGATGAGCGACGGCGAGCGTCTGCATGCAGACCGCCGTTTTTTCGTCGTCCACATCGATGGTTTTCGATAGTTGTGCGATGGCTTCATTGAACTCGCCGGTGCGAATCAAACTCCGTCCCAGGAGAAACCGGGCCTCGCGGCTTGCGGGATTGTCATCCAGCGCCAGCCTGAAATGCCGCTGTGCGCCTTTGGATCGCGCGGTTTCATCCAGCAATGCACCAAGCTGGATATGGGCGTCCGCATAATACGGATTAACGCGCAACGCTTCACTGAATGCGGTTATGGCGTCATCCGTCTGATGCTGCCTCAATAGAATCAGGCCCCAGTTGTAATACGCTTCGCCCCAGCCGGGATCCAGCGCTGTGGCGCTGCGATAATGCTCCTCCGCCTGCTGGATCTGTCCGAGTTTTCCATAAAGAGCGATCAGATCTACATGCGCCATTACCATTCGCGGGTTCACTCGCACAGCCGATTCAAATTCGGCAATTGCCTCCTTGGTCTTCCCTTCGCGCATCAGGCCGGATGCTTTGGCGAATTGCGAGAGCCCGCCCATGTAAAGCGATTTGACTTCGTTCATCAGCGGATCCTCGGCCGGTTGAGGAGATTCCTTTACACGGCCGTAGATTTCCAAATGCTCGCGCATTTTAGCCGGATCGCCGAGCTTCTTGTACGCCATGGCCAACGCATAGTGCGCGGCCGCGTACCGCGGAGCCAGATCGCACGCCCGACGGAATGATTCGACGGCTTGCAGCCAATCGCCTCGTGCCCCGAGCACACGCCCCAGGCCGAAATAGGCCGAAGCCAGGCGCGCGTCGCGCCGGAGGGCAGCTTCGAAGGCCTGCCGGCTTTGATCCATATCCCCAGTTTCAAAGAGCAGTTCGGCGAGCCGGACGCGTGCCGGCGTGTAGGTCTCATCTATCTTTAATGCCCGCTGGATGTCGCCTATGGCGTCGCGGGTTTTTCCGATCCAGGCTTCGACATTGCCCAGGTAGTAAGCCCAGCGGAACGCATCGGGCTTCAATCCGAGCGCGCGCCGGTAGCAAGCTTCAGCAAGCTCATACTTTCCGTAGCATTGCAGAATCATTCCCAGCTTGCCGGCAGCTTCGGTGCTCTGCGGCTGGTTGCGCAGTTGATCGTACGCGTGCCGGATCTGTTTGCCGACTGCGGGCTCGAACTCCTCATGCTCAATCTGCCGCAGCCAAACCAGTTCGGGAGGCAATCCAGTCGTGGATTGGCCGCGGGCGAATGACCACGCGAGGCAGGTAGTTAAAACAAAGCGCCAGGCCACTTGCACCTAGGCTAGCAATTCTCGCTGCGGACAGGAGTGAACAAGCATAGACACAGAGTCGCGATTGGTGAGGGAGCGGATGGTCGATCATCCACTCGCTCGTGGCTCCGTTCCCGATGCGGGTTTCAAGCGTTGTTGATTTCGGCACCAACGAAAGAGGGCGGAGAAGACCTTACGCTGTGAGAAAAATTTTGCGGCGGTACATCCAGTACAGCACCAGCCATTCGATGGCCAGCACCAGGATTGCATGGAACAGCGTGGTGAACGAGCCCAGCACGCCCTCGAGCGGCGCGGTAAAAATCCCCACGGTCTGCCTCCACGGGATGATGCTCTCCGACATGTAGATGAACACGGCATTCATACCAATCACCACGAACGGGAACGACCATCGTTGTACACCGCGTACCTCGATCAGCCAGAAGAACACCAGAAACATCAGGCAGGCAAAACCGGCCGATGCCAGGCCGTAGGACGTCGTCCATATCTTCATCACGATCGGAATTACTGGATTCAATGCCCAGCTAAGCGCCACGCAGGAAACTCCCACCAGCGCGATGATCTTCATCTTGTTCGCTGCCGTTCGCGTGGTCATGAGCAACTCACCCAGCAACATACCCAGAATCGTGGTTGAAATCGTCGGAAGCGTGCAGATCACAGTGCCCCAATGTTCGGGGAGCACGCGGCCCAGTGTCACCAGATCCACCCAGAGCACCAGGTTGGCATCACGGCCGTAACTGCCCGCGGGAACCCCTGGAGCCGGCACGAAGGCCAACAGCATTGCATAGAACACCAAAATGCTTGCGGCAACGGCCGCCTGTACACGCCACGATTTGCGCAACAGCAGGAATGCCGCGAAATACGCCAATGCGATTGGCTGCAGTGCACTGCTGAGTTCCACTAGATATGGATGTTTGAAGCTGATGGATTCCCGCAACGAGCCCAACAGAAACAGCACCAGGCACCGGCGCAAGACGCGCATGAAGATCTGATGATGACTTTGCGTCTGCGAGCGCTTGGCATACGAGAATGGCAGAGACATGCCGGTCATCAGCATAAACGACGGCCAGATCAGGTCATAAAATCGCAAGCCCTGCCAATCCGTGTGGCTGAGTTCGTAAACCAATCCGTTGAGGACCGGATTCGGGGTTAATTTCTGTAATCCCGCGACCAGCGCGGTTCCTCCCACGATCCAGAACATGGTGAACCCACGGAACGCGTCGAGAGAAAACAGCCGCTTTGTTCCCGAGGATGGCGCTGGCGGCGGGACGAGCGATGCGGGTTCGCCCATTTGCTTGACTGTTGCAGCCTCTGTTGCCATAAGAATCGTTCAGGCCCTGGTACCTAGCTGTTCATAATCCTCCGAACCCGGCGCCTGAGTCAAGACGCCACAGAAAATCGGCGAGCACAGGGTCCCTAAACGCATTCTGGTATGTCGCTTTTCCGCGCTCCAGCACGAGGCGTTTCTGGCAACCGGCCGCGAGATACGCGAGAAACGCGTCCGCATCTCTTATCTCTAGAAAGTCGCAATAGCGCACGACACGGCGGAAGGCTTCTTGGGCCACGTCTTGAGCCAGATCCAACTCGCCGCGCAAGACTCGGTGAGCAGCAGTGAGGGCGGTTGCCCACGATGCGGTAAACAAGATTTCCCATGCCTCCGAGTCATCCCGATTTGTCGCAAGCCGCCGAAGCGCGTTGATAAGCTGCTCTTTGGTCGTTGCCATATTCTTACGGCAGCAACGTGTCCTGGGTGCGCGCCGGTTTGAGCGCCGACCGCCTCGCCGGAGTCGGACTCACTCTTTTAATTCCGCGAGAGCGATCTTGAGGTCATCGGTATGTTGAAAGCGGCGGGCCGGCCTTGCGCAGACATCTGGTAATGATCTTGTCCAGATCGTGCGAGACCTCAGCGACGATCGCGCTGACAGGCTTCGGGTCTTCCTTCAGAATGGCGGAAAGCGTCGAGAGCTTCGAGTCCCGATGGAGCGCTCGCTGGCCGGTGACCATTTCGTAGAGGAGTGATCCGAACGCGCGAGAAGAAATAGTTGACGCCGGACAGAGATCCGAGCGGGCATCCACCAGCTTGCCTTCGGCCTGTTCCGGCGACATGTAAGCGACGGTGCCGACGATGGTGCCTTCCGCCGTGTCCGGCTTCTCGTCCGCTCGGAAGGTTGCGGTTTCACCCAACTCGCCACTCGTGCGCTCGGTCAGCTTGGCCAGTCCGAAGTCGAGTACCTTATACCAGGCCATCGGTCGTGACCATGACGTTCGAGGGCTTCAAATCGCGGTGAACGATGCTTGCGGCATGTGCTTTTGAAAGGGCATCCGCGATCTGAACGGCATGTTTCAATGTTTCATTTCAGGCGGAGCCCCTTGCGCCCGATCATCTGGCCGAGCGTTTTGCCCGGCACGTACTCCATCGCGATGAACTGGATTCCGTCCGCCTCCGCGATGTCGTAGATGTGAACAATATTCGGATGGTTAAGAGCGAACGCTGCCTTGGCCTCCTGTACGAACCGCCGCTTTCTTACGGGATCCGCGACTTTCTCGGGAGGGAGAACCTTGATGGCCACGAATCGGCCCAGATGCGTGTCCCTGGCCTTGTACACCACGCCCATACCGCCGCGTCCCAGGGTTTCGACAATCTGGTAATGCAGGATGGTGCGTTCCATCATGTCGCAACCCGGATCTTCGACATGTGCGAGTCAAATTGTATCGCGGGAGCGAGCCAGCTGGATCCACGGTAACAGTTCCGCCTTCGAACAGGGACACCTCAAGGCAGGAGAATCCGTAATAACCATTGCTGTTGGTAACAGCCCTAGTTCCCAGTATCCACCTAACTGTTAGCACATTACAGGGGATTTATCACCAGTCATCAGAATTCGCTGCCGCGTGGTTGATAGGGCGAATCCATTGTAAACGGTCGCGAACTGCTCGTCCCACGGTCGGTTCCAACCCGCCGTTGCTTCTGCTGCGACAGACGCGCTTTGAAAACGTGCACCAGATCCCTACACGGCGTCGGAGACGCTGGCGAAGTTGAAATCCGTCGTGATGAGTGCGGGCGCCATCTGCGATCCCGT
>QHXW01000158.1 GCA_003223115.1 Acidobacteriota bacterium
CTCTGGCGCAATTGCCCGATCTTTTCCAGAGACGGGATCACCAGCTTGACGCGGGCTTGCGGGTCGATCAGAAAAGGCTCGGACTTCTTAGAGTTGAGCGCTTTGGCTTTCTCCGCGTCTAACACGCGGTAGGTAAATCGGATGATCTCGCCCGACTCCACCGCTTTTAGACCGAGCGAGTCAACTCCCCAAACCAGTCCGTAATACAATCCGGCACGTCTCGAGAACCGATTTGCCTGATAACGCGTGGGGGCCGCCGCCACCGAAGGCTTCTCTACCCGGGCAGCCGATTGCGCCCCCGGCGGGGTGACCAGAATGCCGCTGGCCAGTACTGCTGCGAGCAGCATCACCTTTGCGTCTGGTATTACCTTATGGTCAAACATTGTTGATATTTCCTTCGTCTCGGTAGTTGCCTGGTTCCGGGGGCTGGCTTGCGCCAACCCCCGTGTCTCGCACAAGCTACCGTCCTACCGCGCGATCAGGGCAAGTACACCATTGGGTGTAGTGCCGAGGTTGATAACACCGAGCGAACCGACATCAGGTAACGCTGGCTGAGTGGCCGGCGTCGCGTACCTCACACTGACGGTGCATGTGCCACCGACCGCCAGTGGCGTCGTGAACGAACAAGTGGTTGCAGGTACAGAATACAAGCCTCCAATGTTGAGTATCAGGGCTTCTTCCGTGATCCGCAGCGGGCCGGCACCCGTGTTAGTCACCGTTATGACGCTAGTGACCGGAGCACGCAGCGCTGGAATCGTGAATGTCAGGGTCCGTATGCCTAGAACCGTCCCCAGCGTCCCATTAGTAGCAGAGGTAAAGCTGAGAGTTCCCGATGCCGGAACCACCGTGAACGTCACGGTGTTGCTGGTTCCGCCCGGCCTGGTGACGCTGACGGCCCTGGCCGTCTGCGCAGCGGTAGCCGAGATCGAGAAGTTCGCCCTGATCGTAGTGGCGTTCACCACGGTAAGGCCGCTGACGGTGATGCCGCCACCGGGAACGGTCACCGCCGTGGCTCCGGTCAGGTTAGTGCCGGTAAGAGTCACTGGAAGCAATAAGGTGCCACGCGCCCCCGATGCCGGAGAGATCGAGGTCAGAGTTGGGGTTGGCGTCGGAGCGGTCACCGTGAACGTCACGGCGCCAGCGGTTCCGCCCGGCGTGGTGACGCTGACGGTCCTGGCCCCCGTCGCAGCGGCAGCCGTGATTGTGAAGGTCGCCGTGACCGAAGTGCCGCTCACTACGATAATGTTGCTGGCGGTAACCCCTGTGAGGGACACGGTGACCGCCGTTGTGCCGGTCAGGTTCGTGCCGGTAAGAGTCACTGGAACAGCGGTGCCCTGGGCCCCTGACGCAGGAGCGATCGAGGTCAGCGTCGGCGCCGGCGCAGCAGCCTGGAACTCGACCGCGCCGATGTCAAAACCACTCCCCTGGGGCCGCGTATTGCCGAAGAAGTCAGTGCTCGGCGCCCCTGTGGCGGTCGCAGCATTATTGACCGGCGAACCCGCTGTCTGCGCGTAGTTGCCGAGCGTGGCGCTGGTGACCGGATTCGTCAGGGCCAGCGGGCCCCACTTGATGTTGATCCAGTTGTTGCCCTCGTCCACGGTCGCACCCGCCGTCAGGTTGAAGAGTGGCATGGGCGCGTTTTTCTCCATGGTGCCCGGCGGCACCTGGTAGCCTCCGGACGCAAATTCCGGCGGGGTTCGCGAACCGTTGCAGTACTGGGCGACAACGTTCGGGTTGGACGTCAGGTTGGTGCCGGAATAACCTGTGGCGCCCGGCGTCAACACCGAGTACGTCGGGGCGAGCGTGAAGCCCGAACCATGGTTGCCGGGTCCCGTGTCGCCGCGCACACCGATGTCCCAATAGCTCGCACCGCTGGCGCATTGGCCGGTGGACGTCTGGTTCATCGTGGGAACCAGCGTGACTACGTTCTGCTGGTATTGCGGACTGAGGGCGCCCACGGCGATGTGGAACGAACGGTTCTGCCAGAACACATCGTTAGTCAGAAGCGGGTACGAGACCGACTTGCAGTTCGGATGGCCTGTGGGGCAGGTGACCGTCAGGGGGAGGAGAGTCGCGGTCATGCCCGCGCTGTTCGGGGTGGCCACCAAGCCGGCAGGTTGATTCGTCGAAGTATTGATGGTGCAGGGCGGTGTTTGGCCTGTAGGACAGCCCGTGCTGCTGGCGTTGGGAGCAAAAAGGGTATTGAAGAGCACTCCCGACGAAGCGGTGGCATCGTTGGAAACCACTGTGTTGTTGATGAAGTTCACCACTAACGAGTCAGTCAACGACACTCCCGCGCCGTCCCAGCCGGCAACGTTGTTGGAGATGATATTGTTGGTGACCCTAACCGAGTACCAGTTTGCCGGTGTCTGGGGGAAGGTGGACACGTCCGTTCCGTTGACGCCCTGGAAGCGTATGCCGCCGCCGCTGCCGCTTTCGGCCGCGTTGCCCATAATCAGGTTGGCATCGACCACCAGGCCGGGACCGGTGCCGTCGCCCATCCCAGGCGGGCAATCCTTGTCGGGAACCGTGGTGCATACAGGATCGGTATCTGGAGCGCTCATGACGATGATCCCGCCGCCGTTGGTCGGAGTCGTTGGGTTGGTACTCTGGTTGAACAGGATCGCGTTGTGCTGGATGCTACCGTTCGAGATGAACCCCATGTGAGAGACGCCGCCGCCGTCACCGGTGCTCAAATTCCCGCATACCCAGTTGTTGTTGAACTGGTAGTTGTCGGCGCCGGTACAGAAGGCGACGCCGCCCGCACCCGACGGCGAGGCCGCGAACAATTCATCGCCCTCGGAAGAGTTCAACGTGACCGCGTTGTGGTGTATATTCACATTCACGTCGAAGCAGTACGGTAGCTGAGTATTCGCGGGAAGACCGATGTCCGGCTGGCAGGAGCCTGGAGCCGGGTTAGCGGCCCCCGCGACGTACCCGTCAGGATGTTCGCCTTGGCCGACGGTGATGCCGCCCGAAACTGTTCCTTGATTGTTGTGGATCCGATTGTTGCCGATTTCCAGGTTATGTCCCCAGGCGTGCACGAAGACAGCGCCGCCCCCCTGGGAACTGTTGGTGATGCCCAGGCCATCGATGCGCGACGGGTTGCACTGGAAGTTACTCTTGTAATCATTGCAATCGGCGGTGCTGTTCGTCAGAAGCGTGGTGCCGTCCGGGAAAGTGTCGGCTGCGAACGGATTCGATCCGGCGGGGAATCTCACTCCTTTGGACAGCACAGTAATTGCCGATCCTTCATACGCTCCCATCAGGGTTGGCTCTTGCAACTGCTCCGCCAGGTTGCCGTTGAGCGTGGCGTCCCAGCCGACAGTGGCCTCGAGCGGTAGCCGATCCACTTGACCCCTCATCGCCGTCGAACAGGTGAACCCGCCCGAGGCGTCGTACGGATTGCTGCCGGAGATGGGCGTACCATTGATCGCCAATCCAAACAGGCAAACGACCTGCCGGCGCCAGGGATTTAACTTTTCGCCCGCGGGATGGGTATTCGCGTTGATCATGCTGGAGGCAGCTCCGACACCTTGCAGCCGTACCGGCTTCCACATGAGCAAAATTTCATTGTACGAACCGGGAGGAACGATGATCAGGTCGCCCGGAGCGGCAGCATCGATCGCCGATTGAATGGTTTGTCCAGCCGCTAGACGAGTTGGCGCTTTGCCGCCGATCGTGACGGTCACTGCGTCAATCGAATGTTTGCCGTTGGTGGCCACGATGACCAATTCACCACAACGCGCATCTTGGGGCGCAGGTGACCGCTGCTGCATGGGGCACAGCGGCACATTAGCTTGTACCGTACCTGTGATCGTGGTATCGGTCCAGGTCACTCCATGGAGGGGTATGCCACCTACCGTCACACTCGGGCAGGCTGCAGTGGGATTGCCATTGCAACCCCCGGCTGGTGCGGGGCCAAAGCCATAGTGGCGGGTGACGGTCTTCTGATTGAAAGGTGCCGCTGTGGCCGAAGGGCCGGAGTACCCATAGTTATTCACAGGCTGGTCGCCCAACGCATGAATCGTGATGGTGCGCGGCCCGCTCGTGCTCACCCAAGGTCCGATTCCATCGCCATCCACTGAACTGATCGCCGGCGTGGTGTCCGGGTAGTCGCAATCAGGATGGTTATAGCCTTCCGAGAAGGCGGCCGTGGGGATCACCGGCGTGTCAAAATATCCGGTTTGTCCCGGCATGAACGGCAGCTCATAGCAGAACTGGCTGTAGCCCGCTTGGAACAAGGGATCCGGGACCGATGCACTGCCTGGGTCGTTCATGCACAGGACCATCATCATGGGCACATAACCGGTCGGGGCGGGGGGGTTCACTCCAAACGTGGAGTAATTCAAACCGTCGTATTGTCCCCATTGGTCGGAATACACGCGGGACACTTCGTTTCCAGCCCAATCCTTGACGGATACCGGCAGGTAGGCCGGCGCAAACTTCTCCCCGAAGGACGGCGAGAACGGGTCGAATTCCGAAGTGAAGTCGTCGGTGATAATGCCGGTGAAGTGGCCGGCGACGTGGGTCGAGGTGAAGATGTAGAACTTCGCCAGCGCCGACATCTGGTCCTGGAGCGTGACTTCCTTGCGGTCGCAGAGATTGCGGGTGGCACCAGCGAACGGCGCGACCTGCTGCACCAGTGGGAAGAGGCTGAGGAAGTCGGGAACGATGCGGGCCTGGCCCACGCACGGCCAGAAGGTCTCCACGCTTCCTGTGTCGCCCTCGTGTCGTGGTTGCGCGCCCAGATCCGTCGTCGGATTCTGGGCATTGTTGGGGTTGTAGCTGGCGGCCACCGCGGCTTGGTCGGGCATAATGTAAATCGAGCCCAGGCCGCCGAACTGCGCCTGTGTTACCGGCGCAATGTAAGAGTCGCCGAGCAGAATGTTCTTGTCCTCTTCCTTCACCAGTTCATAGTCTGGAGGCACAACCACTTCGACTACGTACTTGCCGGCCGGCAGCATGGGGAGGCCGTAAGACCAATCTGTCGAAGCTGCAGCGGTATTCAGCTGGCAGATCGTGCAATTGGTTCCGGCTGGTTTTCCCGTTGATGGATTCCTGGCAGTAATGCTGGGGAACGCGTACATACCGTCGTAAGGCGCCGGCTGGAGTTGAACCCAGTTGTGCAAGCCGTCATAGCACTTGAACTGGGAATTGTTCGGCAGCGGAGTGCCGGGGTTGAGGTAGTTCGGCTGGTTATACAGCGTGAAATAGAAGAGATCGGCGGTTGACTGGCCCGGGCAGTTCATGTTCGGAACGCCATCGGACCGGAAACCCTGTGCCCAATCGTCCCAACTGCTGGTTTGAGTGGTGTCCACCAACGTGAGGGATTGGCTCCCATCGGGCGCTGTCCCCTGCTGGTAAAGGTTGACGGTGACATGCGGAACCTGCGGCTCCCAACTGAGCTGCAGGAGTAACGACGGGTCGTCAAATGGACGGGTGGAGGCATACACGACATGGCCCTTGATTCCGCCGTTCTCGCCTGCCGCGAAAGGCTTCTTGCCGAATTCCAGAAACGCGTTCTGTCCGGCAAAACCCTGCCAACCATAAGAAGTAACCCAAGGCGGATCGATTCGGCCTGTGGAGCCACCCGGGCCGCCCGGCCCGCTCGCAATCGAGGACCCGGAGCAATCCGCATTCGAGCAATAGACCGAGCCCGGTACCCGCAGGTTAGAGGGCAGAGCGACAGAGGCCGGTTCGTTTGTGTTCGCCAGGTTGTTGCTAATAACGTGGGAACCGGGTCCGCACGGTGGGTAGCCGGTTCCTCCGCACGACGGTGAGCCGTCGGCGGGACCGCCTGCGTCGTAGACCACGTGGGTCCCCGTGTTCTTGTAACGGGTCGAATCGGTTTCCACGACATACCAGTTGAACAGCGGGAACACCTCGTTGAAGCCGGCGAAACCTGCCAGGTCGGTGCTGTTGAAGTTGGAGAAGCTGCCGTCGCGGAACCGGATGTTCGTCGGCACTAGCGAGAGTCCGGGTTCGGTGTCCTGTGAAACACCGTCGCCGTTTGTGTCAAAGAAGGTTCGGGTGTAGAGATTCTGCTTCCAGGCGTGAACCGCAATCTCTCCCATATTGACGTTGCCGCTTACCCTGACCGGCGTCGAAATGCCGTCCACGATCTGATCGTTCCACTGGTCAAAGATGGTGACTCTCCAATCACCGCTGGGAATGCCTGTGAAGGTGAACGTCCCATCGTCTGCGCACTTTTCGAATGCGAAGTCAGCGCCATCCGGATCTCCCAGGCTCGCGTAGCACTGGGTGTAAGAGAAGGTATCGCGCGTACCGGTGCCGTAGAGTCTCTGATCTGGCGTCCGGCTCATGTGTACGCCCGTGACCAAACCCGTCACAGTATGGGTACCGAGGAGGGCCGCCTTGCGGGCATTGATGATCGCCGGGTTGGCAAAGCCGATGGCCACGTGGTAACCTGCCGGCCCATACTCCTGGAAGTAACTCGGCTCGCTGACCTTGATGAAAGAATCGTGGGCTTTCCCACCGTCCAGAGTGTTGGTTTGGAGCCACTCTTCACCTTTCGCTATCCGGTCGGCTCCCGGCGTGGCCACCACGCCGTACCTACCCGGGGGCAGGTTGGCAACGACTGCCTGGCCCGCCAGCGGCGAAAGAGTTGCGCCGTCCGATTCGTATTTTGGGCAGACCGGAATCACGCCCGTGATGTTATTAGCTGGATCGAGTGTTGCCTGCTGCGAAATCGGGCACGCATCTAACCCCGTGGACGGATCTTTGGTTCCCGCCAGGCTGTTGGACAACGGCATGTTGAACATGTCGTAAGTCATCTGCCCGGTAGAATCACCGGTGCCGCCGGCATCGTCAAAGAGGGTGATGTTGAACTGTCCCAAGCCCGGCTCGTTGGGCGACAACGCGTCGACTCCGCCGCTGGCATCATGCTCGCCGTTGAGCGGGAAGTCGTCCTGGAACACAAACACTGAGACTTTCGCCGTTGGGAGTGGAGTGGGCTCCACCAGTACTGTGACGGCCGGGAAGGAGGTACACGTTGTCGCTGGCGGCACAGGGGTGCAGGCGATCTGAGCACCGCCCATGGCGTGGCCCGGGTCGACCGCGTCGCCCGGCAGGACCGAGATGTAGTAGCGTTTGGCCGGATCCAGAACGACCTGGCTGGGATCTACGGGCGTCTGTTGTGAGCCCGGCCTGCAACCCCCATTGCCAACATCGCACACCGCGTTCACATGGCTCCCAGTCGCCGGATCGAAGACTGTCTGGCCCGATTCGCAGGCAACTGTCCCGACGCAGCCCTTCGCCACGACCGGCATAAAGCTGGTGTGGAAATTAGTCCCAAAGGTTGGAGGGACGCCGCTAGTGGTGGTGGTGGTGTTGTTGGGGTTGATGTAGAAGGTGCGGTCTTCCTCAATGATCCAGCGATAGTCGGTGATAGCTGTTCTGTCTTTGCCATCCAGAACCGAGACCTGAAGATTGCTTGGTGTCGGGAAGTTCAGCGTCACGGTCGCGGTTCCGGCACTGAGCGTCCCCTGCGAGTTCTTCGCCTTGTAGGAAAAGCTGCATGGGGCCCCCGCGCTGCCCGTTGCGTTAAACGAGCCGTCCGCATTTACCGCAACCGGACAGGTGGACCCTGCGATTGTTGTCGTGTCGACGGTCAGAGGGTAGCCCGCGGCATCATGGTCGTTCGCCAGGACCCCGGGTGGCTTGATGCTCAGCGATGTGGCCATAGTCGACGTGTACGTGTCATTATTAACGGTGATGCCGCTGTTTGCCTCAAGCGTAGCGGCATTCAGTGTCACGGTGGCGCACGCCGGCCCTGTTGTCGCGCCGTTACCGCAATAAGTGAAGCTTGTGGGAGTACCCGTATAAGCAAACGTTCCGTTGGCGTTGAGCGTCAGTCCGGGCACTGTCCCCACGACCTGAACGCCGTTGACGTTAGTGTCGTTGGCGATCACACCCTTGGCTGGATCCGACACGGTGAGCGTCTGGCCCGCAATCACGGAGTTGTAGGTATCCGGGTTGGCTACAGCGGCGGTCAATACAGCAGCGGCCGGGGGTAAAGCGCCATTGATGCCGATGTAGGCCAGCATCCCGGCATCGCGCGCGGTGGCGTTGCCCGACAGGCTCAATTGACGGTCGAACACCGGGAGGGCCGGCGCGCCGGCTGCGGGCACATTCACCATCACATCGTAAGTCTTGCCCGCAGCCATAAATACTTCGCTCTGCACACGGGGAACGCCCGGCAGCGGGTTGCCATCTTCCGCAATCAGCGAGAATCCCGAAACGGCAGACGCCCCTGTTTGCGATCCGACGATCGAAGGCACGTGCATGCGTAGGCCGGCATTCACGAAGCGCACCAAAACCGTTCCGGTACCCGCGGAGGCCGGGAACAGCGAGGCCGTGGCGTTGGACTTGTCGAACGCGACTCCATTGAAGAGGTAATACAGCGGCGAGTAGTTCACCGCCGGCGGATAGCAGGTGTGCGTAGTCGGGACTCCACAGCCGCCTGGCTGGCCGGACCACACTGCGATCTCGCTGAAACCCGCAGTGTTGACCGCGGTGTTGACAGCGTTGTTTTGGACCGAGTCGATTTCACCGAGAAGCAGCGGGACGTCCGCATCGTAACTCACGCCGGGATAAGCGGTGCCGGGAGCAGCCGCTGTAGGCGGCACAGCCGTTGGGTCAGCTGCCGTGGGTGCGGCGGTGACCACCAGCATTCCGTACAGGCCCATGGGACCCTGGATGGAGGGGTGCGTGCCCGACTCAATGAGGTACGTGCCCGGCCGAAGGTTTGTCGCTGTCCAGGTCAGTGCTGTGGTCGCTCCCGCCGGCACCTCTGTCGAGAACGACTGCACGCGCGGCCCCTGCGCCGGCGGCGTACCCTTCGTGGACGGGTCGGCGACGGGCCACGTGGTTAGCTGGGCGTTGGAGTGGTCCGGACTCGGTGTGGTAGTTCTCTGCGCGAGGTTTCCGAGACCGCCACCCAACTGCCCCACGATCACCAGCGAAGTGGGCACCGTATTGCCGTTCAAAAACGAGAGACTGTTCGTAAGGTTGATGGTCAGGCCTTGTCCCGTGGGAACTTTAATCACCACGGGGGACCAGCCGGTCGCCAACGGATTCAACGCAGCGCAAGTGGCTGTGGAGCCAGTCACGGCCGCGCCGCAAGTGTAGCCCCACATCGGCACCGCTGTGCCATCGGGCATGGTTATACTGGCCGGCCCCGCGGTCAAATTGACCGGCTGCTGGCCCAAGGCCACAACGCCTCCGAACAGAAGAACGCCGCCTACTCGTACAGCGGCCTTCAAGGTAGCTTTGAAATTGTTGGTTCTCATGGGTTCTCTCATGTCGTCAGTTGGACTCGTCAATCACAAATTCCCGGGAATCAACCAGCATCATCATCAGCATTCCGCCGGGGAAAACATTGTTGGTGGTGATCTCGCGCTCGTTGTGCGAGTGCCACATAAACGCAAAGCCAGCCTCATCGGTAGGCGAGTTCGCGATCGTGCCCGACGGTGGAGTGGTACCGGTGGACCCAACCGCTCGGACGGTCGCATTCGGACCAAGATAGGGACTGCCGCCAAACCAGGCGCCGTTCGCGAAGATGTTCGGATCGGGCAGAGTTACGGGGCCGCCGCCCGCGACATCGCCGAGCGGAGTAGCTTGCATGGGCTTGTTGTGGTCCTGACACCACTCGTAATAGTTGATGGCGGTGGGGGCCGAGGTGTTATAGCCGTTGGCATCCGGAGTACAGGGAAGCTTAGCGCTAGAGTCGGCAGAACTGGGATTGTGACCGTACGCATCCCAATTCAGACCCTTGCCTGTCCAGTAGAAAATCCCATCCATCGCCTGTCCCGGCGTGGTGGTGGTGGTGAACAACAGAGGTCCGGCGAGGGCCGGAGTGGTAGCCGAATCGGACGTGCTCAGAATCAAGTTCCCATCGCGCCCCAGGATGCGCACATGGTTCCCGTGCTCGTGGAACGGATGTTGCCACCGGCCTTGGCCGATGATGCGCAGCAGGACCTGCTCGCCCGGATGCATGTGAGGATTGCCGTTGTAAGGCTGGTGCGGATACTGGGTCGCATAGTTGGTGTCCATGTCGTCGGGCATCGAGCGTCCGTTAATCATGAAGTACGCGGGATGGTAAGGCTCGGTCGCGACCTGCATGCATCCCGACGAACTCCCAGGGCACACTTTCGTGGACTGCGCGAATGCCTGGGTGTGAATGATGGGATCGATCTCGGAGAACTGGAACAGGTATTCCCGGTCGTAGCACGTTCGGGGGTGGTCGTAGGCGGCGTGCGCCAGCCGGTAATCAGACTCGCCCCAGGCCGCTTTCGCAGCCAAGTTCGCCGATGCCAGTCCGGAGTTGCATTCGCTGGGGACGCTGGCCGGGAGCACAATGATGGCTCCGTAGAGACCCATCTCGACCTGCAGGTCACCTTGCGTTCCGCTGTAATAGGCGCGTGTCCCCGGTGACGAGGCAGTGAACGTGTAGGTCACCGAACCGCCAGGCGCCGCCTCCTGCGTTAGCAGGCCGGTTGTCCCGCCCGTTGCCGTCACGTTAAAGCCGGGAAACAGAATCGACGTGTTGCCGGCCGCAGCGGGAAGCCCATTCGTCAGCGTTACGGAGACCGACTGTCCTTCCGTGACGATCAGCGTGGGACCGGGAACTTGCATCGTGGGGCAAGCCGCGTTGGGAATATTCCCTGGGGTAAACGTCGGCGCGAAGCCGGTGCTGCAGCCGTACCCCCAGGAGTAAATCGCCGTCCCGTCCGGCTGGCTGATGAAAGCGGGTTGCGCCGTCAAGTTGAAAGTCGTACCAGTGATGCCAGGCGCAGCGGCGTAAGCCGTCGCCGTGAGCAACCACGCCACTGCCGCCATCGGCGCCAGATGCAGCATTGCCTTCGAGATTGTGTTTTTCATGTTCGTTGCCCTCATTGCCGCTCTCCTAATTGATACGGACCTCGGTCATGAGCCCGCCGAAGTTTTCGGCGTCGTTGGATAGGTGGTCAAGATTGGGCGTGTAGAGATAGAACACACTGCCCGACGGATACTTTGTTGTGTCGGAAGCATCCAGAATCACGTCGAGAGATTCGCCACCAGCCAGCGTGATCGAGTTGGTGTTGTAGTTGAGGTTGTTTCCTGCTTGATCCCGGAGCAGCTTGGCATTGATCCCGATGACATTCATCGGAATCCCTAGTGAGGCCAGCGTCTGATATTCCGTAGTGTCCAGGTCGGAAATACGCAGAAGCGCCTTTCCGCCTGCCGGAATGTTGATGATCGAAGGCAGCGGCTGCGAGTAGTGGTTGACGCCATCTGCCGACTGCGTCTGCAATGGACCCTCCGTGACCGTGTCGGGGTAGCTCCGCCCGTTCAGCAGGAAGTGCTTGTCCTTCATGTCCGCAAAACCTTCCGGGTTGAAAGTCATGCCGACAAAATGGAAATTGGGGTCGAAGCCGTGGATCTGAATGGGATACTCGACATTGTAGTAAGTCGAGCCGTCACCGTCGTTATAGGCATAGCCTCCGCCTGCTGCCCGGGTCGCCGTATTTGGAGTTGTTAATGGCAGGGGATTGCTGCACAGGATATCGGCGGAATCGCATTTCGTGCGCGGATCCCCCTGCTGTGCACTGAGCGCGGAGTAAAGGCTGTTGCCAATCGGTACCCGATTCTGCCGGGGGCGCACATACATTTGCCCTACCATGCCCATCTGCAAGTGTTCGGGAGGCGTGATATGACAGTGCCAGAAGTAAGTGCCGGCATCCGGCGCGAGGTAGTAATACGTGAAGCTGCCGCCAATGTTGATGGCGACTGAGGCGTCGGGCACTCCGTCGTAGAACGCCGATGCGTTGGGATAGCCGTGGAAGTGGACCGTGTGCTGCTCAAACAGGTCCGGTCGCATGATCTGCCCCACGTTGGTGAGGGTGAGGAAGAATTCGTCATCCTCATCGATCGCCATCAATGGCGCCGGGAGGTTGCCGTTCATCACTCCGACGTCCATGATGGGGCGGGGATCCACGTGCCCATCAACGGGGGCGCCCGCTGTTCCGCTTCCATTGTTGGCGTCCAGGTTGGGAATCAGCCCCACGGCGCCGTTATAGATAGTGCCCGTGGTCGCGGGATCGCCGGGCTGCAGCGGCGTCGCGCCCGTATACAGACTATTGAAGACGCTCGGGAACTGTGTACCGGGCTTGCCCTGAGCGATGTCATAGAGCCCAGACAGCGGTCCGAAGGCGAACAGGTACGTCTGGGTTCCGTCGCCCATGGTGGCGTAACCGTCGCCGCCCGAGATCTGCTGGCACTTGATAGCGCCGTTCACACCCGGACCTGTATATGCAGGTTCCGAATTATTGTTGGGCGCCGGGTGAGTGATGGTGCTGGTTGGACATTGAACCATGAATGACTGTGCGGTTGCAGGGAGTGCCGTAACACAAACCAGCACCACCAGGAACCAGAGGGTGTCCAACTTTCTGCTCGTCATGCGTCTTCCTCCTCAGCCGCCGCCGCCGGCGGCGTGCCTTTACTCGCTGCTTCCACGGGGCTCATTGCCTCAAGGCAAAGCTTGTGCGCGTCTTTGCGCCTGAAAGCACTGAACTGCCCGGCTTACGAATGTTAGCTGATCGTAGTTTCGCGTCTTTGCTCATAAGCAAACACTCAGGAGAAAAAGCAAACACTGGGGAGAAAAGACTGCCTAGCCCGCCTAGCCGGAAAAAACCCATGTGTAAGGTCTCGCTCAGGCAAATTTGCCCCGGTGAATGACAATGTCGAGTTCCCAATTCCATAACCGAGGGTAGCCGAGCAAGAAATTGCCGCCGACCTGCGACTCTTTGCGTTGGCGCAAGGACGCCGAACGCGTAACGAGGTTTGCTATACAAATCGACGATCCGCCGGATGAAATTCTGCCCTATTTTGACGAAGGGAAGGGCGCGATACGCCCCGGCCACTCAACTATCGTCGAGCACGTTCGGAACTTTAACTCAAAGGAGACGAAGAGGTATGCAGAGAAGACTGACGCTGATCCGGCGACTGCGTTTAGGCTTGCCTTGACTCAAACTCAGGTGGCTGGCTCTTTAGCGTTTGCGCAGCTTCAACATTTCACTGCCCAGGCAGTCGTGGACCAGGAACTTAACTACACGGCTGTCGGCGGCCGGTTTTCCCCAACCGGCAGGATCGATCTCACCAGCAAGGTTGTCACCTTGGCCGTTGTGGGGAATAATAGTTTCGATTGGACGTTTCCAGCGGGCTCATTCAAAAAGACCTGGCTAGGCGGATACGTCGCCAGCGTCAGATCTGGCTCAACGAGAATTGACGTGCTGCTTCAGCCGCTCAATCGCGGGGACTGGACCTATTCCGTCGGTATCCAGGGCCTTGTACTCGGATCGACATCCATGAGGGTGAGCTTGACGATCGGGAGTCAACTCGGAAGCATCACAGTTAACGCGTACGCGTTCTAACCACAACGTTACGCGAATGGGGGGCCACAGGGCCATAAGCAATACGCGCAATTTAGTTTCCGGCGAGCTACGAGCGACTAACTGCTCAGGTGCTTTGAATGCGAGCCAGATGTCCGTAATCAAGCGATTAGACAGTTTTGTGCTTCTGGAGCGGTTTCTTGCCGCGTAGCAAACGCCGTGCTTCGCTGACCTGCTCGTTTGACAGATAAGTTACTTCGTCAAAGGGCCGCCGTCCGAACCGCCATCGCCCTCGAGCGGCATCCAGGCTTGCAGCTCCCGAACGCGCCATCACTCCTCGCACCGTGCTTGCCTTGTGGGCTCTGTCAGTGAAAGCGATCAGCACAAAGCGCCCTTGTCGCACAGCGTCCTCGCAGATGCAGAGCTCGTCTTTTGGCAAGCCGTCGCAAAAGGTACTCTCGAGCGCGCGACCGGCTGCGATACCGGCGGCCGCGCCAGCCACGCCAAATATCGCCGCACCCAGTAGCTGCGGGATTGCGCCAGAGCTCGGAACAGCGGCGCTGACGGCACCAATTCCCACGCCAGCCGCTAGCCCCAACGCCGCGCCCACCAGGCCGCCCAAAGCCGTACCCATGCCACGCCGCTCCATGTCTTCCGTGCGCACGGTCTGAACTTTACTTTCCAAATCACTGGGCGTGAGCAGCGTTATCTGCTTGAGGCCCGTTTGGCGCAAGCGTTCCGCAGATTCCTCCGCGTTATTGCGAGATGCGAAAACACCGACGACCGGTTCCATATACATGCTCCTCTCCTCATTGCTACCGAGGGCCGCCAATCGCATATGCGGTTGAGGCCAACCTGATTCTGTAAGGCTTTCTACCAAGCAGCAAGAAGGCGAAGACGACAATTAACCAGAGGAAAATAAATGGGCGTGCCGACGGCACTACATAGGCGATTGGAGCAAGGTACAAAGTAAGTAATATGAATAGGTTAAATATGTTGCAGACTTCAAAATACCGAAGGGAGCGCTCACTCCGGCTGTAATACTTAGTTCTCAGCACAGTGACTACACAAAGCAAAAAAAGTAGGACAGAATGTTCACGCCACAGTCGCAACCTAACGTCACGGTCGCAACCTAAGTCAGACCTCAACAGAGACATTCCCGCTCGATCGGTCTGTCCGTAGGCCATCATGAGCACCGCTCAATCGTGGCATGCTGGCTCGTGACTAGCCATAACCTGCTCATCTTCCGGCCCGAATTTTAAAAGCAAAGTCCAATGTCTTGGCTTCTCCGGCAGCAACCGTAACCTTCTGGGTTACAGTCCCTAGCTTCTCCTGCCATGCCGAGATGGTATAGTTACCCGGCGGCAGGTTCTTGACACTAAAAGAGCCGTCTTGATTGGACACTGAAAAATAGGGATGGCGAAAAACTGCGATGTACGCCTTCATCCACGGATGCACATTGCATTTCACGGGGATGGCAATTTCTTCGCGGCTGAAGGTTTCCTGGAACGCGGGTACTCCGGGTGGCTGCGATTTATTCCATTCACGGTTATAAGCCGGCAGGGGGTGAATATTGTGCGAAGTCTTATCGCTGTTGATAACGGTTATTTTCTGATTCGCCTGCACAGCCAGGACGTGCGGCAGATACGTGCAGTCCTTCTGATTGAATGTGGCTGTTTCAGCCGCGGTGTTCGGCGGCATATCCGGCAAGCCCTCAGAGACGTAGACCACAACGTTCTGCAGCGTGCCGTTCGCATTCGCGACTATGTCCTCGGTCATCGGAGCTGTGGCGTGCATTTTCGCGCAACTAGGTTCTTTGGCCATGTTCACCGGCGTAGGCTTTGGCGGAGTGCCCTCTAACCTGACAACGCCGGTTACGGATGCTGTTCCCAAGGTGGTTGCAAAGCCCTCCACGGGGCGGTTATTGTTGACCAAAGCCGCCGCAGCTGCGACGAGTACAAAATACCGGTGCTTAGCTTTCATAACTAGTCTCCTCTTCTGGCCGTGCGAACTGATTCCATAGCGCCGCTCAGAATTGGCTTCTGGGCATCACGGAATGCCTCGTCCGGATCGAGCAAGCATCGCTTAGTGAACGCGGCCTCGGACAGATTGCCCTGCAACCATTCCCCGATGTCGGTCAGGGTAGCTTCAGCGACCGCGGGTTGGGGTGCGGTAAAGACCACCACAACACCCGAAATTGCTCCGCCGACATTCGGTGGCAAATGTGTGACGGTGCGATAGGTGTCAAGAAAGACCCGCTTGGCATAATTCCAGACGTCCAGCGATGTGGCAGTCATGCCGGTGTCGCGAGCCTGCTGGGCCCAAACAAACAGGGCCTGCTTGCCGTGCAGTTCCGCCCATTCGCCGGAGAAGGTTTTCTGGTCTTCCCGGCTTACGACGAAATGTTCCTGCGCTTCCGTACTCGCATCCTTGTGCTGGCTCAGTCTGGACCGTCGAATCCAACCCGTGGAGTGGCTGCCGGTGCGCACTTGCACCCATTCGCCGCCCTCCGCGGTAACCTCGAGCTCATCGTCAACCTCCGCGCGGAAGATCACGCGCGCCGAGTCCGCTGGACGCTCCAAAACGGCAGCACCTCCGGCCGCGACAGGAACAAAGTTCAACGCAGGTGCTGTCAAGGCAGCGAAATTGGAAACCTCACTGATCTTCTTTTCTAACTCCAGTCGCCGCTGTTCGGCGGCGGTCGCCTGAGAACGGATGTTTGTGATCTGCTCTTGAAGAGCGGGCGCTCCCCGGGCTGGCATGCCCGTCTTCTTGTCCAGATAAGAGTTCAGGCGTTCCAACATATCGGCCTCAAGACGCCCATTTGACGTCACAGAACGATAGTCGGATCGCGGACTAGCGGCATCCATGTAGCGGGCACTGATTCTGGCTTCCAGGCTCACAACAGTCTGGCCGGACGCCACTTCCTTGAATTCAACTCGGAACTGGTAACGGGGCGCGTCATAGGCCTTAATCTGCTCAGGGTCGAGCACGACGAAACCTTCGAGCATAGGAAGGGTGGCATCTTCGAATGCGCCAAGCACCTGCAGGGCTTTCCTAACATCTTCTCGAGAGAAGTTGTAAGTCTGTGCCGACGGCGTGCCCGGACTTCCAGAGAGCAGGGATAATGGCAGTACTAGGACCAGCACGATCAATTGGTTCATGGCAGTTCCTCCAAGAGTAGAGCGTAGATCCAACCTTCCTGCCCCCCCGGAACCTGAACCCGGACCCAGCGCGGGATATGCTGAAGAACCTGTACGGCTTCCCCTCTGCCCAGGGACTGCAGACTATCGGCGTGAAGTGCGGGAATAGCCTTCACTTCGGCAACCCGCTTCACCCTGGCAACGGTCTGATGACGGAGCGCCTGATAGCGTTCTTCGAGTTTGTCCACAGCGTCCAGCGCGGTAGCCAGCCGGACTCGCTCGGACTCAAGGTCTACTCGCAGACGCTTATCTTCAGCCTCTTGTTTCTCGCGCTTCGCCTGCTGCTCGCGGCGCTCGACTTCAGCCTGCTTTTGCTTTGACTGCTGTTCTAACTCTTTCAGTTTCTGCGCGATTTGCCTAAATTCAGCCGTTTCCACCAGCCCTTCGGAAACATGGCGATGGTGGTGATTATTCCCCACGAACACCGCATCAATGCTTATGTGAGTCTGAGTGGTCGAGACCCGCTCCACCACGTACCGGACGGTAAGTGTCCCGCGGTCATTGCTACCGACAAAATGGGCGGGCGAGATGGCTCCGTCCCGAATCTTATAAAGCACCTCACCATTTCCCGACCACTCAGGAAATGAATTTGAAGAACTGGCGGCAGCCGCGCCAGCGATGCTTGTTTCCTTCTCGTATTCAAACGTTCCGTGAATGAGCCCGTCCGAACACACTTCCCGCACAACGTCGAGTACCGTTCCATAAGCTGCAGGGAGTGTTATGTAGAAGCCCTCGGGCTTGGTGCGAACGTGAGCAGATGCCGCAGTGATGAATAGCATCACTAGGGGCAGAACATCGCGACCGCATCTGAATTGCACCTGCGTCATTTGCGAAGGGCCTCCTGCAGCGTCCGAAGATAATGAACCAGGTCCCAGGCCTCATCCGGCTTGAGGTCGTCGCGGTATGCCGGCATAGGCGTGCCATCGAGGCCAGTCATGAAGATCCGGTATAGGTCCTGATTGGTGGTGCCACACTTGAATCGGTCGCCCGTGGTGAAGTCGTAAGGCGGAATCGGCCGTTCCTTG
>QHXW01000162.1 GCA_003223115.1 Acidobacteriota bacterium
GGGACGACATCCACGACCAGCATCGATCCCGTACCGGAAATTTCGGACGTTGCCGAGCGCCATGGATTGTGGCTGCATGTGGATGCCGCGTATGCCGGCTCAGCCGCGGTTGCGCCTGAATTTCAGCATATTCTGGCAGGTTCTGAGCGCGCCGATTCTTTCGTCACGAATCCGCACAAGTGGCTCTTCACGCCTGTGGATTTGAGCGCACTGTACACGCGGCGCCCAGAAATTCTACGGCGGGCATTTTCTCTGGTGCCGGAATATCTGCGTACCGCCGACGATCCACGTGCACTGAATTACAACGAATATGGTGTGCCGTTGGGCCGCCGTTTCCGGGCGCTGAAGCTTTGGTTCGTGTTGCGTTACTACGGCCGCGAAGGTATCGCGCGGCTGGTACGCAACCAGGTCATGTGGGCTCAGGAGCTCGCCCGTCAAGTTGATGAGGATGAGCGCTTCGAGCGCATGGCGCCCACGCCCTTCTCCGTAGTTTGCTTCCGCCGCAAGGGCAGCAACGAGGAAAACCAGGCCTTGCTCGAGCGCGTAAACCAGTCCGGAGAAGTTTTTCTATCCCATACCGTACTAAACGGAATCCATTGCCTGCGTTTGGCCATCGGTAACATGGGGACAACCAGAGACCATGTGCAACGGGCCTGGGCCCTGGTTCGGGCCGTGGTGTGATGTAACCGTAGACCGCAATTTTCCGCCGTACAGGGTAAACTGGTTTAAGACTCTGCGAGGTTAATTTGTCCGCCTTCAATTCCAGATCCGCGCTATTGCTGTATCTGGCTTGTTTTCTATGCGCTAGCTGCGGTTCACGCCAGGGTCCGCCGCCTTCGATGCCGGCCGTTCCAGTAACAGTGGCCACGGCGGTGCAAAAATCCATCCCCATCCAGTTGCGACCCATCGGCAACGTCGAATCCTATTCTTCAATTCCGGTGAAAGCGCAGGTAGGAGGCGAGCTGGTCCGGATTTATTTCAAGGAAGGCCAGGAAGTAAGAAAAGGCGATCTGCTGTTTGAAATCGACCGCCGCCCATACGAACAGGCCCTGCACCAGGCCGAGGCGAATCTGAACCGCGACATCGCACAGCAGAGGCAAGCCGAAGCCAATCTGGCACACGATCAGGCGCAAGCCAAGAATGCGGAAGTGCAGGCCGCGCGATATGCCAAGTTGGCCGGAGAGGGCGTTGTTTCGAAAGAATCGAACGACCAGATGCGCACGAATGCGCAAGCGCTTCAGGAAGCCACGCACGCCGACGAGGCTGCGCTCGAGAGTGCCCGCGCGGCACTTGGTGCGGACAGGGCTTCCGTAGAAAGGGCCAAGCTCGATCTCGCGTATTGCACCATCCACTCTCCGCTCGATGGCCGCACTGGCAGCCTGCAAGTAAAAGAGGGCACGCTGATCAAGGCCAATGCCGATACGCCGATGGTCACGATCAATCAGATCATGCCGGCTTACGTGACCTTCTCGGTGCCTGAAGACCAGCTCGCCGAGATCCGCCGGTCCATGTCCGCGCGGCCGCTCGAGGTCGAGGCCTACATTCCGAGCGGGCCGGAAGTACCGGTGCGGGGGCAGCTTTCGTTCATCGACAACACGGTCGATAGCGCCACCGGCGTGATCAAGCTCAAGGCCACATTTGCAAATCGCGAGCGCAGGCTTTGGCCGGGGCAGTTCGTCAATGTCGTGCTGACGCTCGGCTCCGACGATAACGTCACCGTGGTGCCGACCGAAGCTGTTCAGACCGGGCAGAAGGGACAATATGCTTTTGTCGTGAAGAGCGACCAGACTGTGGAGAGCCGCGTACTCACGGTGGGCCGCACCGTGGGACACGAGACTGTAATCCTACAGGGCATCCAGACGGGTGAAACCGTAGTGACAGACGGCCAGCTTCGGCTCATTCCCGGATTCAAGGTAAAGATCGAAACAGCCGCTCCGAGTCAAGCCGCCGGAAGAGCCAGTGGAGCTTCCCAATGAACATCCCCGAGCTATTTATCCGCCGGCCCATCATGACCGCACTGGTAACGTCGGGCATTCTGCTTTTCGGGTACGTGGCATACCGGGCGCTGCCGGTGAACGATCTGCCGAACGTCGATTATCCCACCCTGCAGGTCTCTGCAGCGCTGCCCGGAGCAAGCCCAGAAACCATGGCATCCTCGGTGGCGACGCCGCTCGAACGTCAGTTCTCGACCATCGCGGGCATCGAGTCGATGAACTCCACCAGTTCGCTGGGGTTCACGAATATCACCGTGCAGTTTTCTCTCGATCGCAACATCGATGCCGCCGCGCAGGATGTGCAGGCCGCCATTTCTCAGGCCGCGCGCCAGTTGCCGCCAAACATGCCGAGTCCTCCTTCTTACCGCAAGGTGAACCCGGCGGACCAGCCCATTCTCTACGTAGCAGTGAGCTCTCCCACGCTCCCGCTTTATCAGGTGGACGAGTACGCCGAGACGCTGATGGCGCAACGGATCTCGATGGTGAGCGGCGTAGCGCAAGTACAGGTTTACGGCTCGAAGAAATATGCCGTGCGCGTGCTGTTGAATCCTGACGCTCTGGCAGCGCGCGGAATCGGTGTCGATGAGGTGCAGGCGGCCATCCAGCGCGGCAACTCCAACCTGCCCACGGGCACACTTTGGGGCTCGAAGCAGGCGTTCACCGTACAATCCAACGGGCAGCTGTTCAATGCCGCGGCGTTACGTCCGCTC
>QHXW01000163.1 GCA_003223115.1 Acidobacteriota bacterium
AGCTGTTGCCGGAATTTCGTTCGCAGATCCCTGCCGCAGTGAAGCTGACAACACTCTACGACCGTTCCGAATCCATCCGCTCATCCATTGGGGATGTGAAGTTCACCCTGTTCCTGACCATCTGTCTGGTGGTGATGGTCATCTTCCTGTTCCTGCGTAATGTTTCGGCGACGTTGATTCCCAGTTTTGCGGTGCCTTTGGCCATCGTCGGTACCTTTGCGGCCATGTACCTGCTGAACTACACCATCGACAACTTGTCGCTGATGGCGCTCACGCTTTCTGTCGGCTTCGTAGTGGATGATGCCATCGTGATGCTCGAAAACATCGTCCGTCACATGGAGATGGGTGAAGAACGCATGGAAGCGGCATTCCGTGGAGCGCGCGAAATCGGCTTTACG
>QHXW01000164.1 GCA_003223115.1 Acidobacteriota bacterium
ACATTTTGCCGAAAGGATTCATCCCCAGTCAGGACTCCGGCCAGGTCTTGGGATTTACGCTCGCCGCACAGGATATTTCATTCGAGTCAATGGCGGAGCACCAGAAGGTGTTGAACGCGATCTTGTTGAAGGAGCCGGCCGTCGACACCATGATGTCGGTTTGCGGCTCCATCGGCTTCGGAGGCGCGGGCAACAGCGGCATTTTCTTCATCCACATGAAACCGCGTTCCGAACGCAGCGAGTCCACGGACGAATTTATAGCGCGCATGCGAGGCAAGGTGAATAGCACCCCCGGAATTATGGCCTTCATGCAAAATCCGCCGCCCATCACGGTCGGAGGCCAGTTCACGCAGAGTCTGTATCAGCTCACGGTGCAAGGAACCGACCCCAAGGAAATCTACCGCTGGAGTCCTCAAATCGAGGGCCGGATTCGCGCGCTGCCAGGTTTCCAGGATGTGAATAGCGATCTGCAGATCGCCAGTCCGCAAGTGATCGTCGATATCAACCGTGACAAAGCGCTGTCGCTGGGCCTTAGTGTGGACCAGGTGCAAAATGCACTTTACACCGCATATGGCGACCGCCAGGTCTCGACGATTTATACGCCGGCGAATCAATACTTCGTCATCACCGAAGTCCAGCCGCAATACCAGCGCAGCCCCGATGCGCTCGCCAAGCTGTACATCCGTTCAACCAGCGGCCAACTGATTCCGCTAGATACAGTGGCAAAGCTGGTCCGTACAGTCGGCCCGCTGACTATCAATCATTGGGGCCAGTTGCCCGCAGTGACCATTTCGTTCAATCTCAGCCCGGGCGTAGCGGTCGGTGACGCCGCCAATGCCGTCGAAAGTACGCTGCGTGACATGCGAATTCCCGCGACCCTTACAGCCAACTTTCATGGGACCGTGGAAGCCTTCCAGTCGTCTTTCAGGAATCTGACCATCCTGCTGGTTGTGGCGGTTTTGGTGATCTACATGGTGCTGGGGGTTCTCTATGAGAGCTTGATCCATCCCATTACCATTCTTTCGGGATTGCCTTCGGCCATGTTCGGCGCGCTGCTAACACTCAAGCTGTTCCACCTGGAGATGGATCTCTACGCGTTCGTGGGTCTCATCATGTTGTTCGGCATCGTGAAGAAGAACGCCATCATGATGATTGACTTCGCGCTCGAAGCCCAGCGCAAGGAAGGTAAGAGTCCGGCGGAAGCCATCTACGAAGGCTGCGTGCTGCGTTTCCGGCCCATCATGATGACCACGCTCGCGGCTTTGTTCGGCACACTGCCCATCGCACTGGGGTTTGGCGCCGGGGCCGAATCGCGGCGTCCGCTCGGCTTGGCCGTGGTTGGAGGCCTGCTCGTCTCGCAATTGCTGACGCTCTACATCACACCGGTCATTTACCTCTACATGGAATCGTTCCAGGATTGGCTGCGCCGCGGTAAGAGCGGCCCGAAACCAAGAATAGTGGAAGCTGAAGCCTTGGTCAGGTAAGAACGCAACAGGTCCATCTTTGACCACAAAAGCAATTACGGGCTCCTATCCCAAGAGTGCAATTGAAGGTGAAGGGTTTTGGATGCAGCAGGTTGCTGGCGGAGTGGGCGGCCTGAATCCCCGTTTCTGTTCGACCGGTTCCACATCGTCAAGCACCTCCACGAAGCGGTCGAAGAAGTCCGACGCAGTGAAATGCGCCGTCTAAGTCAGAAAGAGAAGGTGCCATTCCAACGCAGCCGCTGGTTGCTGCTGAAGAATCCTTGGAATCTCAGCAACGATCAGAAAGAGCGTCGACGCTGGTGCAGTGGAACCTGCCGATCGTACGCGCCTACTACTTCAAAGAAGCCTTTCAACTATTCTGGCTTTACCGGCAGCCCAACAGGGCCGGCGACCACTTGAAGAAATGGATGCGTGCGGCCATGCGCTGCCGAGTGGCCCCGGGGAATTTCACCCCGAGGCGCTCACAGATTCCGGAAGTGAACCTCTCGACTCATCCGGCTCGTGTCACCGAATGAAGGCTGCCGCCTTCCGCCAAGACCAGCGGTTCCTCCCGTTGCCGGTTGACCTATCGATCCCAACGCCGGTGACCTGCCCCCGTCGCTCCACAGGCATTACCCTGCTTCCTCACTACCACGGGGCAGTCCGCCCCTAGCTGACGCATCGGTACTTTCGGCCTCACGGTTCTTCCGCTTGCACCTTTTTCCTTACCATCGCCAGCCAGGTTCTCAAGTTCCGTACGAGAGCCCAAATTAGAGTCACGCCCCCTATACACCGGACACCGCATGGCCAGTCAGGTTGCTGCCACGCTGCTCCCAGAGCTGTCGGGCAACCCTGGTTTTGATGCCATTTAAGCTATTTCGATGCGTCATCAGAGGTTCGTTTGCACTCGTCTCTCTAACCCATACATGACGAGATCAAGTCCCGCCTTTTAACCATAACCTTCACCACCGCGGCCATTGGACCGTAGCAGCTTATGGCAGTTGAAACGTCCCCCTACAGGGCGGTTCCGAGGGGCCCACCCTCATCTCTCGTACAACATGACGGTTTCCCGTCTTCTTGACACAACCCGACTGGAGCCCTTCAAGAAATTCGTAGGCATGCTGCGTGGACATCTCGATGGGATTCTGAGTTGGACCAAGCACCGTGTCTCCAACGGCGCCGTTGAGGGAATGAACAACAAGATCAAGTCCATTAGCCATCGCTCGATCGGGTTCCGAACCGCGGAGAACTTCATTGCGGCGATCTATCACTGCTGTGCCCGGCTACCACTACCCGCCGAGCGCTGATTGCACTTTTGGGAACTCAATTACCTCCCGCGTAGTATAATCTCGCCGACATGCTCAGCTATGCTCGCGGCCCCAATCTGGCTTTGCTCGGCAAGACTATCGGACAGGCGCTGGATGACTCCGTAGAGCACAATCCCGCGGGCGACGCCGTTATTTCCAGGCATCAGAGCCTGAGACTCAATTACCGCGACCTGGCGCGAGAAGTCGGGCTCACTGCTCGTGGTCTCGCCGGCCTGGGCATCCGGCCCGGCGACCGCGTAGGCATGTGGGCCGCAAACTGCGTCGAATGGATTTACCTTCAAGTGGCCATTGCCCGAATCGGCGCTGTTCTGGTTAACGTCAATCCTGCTTACCGCTCCCACGAACTGCGTTTCGTGCTGCGCAAGTCCGGGATGAAGGCCATCTTCTTACACGAGCGTGACGCACGCGCCAACTATCGGGAAATCCTTGAAGAGGCGCGACGCGATGAGGACCTGGAGCTCGAGCATGCGATCCTGTTGGGGACCGAAGACTGGACCCGGATGATTGAGCACAGCGTCGAGCCGCCTCCACACATTACAAGCATCGACGACGTGGTCAACATTCAGTACACCTCGGGCACAACTGGCTCTCCGAAGGGCGTGCTGCTCACCCATTACAACCTGGTGAACAACGCGTATCTGGGCGGCGCAGGATTGCGCGTCAGCGGGAGCGACCGTCTCTGCGCACCAGTGCCGCTCTACCACTGCTTCGGCTGCGTGATGGGCTCACTGATGTCGATCGTGCATCGCATCGCGCTGGTTCTCCCCGCGCCTCAGTTTGACGCGCGCGCAACGCTCGAAGCCATTGAGGCAGAGCGTTGCACCATCCTCTATGGCGTGCCCACCATGTTTATCGCGCAACTCGAGCATCCTGAGTTCAGAAAATTCAATCTCACTTCGCTGCGCACCGGGATCATGGCCGGCGCACCATGTCCCATCGACGTCATGCGGCGCGTGGTGAATGAGATGCACTGCCCCGGGATCGTGGTCGCCTACGGGCAGACTGAAAGCTCACCGGTGATTACCGGATCGAGCCCCGATGACGATCTGGAAACGCGCGTCTCGACCGTGGGCCGCGCGCTGCCCGAAACCGAGGTTAAGATTATTGCGCCGGGATCGGGCCAAACCGTCGAAGCCGGGGAGCGCGGCGAACTCTGTACGCGTGGGTACCTGGTGATGAAAGGTTACGACAAGGAGCCTGAAGCCACAGCTCTCGCGGTCGACTCAGAAGGCTGGCTGCACACCGGTGACTTGGCCACCATGGGCGCGGACGGCTGCTTCCATATCGCTGGACGGTTGAAGGAAATGATTATTCGCGGCGGCGAGAACATTTATCCGCGCGAAATCGAGGAATTCCTGCACGGCCATCCCAAAATCGCAGATGTCTACATCACCGGTGTCCCCGACGAACGCCTGGGAGAAACGGTGCTGGCCTGGATCAAGGTCAAGGCCGGCGAGAGCGCCACAGAAGAGGAGATCTGCGACTTCTGCCGCGGGCGCATCGCACACTTCAAAATTCCGCAATACATTCGTTTCGTGGATTCGTTCCCGATGACCGTGACGGGAAAGATCCAGAAGTTCCGCATTCGCGAAATGGAGATCGAAGCCCGTGGCCTCACGCACGCGGCTTCCATCAAAACTGCTTGAGGAGCCTTGCCATGATTCGTTCCGCGGTGGCGCTGTTGTGCGTCATCCGGCTCGTGGCGGCCGATCCGCCCAAACCGTCGGTTCCAAAGACAACCCCCGAGCTGGAACAGGCCATTCGCAAAGTGCTGGCGGAGAACAAGACGCCCGGCGCCGGCGTCGCCATCGTTTCCCGGGAACATGTCCTTTGGACCGCCGGAATCGGAAAAGCTGACGTGGCCGCAGGTACGGATGTCACTCCAGACACTCTGTTCCGTATCGGCTCGGTCACGAAGAGTTTCGTTTCACTCTCCGTCCTGCGGCTTCAGGAGCAGGGGCGGCTGCACCTCAGCGATTCGGCTCACAGCCTGGCGCCCGAGATCTGGTTCCACAATCCCTGGGAATCTACCGACCCGGTGCGCGTCGTGCATTTGCTCGAACACACAGCAGGCTTTGACGACCTGCATCTCAAGGAGTACGCCAGCAGTGATCCCACGCCCATGACACTGCGTGCCGGCCTGGACTATCACCCTGATTCGCGCATCTCGCGATGGCGGCCCGGTACCTTTTTTTCCTATTCCTATTGCAACTCGGGCCCGGCCTTTGCGGCATACGTTGTTCAAAAGGTCACCGGGCAGCGCTTCGAAGACTATGTGCAGGAAAACTTTTTCCAGCCGCTACGCCTGGACACAGTGAGCTTTTTTCTCACGCCGGACGTGGAGAAGAAGCTGACCAGGCTCTACCGTCCCGACGGCAGAACGCCCTATCCCTATTGGCACATCACGATGTCCAGCGGGCGCGGCGAACGCTTCGGCGCGGGAGATGGCAAATTACGTTCAGTTCTTCCTGAACCGCGGTTCGTTCGGCGGCGTACAGCTTGTGCAAGGTGCATCCATTGAGCGTATGGAAAGGCCCGCCACTACGCTGGCCGCCAATGAAGGCAGAGTCGCGGGATACGGGCTCAGCATTTACACCGCCGTCGGGCACGGTTTCGTCTACCACGGGCACAACGGCGGCGTCGAAGGCGGGCTCAACGAAATGGCTTACTTGCCGGACCAGGGCGTGGGCTACATCTTCATGATCAACTCCGGTAGCGGGAGTGCCTTCGAGGGAATTTCAAAGTTGATCCGCGGCTATTTGACTCGCGAACTGAAAAAGCCCGCTAGGCCCGCGCTATCGTCCATCAAGACCGATCTCGTGCGCCCCTTCCTCGGCTATGTCGAGCCCGCCGCGCCGCGCCAGGAGATCCTGCGCTTCCTGACGCGCATTCTCGGAGTCTCCAGGATTTCTCTCGACAAGGGCAAGCTGGTGATCAATCCCTTGTTGGGCAAGCCGCAAACGTACGTGGCGGTCTCGGACTTTCTGTTCCGGCGAGAGAATGAGCCCCTCGCAACGCTCGCGCTGATTCCGGCCGCTGCCGGCGGACCGCTGATCCAGGGCGGAGGAGGTGTGGCTTTCATACTGGACACCAAGCTTTAAGCCGCGCGGACAGCCTTGCGCAACGGGCGAAGTGTCAACTCGACCGCGGGTCCCCATCGGTCACTTAGGGCCAGAGCCCGTAGTTGCACAATGTGCTCCCCCGTTGCCCCCTTCCACTTTGCGCCGCAGCGTTTCATCCGCACCTCAAACAGGCTCTTGCAAGTAGCTTCCGCGTTGCCACTGCCGAGCGGCAGGCCCAGCCGGCGTGCCCGGGCGTAGTTCATCCGATCGGCGTCGGCGCTGTGAGTCTGGAGGTAGCTCATAGCTGCGTGGACAGGATGGTTCTCGCCAACACCCTCATCGAAACCAGACCTGACCAATTCCTGCAGAATGTCGGTTGCTGCGGTGCCGCGGTGGAGCAAGACCATTTTCCAGCGGCTCAGCCTTTCA
>QHXW01000581.1 GCA_003223115.1 Acidobacteriota bacterium
CATGCCTTCTGCGCGGACCTGCTTGGTGTGCGTGACCACCTCGCTGGCGTTTCCCGCGCCGTGGGTGGCGTAATCCTCGGCGTCCATCTTGGTGCTGTTGTGGTTCATCCGGATCATGGCGATTTCGAGCCAATTGTTTCCCGGGAAGCGGCGCAATGCCGGCAGCCCATGTACCGACGCGCCGTGCCCCACCACAGCTTTTTTCGCCTTCGCTTCCAGAATCCCTTCCTGCCAGCGGACGGTATCTGCCGGCCACGTAGCCACGTGCTGGTAGTGCATCAGCATGATGTCGAAGTAGTCGGTATTCGCCAGCTTGCGCAGCTCATCGATCTTCTCCTGCGGATCCACGCCTTCGCGAGTCGTCACCTTGGACATCAGCCGGTACGAGTCGCGCGGAATGCCTTTCAGCGCCACGCCTAGCATCTTGTGCATCTCGCCGTAAGTCTCGGCGGTCTCGAAGAAGCGAATGCCGTGGTCGTAGGCGTAGCGCACCAATCTGGTGAATTGGTCCTGTCCCAGCTCGCGCTGTGTTCGCCCGCTGTAGGTACCGGTGCCGAACGCGAGCCTCGTCACCTTGACGCCGGACTTCCCGAGCGTGACCCAGTCCGTAGCTGTCCCGCGCGCCGCCCCCAAGGGCAGCCTTCCGGCGCCAGCGAGTACACCCGCGGCGAGTCCGGTTTTCAAGAAATCGCGTCTGGAGAAATGAGCCATCTGTGGTCCTCCAATCGACCATATCGTACCAAACGCGGCGCCCCTGAGCCTTCGCGTGGGCCTGCGCGTAGACTGATCCGGGCGTGATCCGCTTACTGATCGGCTAAACTGAGCTAAATCCTGGTATGCCGCTTTCTGCCGGTGACAAACTCGGACCGTACGAGATCCTTGCACCCATAGCAGCGGGAGGCATGGGAGAAGTGTGGAAGGCGCGTGACCCGCGGCTCGACCGCATCGTCGCGATTAAACAGCTAAAGAGTCATTACACGGAGCGTTTTGAGCTGGAAGCTCGCGCGATCGCCGCACTCAACCATCCAAACATCTGCACGCTGCATGACGTCGGTCCGGATTATCTGGTCATGGAGTATGTCGAGGGCGAGCCGTTGCGGGGCCCGCTGCGAGTGGAGGAAGCCGTGAAACTGGCTCTCCAAATCGCCGGCGCACTTGAAGAAGCGCCCGGACGAGGCATTCTTCATCGCGATCTCAAGCCCGGCAACATCCTGGTGACGCGGAAGGGCGCGGCCAAGCTGCTCGATTTTGGACTGGCTAAGCTGATGTCGCATTCCGATTCGGACGTCACAAAGACGACCGAAGGCGCAATCGTCGGGACTGCAGCCTATATGGCGCCGGAACAGGTGGAGGGAAAGCTGCTCGACGAGCGTTCGGATGTGTTCAGTTTTGGCGCGGTGCTCTACGAGATGCTTTCGGGAAAGGGCGCGTTTGGCAGAAACTCTAGCGCGCTGGCGCTGAGCGCTGTGCTGCGAGATGATCCTTCGCCGCTCCAGGCGCCAGCCGAACTGCAGCGCGCATCGTCACCAGGTGCCTGGCAAAGCACCCGCAGGATCGCTTTCCGAATATGGCGGAGCTCAGGATTGCGCTCGAGCGGCTCTCCGCCAAACCTGCGGAACAGCAGATGTCATCGGTTTACGCGACCGTCTGGTTGCCCGTGCTGCGATCTTTGGGGCGAGTCGTTTGTAGAAATGGTCCAATTACGCTGGAGTGAAGCCCGATGATCTGCGCCGCAAGGTCAAGGTCTTAGGGCGGGATGCCACGGTTGACGGCATGTACCTCCGGATCATTGTCCACGCCAACGAACATATGGGCCAATTGATTGCATTTGCCCGAATGAACGGTATCGTGCCGCCGTGGTCGAAGCCTGGAGCGCAGTCCCCGTAGATCTGCAAGACCCGGATGCCTAACGCAGTGCGCGCCATGCAACGCCCTTCGATGGGCGAGCGGGCAATACCGTAGCCTCAAAAAACCGCAAGTCTGCCGCACAATCCGCGCGGCCATGCGCTATGAGCGGCTCATGGTAAAATGATTTGTACATGGCGAAAATAGCAATCCATTTGACCGTGGAAGAACTGCAAGCTCTTTTGACCTTGGCCGACAATCAATTCTTCCGCATGAAGTATATCGATCCGAAAATTCCGGGTCACAAGGAGCGTCCGGAAGAGTTGCGCGCAGCCCAATCGGCGGTGCAGGTTCTCCAGAACGCGTTGAAGGCCGAAAAAGGATTTAAACAGACACCCGCTACACCCTAGCGCGCGATCCCGGCGGCGCGGAAGCATTCAGCACTGCCGGTCCGCATAAAGTCTGGCGGGATAGGAGCGCGGCGGGTCCTGGAGCGTCCGAGCCCACTGTTCGCCGCAATTTGCTAGAATGAAGATGGCATTACCCACCATGAGCCGAGCGGCCTAGCTGTTTTCCGGCCATTCTACCGTCCGTCCCGGATGGCTTGTGCCAGAGAGAGGACGGCACCAATTGCAACTCCCCCAGAATTTGTCGACGTTTCAGAAGGGCGATGAAGTGTTTCTTGCCAAAGGGACATACGAAGGCACGCTCGGAATCTTCCAGAATCTGAGAGGGGATCCCAAATGGGCCGATATCCTGGAGCGGAACTCGCTGGTTCGAGCTCATCCGGTTGAGTGGCTGGAACACTCCCGGCCAGTTCCGACAAACTGAACGCGGCCGAAACAACCCAAAAAAAGAGAACAGATGAACAATATCTTCGTAGGAAACCTCAGTCTTGACGCCAGCGACCAGGACATTCGATGCATCTTTGAAAAGCACGGAACTGTTGAGCGATTCAGGATCATGACAGACCGGCAGACTGGCAAACCCCGAGGCTTTGCCTTTGTGGAGATGACGGACGATGGCGACGCGGAAAAGGCAATCGTCGCTGTCAACGGAATCGAACTCAACGGAAGAGCGATGAATGTAAGCGCGGCACGCCCGCAACTGTATCGGACTTCCGCCAGCGCGGGCTCTCGATCCAAGAAGGATGCCAAAGCAGCGGCTACGGCAGAAACGCACGAGCGCGAGACAGGGCAAAGCAAGGACAATCATGACCAAAACGGTTCGATCCCGATTCAATCATGAGGTGGGTGAGAGCGTCGAAGGCTGTAAGATTCTTGAAAAGAGAATCGTCGCCCAGCCGGACCCTATTGAGCGGCGCCGGGGAATCTACGACTATCTCGTGGAAATGCCGCCGGCAATTGTGAAGGCGCGTCCTGCTCGTGAAGCGGCGTCCGCACGGGAAACGGCGCCCGCATTGGAGTCCTTCACGCGGTCAACGCCTGATCAGATGCGTGGGCGGGTGATCCGGCGAATTCCCTCCCGATGAGCTGGTTCAAATACATGCTAGAAAATGCCATGCCATTTCTTTGCCCGAATTGCCACTCCAACCGCGTTCAACCGTCGCGGGGCCTATTCGATTGGCTTCTCCGCTTATTGGGTCGCGACCCCTACTGGTGCCACCTTTGCAATACCCGGTTTTACTCCCCTGATGTTCGACCCGCTTAAGTTTGCCTGAAGGCGCTCCCCGTCATCGCGGCGCTCTTGATAGAGGACCGGCGAAATGAAGCGGATCTCTGAGGTTTTGCAATTCCCGGTAATAGTATATTGCGGCCGGGCGCCTTCCATTGAATTTCAACCTCTTCAGAAACTCGATTTCATCCGGAGTGGCATCGCCGCTGAGCGAAGCATCTTTGAAGAACTGTTCCAGACCCGGTTGCCGCTCGACCGCCGGCTCGGGCTTCTTTTCCTGGAACTCAAATCTCTTCACGCGCTCGAGGGCTAGCCGGCGGTTCAGGACAATCTCCACACCAAAATTCTCGAGGTCGATGTCCCAGGACTCGATCAGAGGATCGAGAAACGAGACGCAGTTTTCGATCGACACATGGAAGACATCCGTATCCAAAAACTCGAGAATCAGCACCCGCGTCTGCTCATAGCTTCGTTTGCTGAGCCGAGCCACCAGGCGCAGCCAGTTTTCACTTGCCAATTCTTCTTTGGCAATCCGCTTGGCCACATCCAGGAGTTTTTGCGTGATGAGGCGCTCGATCTCCCCGAAGGGTTCCTTCTCAAAGATCGCGCGTACTTGTTTGCGCTTGCGGGGCTCGCACTTGCCCAGAGTCAATTCACGAACTTCGCGAAACAGAGGCCGCGGCGGATCAGCCACTTTCTTCCGCAAGGTTTCCTTGCGCTGCAACTCCGCCAGCTTTGAAAGCTCACCGCCCGGGAGCTTCAGGAATTTTCCGATTTTGTCGTAGATATCGGTGCGGTCGGGCGCGGGAGGAGCCTTTTTTCTGGCGAGCAACTGTGAAATGTAGGATTCGGTGACGGCTGCGGCGGCCGCCAGATCCTTCTGCTCCAATCCCAACTCTTTCAGGCGCCGCCTGATTACCTGAGGGACGTCCACTGGCGTCTCCTTCCCGTTTGGCTTAACTCAATCCGATTAAGCGACTGACCATAAGATCGCATGTTTTCATCAACAAGTAAATACGATTAACCTATCGAGGTTAACGAGCGGGGCCTCGGGCGACCTCGGCGGGTGGACAGACCTCGGCGGGTGGATTGACCTAGGGTTTTCCCTAGTATACAATCGCGACGTGCTCTAAACCGTGTCCTTCTCCCATTGGCGGCCCGCCCGTGCCCTCTTTGCCGAGATCAACACGTTTTCCGCGCACAGGAACTGCGATCTGAAATATCTGGTCTCTGTCAACCAAGGAGGTACGAACGCTTGGCTGTTCACCTGGTAAATCCGAGTGAGGTGTCGTTTGGAATTGGCGTCATAACGCCCCGCTGGTTATTTGTCCTGGCCGCCGCGACGCCAGCCGAATACGGAGATCCAATCGTCACAGACGAGACGCTCCAACCTTTTGATCCGAAGCAGGTTCAGCCCGGCGATATCGTCGGCATCGGAATCCACACCGGCAACGCCTACCGCGGCCTCGAACTGGGACGGCTGGCGCGTGAGCGCGGAGCCTGGGTGGTTTACGGCGGCATCCACGCCACGCTTTATCCTGACGAGGCTCACGAACTCGGTGGCGCCCATTCCGTGGTGAAGGGGGATGGCGATGATATCTGGAAAACTGTCCTGGCCGATTGCTCGAAGGGAACACCCAACCGCATTTACGAGGGCGGCCGCGTTTCCGCCGACCGGTTTCTGCCTGCCCGGTGGGACCTGACTCCGCGGGGGCGGTACATGTGGGCGTCGGTCCAAACCGTCCGCGGGTGTCCCAAGCACTGCTCGTTTTGTTCGGTTTGGCGCACCGACGGCCAGCGTCCGCGGCAACGTTCCACTCACATCGTCATCCGGGAGATCGTCCAGCTCAGGCAGTTAGGCTACCGCTTCATCGCGTTGGCAGACGACAACTTCTACCCCGTGACGCTCGCCGACCTCGCGCTGGCCGAGCGGCAAAACAATGCTCAGAGGCTGGCTGAATTACAGGCTCTTCGCGCCGAGCGTTTTGAGTTGATGGAAAGCCTCTCCCAACTTCCATCCGACATGGTGTTCTACACGCAGATCACCATGGAAGCCGCTGAGGACCCGCACTTCTTGGACGCGATGCAGAAGGCCCATATTAAAGGCGCATTGGTCGGAGTCGAGGCAGTCACAGCAGAAGGCCTGAAGGCGGTCTTCAAGGATTTCAATTGTTCCGGAGAAGCTTTGGCCGAACGCCTCCGAACCTTCAAGCGGCACGGCGTGCACGTGCTTGGATCTTTTATTTTTGGTCTCTCGACAGATCGGGAGGAAACCTTCGAGGCGACTGCGGCTCTTGCCAAGCAGGCGGACCTCACTTTTGCTCAATTCGTGACCATGACGCCGTTCCCGGGCACCGTGGATTTCCAACGCTGGGAGGAAAACCTGGGAGAGACCGTGGACCGAATCCAGGGAGTTCCCATCACGCGGTACTGGCTCTTGCCCACGACTCTCCGCCCGAAGCTGTTCATCCCGCATCCGACCATGGCTGCGGAAGAGATCCGCATGCGCACACAGAAGGTTTGGGACAGCTTCTACAGTCTGGCGGAGATCTGGAAACGATCGAATTGCGTCACGACGCTGAGGGCGCGCCTGGCGTTCCTGTTCATCTCCAAGCTTTATCGCCAGATGTACGCCAACACAGGGATTGCGACCGACAGCGCCCGCAGGAAGAGCGCCAACCGCTGGGCTCGCTGGCTGGCTAAACCTTGCCAGCGCCTCTTTCAAGCCAAACCGATGCCGGAGCTTGCGATTCCAGCATGCAGCCAATCGCAGTTGACGGTACTGGGGCAGTAGCAGAGGCGGCGTATGACAACGAAAGCCCTCAATATCTCCCTTCTACTTCATGGGACACGCGCCGAAACGTTTCGTCGTGCGCGCCCAGCAAGTCGTCAGCACGCCCGCGGAGGTCGAAGGGCCGGCAGACCATTCAAAAGCGGTAACCAGACCGGTGATGAGTCAGCGTCCAGCCGGTTCCCTGGAGAACGGAATACTGCTGCCCGGCTAGCAAGGTAAAAGGGGTCCCATATGAAAGTGAAAATTTTATCCAGGAGGGTGCTTCGAATTCCGCCCACGGTTTGTGTTGGGCTCCTGTTCCTGCTCTCGGTTCCAGCTGCCCGTCCTTATTCCGTGCTCACCCACGAGGCGATTATCGACTCGGTTTGGGATGGCTCCATCAAAGTACTTTTGCTTGAGAGATTTCCGGCTGCCACTCCGGAGGAGTTGATCGAAGCACACGCGTACGCCTACGGCGGCAGCATCATTCAGGACCTGGGCGATTATCCGTTTAGCAACAAGTTCTTCAGTGAGTTGACGCACTACATCCGGACCGGCGACTTTATTCTCAGCCTGATTCACAATTCTCAAGACCTCAATGAGTACGCGTTTTCTCTGGGAGCGTTAGCGCACTATGCTGCGGACAATAGCGGCCACAGCATGGCCACCAACCTCGCGGTTCCTTTGCTGTATCCAAAGCTTCGTGTGAAGTTCGGAAATCTGATCACGTATGCCGACGATCCGTTTTCCCACCTCAAGACGGAGTTCGGCTTTGATGTGTTTCAGGCCGCGAAAGGCCGCTACGCGCCCGATGGATACAAGGG
>QHXW01000165.1 GCA_003223115.1 Acidobacteriota bacterium
CCATCTGAATGTCGCCCGGCAGATTCTGACCATCATGCGCACCCTGCGCGAACGGGTCTGGGCGGCGGCCAATGTAAAGCTGGAGGTCGTCACGATCGACACCGACACCACGGTGCACACGCTGTATGGCCAGCAGATGGGCGGACGCAAGAGCTACAACCCGAAGAACAAAGGCAAGAAAAGCTTCCAGCCCATGCTGACGTTTATCGCTGAGACACGGGAATACGTCTGGGGCGAATTGCGCAACGGCGACCGTCCGGATGGGAAACAAATCGGTGATCATCTGCGCCAGGTGCATGCGGCGCTGCCGCCGGGCGTGAAGCGGATTTTCGGTCGCGCGGATTCGGGATTCTACTGCCGGGAGGCCGTCGAAGCTTATGAAGAGTTCCACGCCCAGTTCGTGATCTCGGCGCGCAAGACGTCCCGCATGGTGGAGCAACTGCGTCAGACCGAGTGGAAGCCATCGCAGAAGACCGATGCCGAGTGGGAGTGTGAATTCCGCTATCAACCCGAGGGGTGGAAGAAGGCCTACCGATTCGTCGCCCTGCGCTATGAGAAAGCGCGCGAGGAAGTAGAGAACAACCGGGAAACCGACCAGTACCAGTTGTTCGAGACCAGCCAGTACAGATACCGCGTCTTCGTGACCGACCTGAAGGATCCCATCTACTTCGTCGTCTGGTTATACAACCAGCGGGGCGGCGCCGAAAACCTGATCAAAGAGGCGAACAACGATGCCGGGCTGGCGGCGCATCCGTCGGGCCGTTTCGACGTGAATAGCAATCATTTCCAGTTGGCGATGCTGGCCTACAACCTGAACTGTTGGCTGATGTTGTTCAACCGCGAACCGCAGGCCGATGCCACGGAACTACGCCACACGACTTTGGCCACTGCGCGGTTGCGCTTCCTATTCGTGGCGGCCAAGATCTGGCGCCACGCCGGCCGCACAGGGGTGAGCTACAGCGATCACTACGAGGAGAAGGGAGTGTTCGAGCGGCTGATGGATCGGCTGCGCCGGATTGCGCCGCGCGCGAAGGGCTACGCCCCGGTGATGCTGCCGGCCCTGCGCTGATCAGCCCCCGCCGGGTCTTCGAGCGCTATGCATAAAAATTTATGCACGGCGCGCAAGCGCGACCGAGAAAAGAACTTCGGTGCCAGCCTTGGCGGGAACGGACTCTCAGGAGGTGATGGAGCAGCGAAAAACCGAACTGTCTTCCTCAGCCACGAATGAACTGATCGATTACCGCAACGAAGTCGTCCTGGCGATTCGAGACGCAGGGCACGTGTTGGACACTTGAGTAGCTGCGACATTGAACGCCGCGCTGCGCACAACGTCCGCTCGGATATTTTCTCCTGATTGAGAAACCTGATTGTCCGAGTCCTGCGCGAGTTTGCGACGCGTCACAACGAAATACTGCGTGCAAGAAATCCACAGATCTCGCACGGTGTATGAAAGCGTACGTAAGCAAAGTCTCCTGGAATTTCGAACATATCCGGCGCATACTATTCGGGTTCGGGAGGATTCCGCATGGGATTAACATCTGAGATTACTACTTTTACGCTCGACAATATGGGTCGTTTCCTGTGCAATACGTTGCAGGAAGCAACCGACAGCGCAGCCGTAACCGTCGCCGGACGTCCGCGGGGATTCGATGTAATCGTGATCGGCGGCGGTACCTTCGCTGCTGTGACGGCGTCGAGGTTGTTTCTGAACGACCTGACGCACAGCCGCCGGATTCTCGTTCTGGAATCCGGCCCGTTTACACTTCCCGAGCATTTCCAAAACATGCCGTACATGGGCGGTACACCGGATTTCCGCGCGCCCTGGGACAGCCACCCGGCACTCGGCTATCCCGGCCTGCTGTTCAGTATTGGTGGAAGGTCACTGGCCTGGGGAGGCTGGTCCCCACAATTGCTAGATGCGGAATTCAAGAACTGGCCAGCTTCGGTCGTGGCCGCCCTTACCGATCCTTATTTCCGCGAGGCCAGCGATCAAATCGGCGCCACGGACACGAATGATTTCATTTATGGCCGGTTGCATATGGCTCTGCGGCGCCAGCTGTTCGATGCGCTCAAATTGCCGGCTTCCGCGCCGCACGCCATCCAGCTGGCGGCCCTGCCCGATCATGCTGCCGTACGCTATGCGGGTCTGGAGGCGCTGGGCGATCTGGCTCTCGCGATGGGCGCCGCGGCCACCGGCGGATCTACGACCACTACGGGCAGCGCGGCGGTGAGCGACGACGAACTTCGCGACTTTCTTGGTCTGAAAGCGACAGACACTACGACGCGCACCGATATGCTTAGTCTGCTGAAGCTGGAAGCACCCTTGGCCGTTCAGGCGCGGACGGAGCCTGGCCTATTCCCAATTAACAAGTTCAGCGCGGTGCCTGAACTGATCAAGGTAGCGCGTGTGGCAGCAAGTGAAACGGGCGGTGTTGGAACTGATGCCGATGCGCGCAAGCGCCTGATGATCGTCCCTCGCGTCCGCGTGCTGGACATTATCACCGAGACGCAGTCCGATAATTGGGTGCGGGTTACGGGAGTGCGTGTCAAAGACATCGACGGCCTCGAGAAAGTCATCTCGCTCGCCGCGCCTCCGAACGGCAACCAGAGCGCAGTGGTAGTGGCACTGGGCACCATCGAGAGCACGCGCCTGGCTTTGAACACGTTTAAAGACTCGCTTTCTTCGCGCGCCGCGCAGCGCATGGGCAGGAATCTCATTGCACATTTGCGATCCAATTTGACGATTCGCATTCCAGTGACTTCGTTGACGTCGCTGCCGTCTTCGGCTATGACATCGCTTCAGGCCTCCGCGCTGTTCGTCAAAGGCAAGGCCAATATTTCCGGCGAGGACCGCTTCTTCCATCTGCAGATCACCGCCTCCGGGCTCAACAAGCTAGGGCAAGATTCCGAGGCTGAGCTGTTCAAGAAAATCCCCGATACCGAGCAACTCGATGCCATGCTGCTTGCCGGTGATAGTAACGTGGTGATCACTCTCCGCGGGATCGGCGAGATGACACCGCAGAACGCCGATAGCTTTATCCGGCTATCTCCACCAAAACCGAGGATTCCCGCGCGATCGCTGAAGTGAGCCTGGCCGATATAAAGACCGGAACCAGCAACACTACGCAATCTAACGCTGACAAGCAGACCTGGGATGCCATGGACGCCTTGGCCGATGAAGTGGCCCTGATTTTTGCTAACGGCAAGCCGTTCGAGATCCTCGGGACGAAAGAGGGCAAGACCGTGCCGATACCGGCTGGCGCGACCGGAGCGGATTTGCGTGCGGCCCACCCGTATGCGGACCGCCGCGATCCAGAAGGCAGCACCCATCACGATGCCGGCACGCTGTGGATGGGAACGGATCCGTCGACCTCGGTCACAAACGAGTTCGGCCGCATCCACGATACGACGAACTGCTACGTCGCCGCTCCGGCGCTGTTTCCTAGCCTTGGCTCTCCGAACCCTATGTTGACGGGGGTGGCGCTGTCGCGGCGCACGGCGAACTTGCTCGAAGCGAGCGTTCTGCCGCGACCTGTGCCTCGAAGCGCGTCCGCGGCAGGCTTCACGACGCCCCTGTTTGACGGCACCGTGGCAACGTTCAAGAAGTGGCAGCTTGCTGGCGGTCCGAACGGCGGGCAGGGCTTCGCGTTTATCCGCGGTGAGTTGGTGAGCTACGGCTCCTCCGATTTCGCCATGCTGTACTACGCTGTGCAGGCGTTCGACAACTTCCACCTCCGGCTGCAGTTCAAAGTCTTCGATCCGAACAACTGCAATAGTGGCGTGTTCATCCGGTTTCGGAATCCGCTGGAACGCATGCCCGCTGTGTTGCGCGCTCGCGCCGATGCCGAAGGCGCTGCCGTGGCTACGAACCCCGCGTGGACCGCTGTGTTCTCAGGCTTCGAAGTCCAGATTGACGATAATGCGCGCGGCGACGTCAACAAGGACTACTACGGCCGGCGACCTGATCATTCACACCGGCGGCCACGACGCGCGCATCCAGCAATTCACGCCAGGGCCGCCCTGTCGTCCCAATGTGTGGATGCAATACGACATCGTCGCCACTGGGAACCACTATGAAGTGACCCTCACCGACACCGAAAACGGAGCGACTCAGTTGACAACCGTTTTCGACAACACTGACTCGCAGCGCGGCGTTGCAACTGTCGGAGGCGCTCCGGCCGGATACATCGGCATCCAGTCGTACCCAAATTCGCCTGTGGCGTTTCGCGACATTTGGATTAACTGAGCCTCGGAATCGGAACTGGTTCGCAAGCGGTGCCGCGCAGTAAGGCGAAGGCTAAAAGATCGAATCGCGATCGTTAATGACGAACCAGTAGAACGCAAGTCCGCAGGAACTTCCCGGAATTGTTAGTGGTCGACTGCGGTGGGACCGGCGAGCCGGTCTTCATCGCTACAACACAAGCAACCGAAAGGTCACCGGTATCGATACAAAGAGGTGACAGGCGACGATCGCTTCTCTTGGTCCCGAACGAACCTACGGAATAACACATTCCATGATCCGCAGCAGCGGACGCCCATCGACATTCTCAAGAGGGAAATACACGAGATGTGTTTTCGGATCAACGGAGACTGTATGGGCATGGGGCATGGAAAGTTCGCCCTGTAGGACCAAGTCCTGGCCCTGGAGATGAAAGACGGAGACGTTGCCTGACTCGGCAGAGACGTATAGCCGCCCCAACTCGGCGTCGAAGGCCAAGACGTCCGGGCTCGCACCGACAGGGTGAGTTGCCAGAACCTTCATCGACTCGAGTTTGACGACGGCGACTACTTGGTTTCCCTGGCCAGCGACAAACGCCAGACGATGAGCTACGTCGATCGAGACGCCATGCGGTGTTTTCACTCCGGTTAGCTTATGGCGTCCGACGATACGCATGGCCTCGGGGTCGATAGCTACGAGTTCGTCAGTCTCGTGAACGGCGACGAGGATTTGTTTGGCACCTGAATCGTAGATTGTATTACCCGCTTCACCTCCGAGCGGGATACTGGTGAGCAGGCGGTTGGTTTGGGCATCGATGATAGCGTCCGCTTTGCCGTGCTCGTCCGAAACGAAGACCCGCTTGGGCCCGGGTGCATAGGCCAAACCATCAGGATAAGAAATCGGTCCGGCTTGTGCGATCACCCGCAGTGTCTTCGCATCGACGACATCCACACGGTGACGACCGGTTACCGAAGCATAGACCCGTCCAAGCTCCGGCACGGCCCAAACGCCGTGGACCCGGGCAAAGCCATCAAGATTGGCAACCACCGTCCGACTCATCGTGTCAAAAACGACAAGATGGTCAGCGTTCATGTGGGCGATGTAGAGACGGCCATCTGTCGGATCCAGACTCTGATAATCGAAGCGAACGGGCGGTCCAGGCATCGCCACGTCTATGACTGTTCGCAAGACAGGCTTACCGGGCTTGGCGGACGGCGAACCGTTCTGCGCAGCCAAAGGTACGAATGCCCATAATACGACAACTATTACTGATCGCAGGAACACGGTCTTACCTCCGCCCCTCGGTTAAGACATCGCTTCAAATTGTAACGGTTAAACCTGAAAGTTTGTAGAAAAATCGGCCTCCCAGTCAGAATTTGAATCTCAGCGAAAGCTGCAGACGCCAGTGCTCGGTTGGCGACAACCGCTTTTCCAAAAAACGGCGGACTCAAGTTGCCGACATAGCCTACATCGTTTAGCGGTTGAATCCATCGCAGGTCCAGAACACCATTCAGCCAATTTTCACGTTCGGACCACTACAATAAGTGTGGCAAAGGAGAGTGTTATGAAGTCCACTACCTTAGGGGTGATTGCGACGGCTGCGCTTTTGCTAGCCGGCTTCACCAACCAGGCCAGTGCCGAAACTTTCAACTTTGATTCAGACCCAACGGGAACTATCCCACCGGGTTAGACGTCAACAATGACCCACGCGGGTGGAGCGCCCAAGTGGGAGGTCCGTCCAGACAATACCGCACCCAGCAAGCCAAACGTGCTGGCGCAACTTTCCAACGACCCAGCTGACGGCCGCTTTCCCCTCGCCATTCTAAACAAAGCAACCTTCAAGGATGGCGAGCTCAGCGTGAGAACCAGGGCAATTTCCGGCCACGTGGATCAAGGTGCTGGACTGGTATGGCGTTATCGCGATCCCAACAACTATTACCTCGTCCGTGCCAACGCACTCGAGGACAACGTGGTGCTTTATAAAGTCGAGAAAGGCCGGCGCAGCTCCATTGCTCCGAAAGGCACTGCTAAGGGAACCTACGGGGTCAAACACAAAGTGCCCTCGCAAGTATGGAACACGCTGCGAGTCACTTTCCAAGGGCCGCAGTTCGAGGTCTATTTCAACGGGGAGAAACTGTTCGAGGTGGAGGACTCAACTTTCCCTGAGGCCGGTAAGGTCGGCCTTTGGACCAAGGCCGATAGCGTGATTCACTTCGACGATTTCGACGTGACACAGAAGTGAGGCATGAAGTGGATTACTTGTGAGGTTTATAATGTGCCTCATTATGACTGGGTCACCACGGTGAGGGCATTCATTTTAATCCATTCTACAGAAGTATAAAACCCGATCTGGCTCTGTTTCTGTTCAGAAAAGTTCTGCGCGCGGCTGGCTCCCACCCCACGAATCCGCATTTGCGGCTTCTGAGGGTGGGCTGGATCCGCGCCTGTTTTTTCAGGAAATTATCCGATCATTTTTGCGTACAATCAACAGCTTGCTAATGGGAGACTTTCGTTGCGGCTACAGTTCGTATGAACGCCATTTGCCACACGAACTCAAATGGATTGCCGCTCGCGGCCACAGTTCTAGGTACGGCTCCGCGACGCCCAGGAACCGAACCCGGTGGATCGCATCGCATGTTTTTCTCTGCCTAACCTTGGCGAACGCTGAGGTCTCGCTGGCCATTGGCCAGGTCCCAGAATCTACACAGGCTGCCAGCAAAATCGCTCACGCAGTGCGCGTGGATAGCGCGCCGCGGCTCGACGGCACGCTTGCAGACCCGCTGTGGCAGACTGCGGAGCCCATTGCGGACTTTCGCCAGCTCGAGCCCCACGAGGGCCAAGCGCCCACGGAACGCACAGAAGTACGGATACTCTACACGCGTCACGAGGTTTATTTTGGAATCACCTGCTACGACTCCGACGCCAAAGGTATCGTGGCCACGGAACTGCGCCGGGACTTAAGCCAGGCGTTGGACGATTACTTCGAGGTCATCATCGACTCCACACACGATCGGCGCAACGCTTATGCCTTTCAGATTAATCCCCTGGGTACCCAGGTTGATGGTTTGATCACAGAAGAGCGGCGTTCAGAGAGCCAGGATTTCGACCCGGGGTGGGATGGCGTCTGGACCTCCGAAGCTCGGATCACCGATCAGGGTTGGACGGCGACCGTCGGCATTCCGTTCACGACGTTGAACTTCACGCAATCTCAAGACGTGGTCTGGGGAGTGAACTTCAAGCGCTTCATCAGGCGGAAGAATGAAGAGGATCTCTGGTCTGCATACCGACGCGTGTTTGGCATCACCAAGGTATCCGAAGCGGGAGAACTGCGCGGCATCAGTGACATCGGCAGCGGCAGGTTATTCATTGTGAAGCCGTACGCTCTTGGAGGAGTCAGCAATCTGACTCGAACCGGGACGCGGGGCTTGCATACGGGAGGCGTCGACGTTAAGTACGGCCTGCGCTCGAACCTGGTAGCCAATTTCACGGTGAACACCGATTTTGCTGATGCTGATGTCGATCAGCAGCAATTCAACCTGACGCCATATAAACTCTTTTACCCGGAAAAGCGCCAGTTCTTCCTTGAGAACGCCGGCATCTTTGATTTTTCAACCGGCTTCAATGATCTGCTATTCTTCAGCCGACAAATCGGAATCGACCCGAACACCGGCCAGGTGGTACCGATCGATGGTGGTGCCAAGATCACTGGTACGCTGGGAGGGTTCCAGGTCGGGGCGATGGACGTAAGGACGCGCGCCGACGGACCGAACCCCGACGCCAACTATAGCGTGGTGCGCGTGAAACGTTCCCTATTCGGCGACTCTTACATCGGTTTCATTGACATCGATAAAGAGTCGGGAAACCCGCTGGACCGTTTCAATCGCACGGCTGGAGTCGACACACGGCTGGTGTTTTTCAAGAACCTGGTCCTACATGGCTACGCAGCCAAGACGAGCTCGCCTGGCATCTCCAGCGGGAACTCTGACTTCGGCGGTGATGTTTCCTACAACACCAACTGGCTGCAATTCAATGCGAGGCACAACAAGATTGGCCCAAACTTCAACCCGGAGGTAGGCTTCATTGAGCGTACTGACGCCAAGCAGGACTGGGCAGACCTAACGTTAACACCGCGGCCACGGATCCCCGGAGTTCGCGAGCTGCAGTTTGAAGCCTTTTTCTTTAACGCGCCGAATACGCATGGTGTCAGTCAGACGCAGGAGTGGCAAACCACGTTTCGCGCGAACTTTCATAATGGGGCCTACACCGATGATGACCTCTACGACGTCTTCATCCAGCGCATCACGACGCCGTTCAATATCTACAAAAACATCTTCATTCCGCCCGGCTTGTACCATTTTGCACGGCACCAACTCACGTACGGTTCCGGCCAGGATCGCAGGTTCACGTTTAATTTGTTTGAACGGTTTGGCACCTACTACACTGGACGTCTGAATGAGGCGAACGTCCGCGCCAATTATAGACCCAGCGCGCGCCTTTCTGTTTCTGCAACGACCAGTTGGAACCGGTTCGATTTGGCGCAAGGAAAATTCTCAGTCGTGCTGGCCGGTACCCAGGTCAACTACTCCTTTTCGCGCTTTCTAACCACCAGCACGCTTGTCCAGATGGATACTGCGAACACGCAGGCCGTCAGCGCCAACATCCGCCTTCGCTACAATTACCGCCCGGACTGCGATCTCTACGTTATCTATAACGTGGGAACCCGGTTTGCCAGCCTGACAGCGGCGAATCCACAGCAACTACGGGAACAACGTTTTGCGATCAAACTGACGTATTCGTTCACTCCGACCTTGATGCGAAACCGTGGCTCTCGCACTCCGAGCGCGGAACTCGAGACTGGCCTGTGGGACTAGAACTGAATTGAACTGGCTGCGAACGTCGAGCCTCTCTCCAGCGTGCTCTTCGCCTGAATTTCCAGCAGTCGGTGTAGAAATCTCGCCCAATCGTCTCGGTTTGCACATTTAGTGTTTGTTACGTAACAGTAGTTACAATAATGCTATTGTTACAATGGATAAGTTGAAGTCCTCTGATATTCAGAACTGGCTTTTGCTCGTTCATCAGCTGCCACCGAAACCAACCAACCTGCGTGTCCGCGTATGGAGGAAACTGCAGCAACTTGGCGCCGTGGTAGTCAAGAACTCGATCTATGTCCTGCCGTTCAGCGAGAAGACGAATGAAGATTTTCAGTGGTTGAGGCAGGAGATCGCCTCTTCCGGCGGTGAGGCGACGGTATTCCGAGCGAATACAGTCGAAGGGGCTACAGATAAAGAAATCGTCGCTCTTTTTCAGCGGGCCCGCGATGAAGACTATACCCGGGTGACTGCCGAGTTCGAAGGTATAGCTGGAGCACTGCGGGAGCAGAAGCGTAGAGGCCACCTTTCGCCTGGGCGGCTTGCGAATTTCGAGGCCGAGGCGCAAAAGTTACACGGGGAGTTGGATGCCATCGTGGCGATCGATTTCTTTGCCGCGCGGGGGCGCACTGCTGCTCTTTCAGCTTTCGAGACCTGCCGGAAAGTGATGCATGATGCCCAGGGGCAAGGGGGCAAACGATCGGGAAACACTCCTGGCGTCGCCGATAACGTGGACCTTTCGCAATATCAGGGGCGGCGTTGGGTGACACGGCAACATCTGCACATCGATCGTCTGGCTTGCATCTGGCTCATCAAGCGGTTTGTGGACCGGCGCGGCCGCTTCTTTTTCGTAGCCAACAACGAAGAAACCAAAGGCGGCGTCGCCTTTGACATGTTCGGCGTCGACCTGACGCACCATGGCGAGGACTGTAGTTTCGAGACCATGCTCAAGCGCTTTGGCTTGGTTGACGATCCCGGACTTTGCGGTATAGCGGAGATTGTCCATGATATCGATCTTAAGGACCGCAAATTCACTCGGAAAGAGGCGGCCGGCCTCGACGCCGTCGTGACGGGCCTTGCTTTTTTCTTGAAAAACGACCAGAGACTTGCTCAACAGGCAACAGGCCTGTTTGACGGCTTGTACGCCCTTCTAGGGCGGCGAGCGGAGAAGAAAAAGGAGAAGGGACTCGCGTTAGCCGCCCGACGTCCTACTGGGCGCCGCGGAGCGGGAAACCAGAAGAAGACTGCAACTTAGAACAAAAGGGAGAGTGAACATGAAGACTTTGATTGCGATTACCTGCCTTTCGATGGCCCTCCTGACAGTACACGGGCAGGAGATGCCGGCCGATTACCAGGGCGTGCTTAAAATGCTCGACAAAAAGGGCGACCATAAATCGGGCGTTCTGAAAATCAACATCCCTCGAAACGATCTGAAAGTCACGATTGACGGAGCCGCAACGCCGACGCCGTTTGGTTTCGGCGGCTGGCTCGCGATGACCAAAGGTGATGGCGGCAGCGACGTCATGATGGGGGATCTCGTGCTTTTGGAGGACGAAGTTAATCCGGTCATGTCCGCTTTACTCGACAACGGCCTGGAGGTCACGGCCCTCCATAATCACTTTTTCTTCGAGAGCCCACGCATCTTTTACATGCATGTACATGGACACGGCAAGCCAGATGATCTAGCCAGGATGGCGAAACCCGCCATAGACCTCATTGGTCGCGTGCCGGCCGCGCACGAAGCGTCTGCGGTCGGCGGAAAGTCGGGTGTTTCCGCCGGACAGATCGATACAGCGAAGATCGCCGGAATCGTAGGACACGAGGGAGAGCAAACCGGTCCCGTGTACAAGATCACCGTCGGCCGAGACGACCTGAAATTGACCGAAATGGGCGCAAAGATTAATTCGCGAATGGGCCTGAACACGTGGGCGGCGTTCTTCGGCAGTGATGCGAATGCGGAGATCGCAGGCGATGTAGCGATGCTGGCACGGGAGGTCACTCCGGTTCTCAAGGCGTTGCGTGCGAATGGACTAGATGTCGTAGCAATCCATCACCACATGACGACGACCCAGCCAACCATTTATTTTCTACATTACTGGGGAACCGGCCCGGCTGATAAGCTTGCCAACGGCTTCAAGGCCGCGCTAAACGAGCTGGGCAAAGGTCACGCAAAGGCAGGTAAGACTGGCGGGTCTCATTAAGAATACAGCAGTAGCGAGTTCTGCTATCTCCACAACGACGGGTGCGTCTCCATATTCCCTGCGGGGTTTCTTACTGTACTTTGTCCGGTTAGGCACATTCGGATTCGGCGGCCCGATAGCGCTTGCTGCGCGAATGGAGAAAGATCTTGTCGAAGAGCGAGGCTGGATTTCGCGACAGGATTATGTTGAGGGGTTGGCCTTTTCGCAACTGTCCCCGGGGCCCTTGGCAGCCCAGTTGGCAATGTACTTGGGATGGGTGCGGGCAGGGCGCTTCGGGGCGGCCGTAGTAAGCGCAGCCTTCATACTTCCCTCGTTCTTGATGGCGATAGTCGTCGCCGCTGCTTACGTCTACTTCGGCCAGCTTTCTTGGATTCAGGGGATGTTCTACGGCATCGGCGCCGCTGTGATCGCGATCATCGCGCAAAGCGCTTTTCGGCTCGCGCGAAAGACGCTGGGCAAAGATCTGCTCCTCTGGCTTATTTTTGCGAGCGTCGCGATCACGACCGTTTGGACAGGCTCAGAAATTGTATGGCTGTTTGTTTTGTGCGGGGTGATTTCCGTTGTCGTCAAGGCGGCGCCCGCGTTCCTGTCGAAGCCGGCCGTCCCATCGATAGCAGCCGGTTTCGGTTGGCTGCTCACCGGCGCGCAAGGGACGGCTTCGACGAGTCTCTTATGGAGCCTGTTTTTCTTCTTCTTGAAGGCGGGAGCGTTTGTGTTTGGCAGCGGCTTGGCGATCGTCCCATTTCTTTATGGCGGGGTCGTTGGCCGATTCCACTGGCTCACGGAACAACAGTTTCTGGACGCAATTGCCGTGGCTATGATTACTCCCGGACCAGTGGTCATCACGGCGGCATTCATCGGATACCTGGTCGCCGGTCTGCTCGGCGGTACGGTTGCGGCAATTGCGGTGTTTGCTCCTCCGTTTCTGATTGTCCTGCTTGCGGCTCCTTACTACCGGCGATTTGCCGGGAATCCACAGGTCAAAGCTTTTGTTCAGGGAGTGACCGCTGCGGCAGTCGGCGCGATTGCCGGGGCAGCGGTGATCCTCGGTAAGCGCTCTCTCGTGGATATTCCCACGTTAATGATTGGCCTGATTACGTTCCTGGTTCTCGTGAAGCTCAGGAAAGTTCCTGAACCAGTGCTGATCCTCATGGCGGGTGGCATTGGACTGCTGCTGCATCACGGCAACCCTTAGAAGTCGCATGTAGCGATTGCGATGTCCATGATCAAGGAGAAGAACCAGGCGTGAGGAAGCTTCTGGGAGTGGCGATTGGCACAATGCTGATGACTGATCTCGTCTCGGCGCAACCCGAACCGCTGACCCTGGGCCAAGCCGTGCAGCAGTCAGTAGAGAAGTACCCCGCGGTTCGAGGTTCGCTAGAACAGGTCTCGGCCGCTGCAGCAGGAATCAACTTGGCCCGGACGGCATATCTTCCACGAGCGGACTTCCTCGGCCAACTGAACCGCGCCACACACAACAATGTGTTTGGATTGCTGCTGCCCCAATCCGTTATTCCTTCCATCTCCGGACCAGCACAGGGGACCAACACACTGAGCAATATCTGGGGCTCCGCGGTCGGCGCACTCGTGTCCTGGGAGCCGGTTGACTTCGGCTTGCGCAGGGCAAACGTGGCGTCGGCAAAAGCGGTGAGAGACCGGACCGCTGCCGAGGTGAATGTGACCAAGCTGCAGGTCGCTACCGCTGCGGCAGATGCATTTCTGACGATCGCCGCCGCGCAGCAGACCGTCGTCGCGGCGCGCGCCCGTGTTGAGCGGGCTCGTGTCCTGAACGAAGTGATCGAGACCTTGGCGAAGAACGAATTGCGTCCCGGAGCAGACGCTTCCCGCTCGCGGGCTGAGCTGGCGCTCGCGCAAACACAACAGATTCAGGCAGAGCAGACAGTCGCAGTCGCTCGTGCCGCGCTCGCTCAATTACTCGGAACGAAGCCCGAAAGCATCTTGATCGAGCCGGGTCCCTTGTTGCAGCCGCCGGCGGCGCCGCAAGCCCCGGATGTCGCCGCAGCACAGCATCCTCTTGCGATTGCTAGAGAAGCCGCAGTGACCGAGGTCAAGGCCCGCGAAAAGGCGCTGGACCGCCTCTACTATCCACGTCTCTATCTACAGGGCGCCGCTTATGCGCGCGGCACCGGCATTCAGCCGGATGGCCGCAGTGGTGCAGTGGCCAGCGGTCTCGGACCGAACATCCAGAATTGGGCTCTTGGAGCGACCATCACTTTTCCCGCTTTCGATTGGTTTTCGATTCGTGCCAAGAAGGAGATCGAAGTCCACAACGAGCGAAGCGCCGCGGCCAATTATGACCAGACCTTGCAAGACCTCACTGGCGGGGTCGAAAAGGCGAAAGCGGTTCTCGAAGGCGCGCGACGGGTAGTGCAAAACACTCCAATTCAGCTGGAGGCGGCCCGTACAACAGAGCAGCAAGCGACCGAGAGGTACAGAACGGGCCTGGGCAACATCACCGAGGTAGCGGAAGCCCAGCGACTTCTCACACAGGCCGAGATCGACGATTCGTTAGCTCGCCTTGGCGTGTGGAGGGCTTTACTCGGTGTTGCGGCCGCTGAAGGGGACCTGGCACCTTTCCTGGCGTCATCAGGTAAGTAGAGAGGGGACGTATGCGGTTAGTACTTGCAGCGCTCACTAGACCGATATCAGCTCTTGTTGCCGTAATTGCCGTCGCGCTTTGCGCATTCCTCGCCATACGAAGCATGCCGGTAGACATCTTTCCGAATCTGGGGGCTCCGGCGATCTATGTTGCACAGCCATATGGCGGCATGGACCCGCAACAGATGGAAGGATACCTCACCTACTATTTCGAGTACCACTTTCTTTACATCACCGGCATCGAACACGTCGAGAGCAAGAACATTCAGGGCGCCTCCCTCATGAAGTTGGTCTTCCACCCGGGAACTGATATGAGTCAGGCTATGGCGCAGGTTGTCGGCTATGTCAACCGGGCCCGTGCATTCATGCCTCCGGGGGCGGTGCCTCCTTTCATCGTGCGTTATGACGCAGGCAGCGTACCGGTGGGTCAGTTGATTTTTTCCAGCCCCACCCGGAGCGTCGGCGAGATGCAAGACATCGCACTGAATCGGGTTCGACCCGTATTCGCGGTCTTGGAGGGAGTGTCAGCTCCACCGCCCTTCGGCGGCAACCAACGGACAATCGTTGTCCGTCTGAATCCGGACAAGCTAAATGCCTACAACATCTCCGCTGAAGAGGCTATCGTTGCGGTGAACCGAAGCAGTATCGTCATGCCGTCGGGAACGGTTGGCACCGACGATCTGATGAGGATGGCCTCGACCAACACCGTCCTTGGTGGAAAGCTGGATGACTTGCTCGATACACCCATCCACCTCGGTAGTGGCCCCACTGTTTACCTGCGGGACATTGGAACCGTCGAGAACGGAACAGACATTGTAGTTGGCTACGCACACGTCAATGGAAAAAGGACCGTGTACATCCCGGTCACGAAGCGTTCCGATGCCTCAACTCTTGCGGTAATCCAACGAGTTCGTGATGCTCTTCCCAGGATGAAGGCGGTTGCTCCGGATGACGTTGATATTCGGCTGGAATTCGATCAGTCGAAGTTCGTAGTGAACGCGATCAAGGGCCTCATGACAGAAAGTGCGCTGGGCGCGCTCCTGACCGGCGTGATGGTGCTCTTGTTCTTGCGCGATTGGCGCAGCTCCGTTATCGTGATCCTCACCATACCTTTCGCGCTGCTCTCGGCCGTAGTTTGGTTATGGATGACCGGACAGACAATCAACATGATGACGCTGGGAGGCCTTGCACTCGCGGTCGGCGTGCTGGTCGATGAGGCAACTGTTGAGATCGAAAATATTCACTCGCTTTTGGATTCCGCGAAGGCGTCAGGCATGTCGCGCGCGATGGCGGTCGTTGAGGCCTGCCGCAAGACAGCGATCCCACGGCTACTGGCCATGCTATGCGTTCTTTCGGTATTCGTTCCTTCCTTCTTCATGGCGGGAGTGGCGCGCCAGTTATTCGTTCCACTGTCGATTGCTGTCGGTTTCGCCATGATTTCCTCCTACGTGCTCTCAACCACATTGGTGCCGGTGCTGGCGACCTGGATGATGCACGAGGCCAAGGAGAGTGCCAAGACGCCGCGATGGCGTGAATGGTACGCGTCGATCTTGCGATTCGCGATCCGATGGCGATGGGGGGTTGCTGGAGCCTATGCACTTGCTGCCGCGACACTGCTCTTAGTTCTCATTCCCCAAACGCATCTGGAGATCTTTCCGACGACTGACGCCGGCCAATTTCAATTGCGCCTGCGGGCCCCGACGGGAACTCGGATCGAACGAACTGAAGTCATAACTCTGAAGGCACTGGACATTATAAAGCACGAAGTCGGACCCGAGAATGTCGCAATCGAGTCTGACTTCGTGGGAGTGCAGCCGCCGAGCTATCCGATTAATACAATCTTCCTGTTTACAAGTGGACCCCAGGAGTCGGTCATGCTGGTTGCCTTGAAGCCGGAAGCCTCGCTACGGGGAGAGGAATTGAAAGAGCGCCTGCGCCAGCGCTTCGCCAAGGACCTACCCAACGTAGAAGTGTCCTTTGAAGCCGGGGATATCATCAGCCAGGTGATGAGTTTCGGTTCTCCCACACCCATCGAGGTGGCGCTACAAGGGCCCAGCCTGGCAGATAATCGGGCGTTTGCGGAAAAAGTTCGGACCGAACTGGCCAAGATATCGAATCTTCGAGATCTCCAATATGGCCAACCGTTCAACTATCCCACTATGCAGGTAACTGTCGATAGGAACCGGGCTGGGCAGTTCAACCTGACGGTTGCCGATGTGGCCAAGTCTATGGTCGCAGCAACTTCGTCGAGCCGATTCGTCGAGCCGAACTTTTGGCGCGATCCAGTAAGCGGAAACGGATTCCAGATTCAGGTTGAGATTCCACAGAACCGCGTGCGCTCAATCGAGGATTTGAAAGGGCTCCGGCTTTCGTCCGAGGGGCATCAGGCGCTACTTCGCGACGTCGCGGACGTCCGGTTCGGAACAACGATGGGCGAGGTGGACCGGTACAACATGCAGCGCGTCGTCAGTCTTACTGCCAACTTGCACGGCGAATATCTCGGTGATGGCGCCAAGCAAATTCAGCAGGCGTTGAGGCGCGTCGGCAATCCGCCACGTGGGATCGCGGTCGCAGTCAGGGGGCAAATCCCGCCGCTTGAAGAAACCATCTCCGGATTGAGGATCGGCCTGCTGCTTTCGATTCTGATTATTTTTCTGCTCTTAACATTCAACTTTCAGTCGCTCCGTTTAGCGCTGACGGTGTTGCTGACCGTTCCGGCGGTGCTGTGCGGCGTGCTTATCATGCTCTTTATCACCCGCACGACGGTAAATGTGCAGTCCTTCATGGGAGCGATCATGGCGATCGGCGTGGCAGTGGCGAACGCAATCCTGTTCGTGACGTTCTCTGAATTCAGCCGAAAAGGCGGCGCGCGGGCTGACGATGCTGCGCTCGAAGGGGGCCGAAGTAGAGCGCGGGCGATTCTCATGACGGCAGCCGCGATGATCTTCGGCATGATTCCGATGGCCCTAGGCTTGACGGAGAGTGGAAAGCAAACCGCGCCTCTGGCCAGAGCGGTCATCGGTGGACTCGCTGCGGCCACCATCTCCACTTTATTTATCCTGCCGTCGATCTATGCCATCTTCGAGCGGCGAACTCAAGTGAAGTCGCCCTCACTGAATCCCTATGACCCGGAGAGCAAGTACTATGAAAAAGCTTAACACGCGAGCCCCGGACGAACTTCTCGCACCGAACTTCTGGCCGGCGGCGATCGTCATTCTCTGCACTGTCAGTTCGGCCTTTGGACAAACCATGGATGCGGTCCGGGTGATTTCCCGGCCAGTCGATCGAAAGGTGGAGCTTCCGGGCGAGTTCGTGCCCTATCTTAGCGTCCCGATCCACGCAAAGATTCCCGGGTTTGTGGACAAAGTTGAAGTCGACCGTGGCTCAGTGGTCAAAGAAGGGCAGCTGCTTGCAACCATGATTGCTCCCGAACTAAATGCGCAGCGCGCGGAGGCTAAGGCGAAGGTCAGCGCCGCGCAGTCACAAAAGGTGGAAGCCGAGGCTCGAGTCGCGGCAGTTCAGAGTACCTATGAGCGCATGAAGGCCGCTGCGGCTACACCAGGGGTAATCGCCGGTAACGAGCTCGTCCAAGCGGAAAAGCAAGTGGACGTGGAGCGCGCCAAAGTAGCGGCTGCCGAATCCTCCGTTCAGGCAGCGCAGGAAGCCTTGAAAGCGATCGAAGAAATCCAGGTCTATCTTCGTGTGACCGCTCCTTTCAGCGGAGTGATTACCACTCGGAATGTGCACCCCGGCGCTCTCGTCGGAACCACCGGGGACACCCTGCCAATGTTCCAGCTGGAAACACAACACCGGCTTCGACTCGTTGTGCCTGTACCTGAGACAGATGTAGGCGGGATCGTTAAGGGCGGCAAGATCGCGTTTACTGTTCCCGCGTATCCAGGCGAAACCTTCTACGGAACCCTAAGCCGAAGCGCTCATTCTATCGATCCGAGGACTAGATCGATGCCGGTGGAACTCGACGTCATAAATCCGAATGGTCGGCTTGCGGCCGGAATGTATCCGGCCGTGAAGTGGCCCATGCGCGGCAATCAATCCGTCCTGGTCGTCCCTCCGACTAGCATTGTGACCACAAGCGAGCGGACTTTCGTGATCCGTGTAAGCGGGGGTGTCGCAGAATGGGTCGATGTCAAGAAGGGACCGGCACAAGGAGATTTTGTTGAGATCATCGGTCCCCTCAAGGACGGGGATACGGTCCTGCGGCGCGGCAGTGACGAGATTCGTCAGGGCACACATGTCAATGTCCGCACCGTTCCCGCCACGAAGGGGTGAAACAGTGAAGCGCGTACCCGAGTTTTCCAAATTCGCAGTCGCAATGATTTTCTTTGCAAATGCCGCAACCGCAGCGGTTCCACAACAGGCGCGCGCCTTAATCGACCACCTCACGGGGGGCAGGGGCACTTATGCTGCTGACGACGGTGTTTACAGGGTGATTTTTCCAAGAGAAGAGGCCACGATTGTCCAAGACTATCAGAACCTCTCCCCAAATCTTGGGCTGAATTCATGGGTGGCTTTTACATCAGCAATTCATCACGATGCTATCCTTACGGGTCAATTCCTTCTACTCGAGGATGAAGTGAATCCTGTCATTACCGTGGCGCTGGATGCTGGTTTGGACGTGACGGGTCTGGCTGCATCGTCTTTGTTTGAGGGGCCTCGCTTACAAACCCTCGATGTGACAGGCACAGGTACCTTCGAGGGTCTTGCTTCCGCATTTCGCAAAAGCCTCGATGAAATTCGGCGGGTGCGGCGCACGGCAGCTCTGCGCCTAACAAAATTTGCGGTCCCCGCAGTGCCGTTGGAGAGCGCGATCGATGGCAGCCCGCTGGATACCATCCTCTCGATGAGGGGCGTGGTAATCAGTGGTGTATATAAGGCGGCGATCGGAAGTCGAGCCGTCCTGCATGGCGAGCTGATCGGGCGAGAGATGGGGATGAGCACATGGGTGTCCTTCGCGGGCACGAATGATCACGCTGTGGCCCACGGAGAATTCGCCGAGACTCCTGACGGACTCAAAACACTGCTCAAAGCCCTCCGGTCGAAGGGCATCAACATCATCTCGATCCGCAATCACACGTTGGGCGAGCATCCTCAGTTTGTCTTTGTGCATTTTTGGGGTCAAGACAGCGCTCTCGAACTGGCCAAGAAGATTCGATACGTGCTCGACACTCAAGTCGGCGCCATGGCACCAAACCCACGGGAAAAGATATGACGATGTCGTGCTGCGGCAGGAGTGATCAGATTCCGCCAGGAACCCACTTGAACGTGAAGATCGCGACCTGCAGAAAGGTTCCTAAAACGATGCGCTCCTGTCTCGCAATCGTCACGTCATGGCTGGCGCTTTCCTGCAGTGCTTTCCCGCAATCGTTGCGGAAAGTCGCGACCATTGACTTGCCAGGTCCAGCCGGACAGAGATTCGATTATTTAGCCGTAGACGAAGAGGACCATTATGTTCTCTCCGCCCACCTTGGGCCAGGTCTGCTCTACGTTGTCGATACGAAGACGGATAAGGTGATGAAAGTGATCCATGGGCTACCGGGCATTACCGGACTCGAGTACGTTCCTGGCTTCCACAAGGTGTACACATCCAATTGGGGCGAGGAGAAAATCGGCGTGGTCGACCTCCACACGATGTCGGTTATCAAGCGCCTGCCCACAGAGTCGAAACCCAATGGAATCGCCTATGCAGAGCCTTTTCGAAAAGTGTATGTCGTGAACACTCTTGGGAAGGCGGTCAGCATAGTGGACGTCAACAAAGATGAGATTGTAAAAGTTCTGCGGTTCAACAGCGAAACCGGGACTCCTGGGTACGATGCGGTTGCAAAAAAGATCTACGTGACTCTGCGGTCCACGAACGAAGTGGCGGAGATCGATCCATCGACCGATCGCCTTATTGGCCGATATCCGGTGGAAAGCTGCCGCTTCAATCACGGCATGGCGGTAGATTCGGAGCACCATCGGGCATTCCTGCTCTGTGGTGGAACGCGGAACCTCACCGTATTCGCCCTCGACAGTCACAAAGCCATTGCTCACTTCCCAATCCCCGCCGGCGCAGATGTTGTGAAGTTCGACTCCGGGCAGGACCGGGCCTATGCTGCATGCTCGAGTGGCGCCATCTCGATCGTGCAGGAAGAGGCCCCCGAACACTTTCGGAAGATTGAAGACTTCCCCGTCCAAAAGTTCGTGCACAGCCTTGCGGTTGATCCCGTCACCCATCGAGTATATGCGCCCGAGCAAGAAGAAGATGGCCGGCCAGTAGCGCGTCTCGTCGTCTACGAGCCTACAAAGAAATGAATTGGAGAAACGCAATGAACGGAGCGAGAATTGGCATTGTTCTGCTATCGCTTGCGACCGTCTGGGGACAGTCCCGAGCGAGCGAGCCCCTGAAACTAGAGACAACAATTTCGATGTCCGACGTCCAGGGGCGCATCGATCACCTATCCGTGGACCTGAACAACCAGCGGCTGTTTGTCGCCGCGTTGGGGAACAACAGTGTGGAAGTCCTCGACATCAAAGGTGCGAAGAGGCTCCATACCATTTCCGGACTGCATGAGCCGCAGGGAGTGCTGTACGCGCCGGGTGAGAACAGGCTCTTTGTAGCCAACGCGAAGGATGGCACGTGCCGAATTTACGATGCGAGCTCTTTTCAGCTCCTGAAGACAATAGAGTACGGGGAGGACGCCGACAACATTCGTTTTGATGCACCCGCCAAGCAGGTCTATGTGGGCTACGGTGGCGGCGCTCTTGGAGTCCTTGATCTGAGCGGAAACAAACTGGGCGACATCAAGCTCGATGCCCACCCCGAGTCGTTTCAGCTTGAGAAGAAAGGCACCAGGATCTTCGTTAATCTTCCTGATTCAAGAAAGATCGCTGTGGTAGACAGGAAGAAGAAAGCGGTGGTGGGCCAGTGGGAAACCGGTGGAGCACTGGCAAACTTTCCAATGGCGCTAGACGAGGCAAACCATCGATTGTTTGCCGTCTGCCGTAAGCCGGCGGTGCTCATAGTCCTGAATACCGATTCTGGAGCCGTCATCGCTAAGATTCCAACCGTCGGGGACTCAGACGACGTGTTCTACGATCCGACCCGGAAGCAGATCTACGCATCCGGCGGCGAGGGGGCGATCGCCGTCTTGGAGCAAAGGGATCCGGATCACTATCAAGAGATCGCTCGCATTCCGACCGTCAAAGGTGCCCGCACAAGCCTCTTTGTGTCGGAGCTTGGTCGTCTCTTCCTGGCAGTTCGGAAGCAAGGTTCTGAAGACGCCGCCGCAATCCGCGTGTATGCAGTTTCTCAGTGACCCGATAAAAATACTTGAATCATGAAATGGATTACGCGCGAAAAAGTGAAGGTCGATCGGTAGTGCCCACATGACTATCAACGCGCTGGTGGCATTTTTGTGTGCCGGTAGTGTGCCGACTTTCGTGCTGCGGCCCTTTCCGCGTGGCTTCGGTCACGAGTCGAGCTTGGTGGCGGCTTTCAAGTCAGACTCACTAACAATGTTGTAACGGGTGAAATCAAAGCGGGTCTTGCGGCCACTGATGGCTGAAAGCGGATTCGCAGATGTTGTGCCTGCGGTCTTAATTTATCTCAACCGGAGCACTGTTTACTCATGTCTCCAACTCGCGAACTAATTTGATCACTTCGTCAAACCCCGGAACCTCGCCGATGATCATACCGCCCATCCGTTCGAAATCGCGGCGGAGATCCTCGGGCATGTCGTCCGTTGGCCCGAGGACTAAGGTGCTCGGAGCCGCGGCATTGTAACGGGTCGCGACTTGCATCTCTGCGAGCTCTCTTCAACGCTTGTTAAGTGGCGTTTTCGTTCCATTGTGGTCTTTTGGCGTAGAACCCTTGTCTTTTAAGCAAAAGGTCGCGGGTTCGAGTCCAGCCCGGCTCACCAAAACTAGCCTGTTTGGAGGACTTCCTGGAGTACAAACAGATCACTCAGGACTAGGCTCCGCTGGAGGAAGCGCGATGAAAGGAGACGAGTCCGGCGACCACGATTTTGCGAGCAGTGGTCTCCATCGAACCATGCTTGCTCGCAAGTCTATGAAAACAGTTGGCATTCCGAACGCTAACGGGCATTTATTTGAGATCGTTCGATTTAGCCGTGTAAATAGCTGAAAAAACTGGCTTTAAGTTGGTAGCGCTAACGGGAATCGAACAAGTTAACGGGCAGCCCTGGCAGGCACAGTTGGGTCTAAGTGGTTGCAAATACGTACGCCTCGTCCTGGTCGCACTGCCTTGAGACCAGTAGGGAATCGCGGCGTGGTCTCCCGGTGGTCTCCAGGTCGCCGCGATTAGGCCACGTTAGCGTTGGCGGCGAGACTCGCGTCGGGCCATTAAGTCGAACGATCCGCCAATGACGCGATGAGCTTGTAATGCGAAAGCCACCGGCGCCCAACCGAAGATCGAAAAGGCGGAAAACCGCATGACCAGCCAGCCGCGCCGTCAGCCGCCGAGCGCCCGGTAAAGGGCAGTCCGGGCTACGTGGCGCACGATGGGAAACCTCTACAGCAACGGAGCTTCGAGCCCTCGATGAGTTTTTCACAAGCTCTGCACCGTTTAGAAATTCCGACCCTCAAATTCGAAAACTCGGCGGTTCAGTCGCCGCCGCCATGCAGCGAGCATTTGCCTTTTAAGCAGAGGTGCAAGGTGTGCCAATTGCGAGTGTCTCATCTCCGCGAGGAGACAGTGCCACTCGAATCTGTACGGAGCCGAGCGAAACCAAAATTCCTTTCCCCACTAATTAACTAGACGTATGCTCAAGCATCCTAGACGTCGTGCTCAAGCATCGCGTCGCTCCCCAACATCACCAGCATCTCAATCACTGCCCGGCGAATGACTTCCTCTTGTTCAATCTCCCGGACAAGGGCATTTAGCTCGCGGTCAAGCGCGTCGTCTTCGCAATGAATGTCATTGCGGTCTTCCATTGACAATTCCTTTCTTAATCTATTTGCGATAACGCAGAGGCGCGACTCTCGTACATCGCTTTACTCATGGTCCAGAGCCTGCGAGCGACATCGATGTCGTACGTAATATCTTTCGTGCGCGTCGTTCGGCACCGCAGGAAGAATCTGCCCGAGACGCCGTCCAGATCAGGAGAGGAAGCGACGTAAACGGGAGTTATCGCTGCGCGCTCTGGGAACGCAAGCAGCGATGGAATGCGCTTTACAATCCAAGGCAACACCGCAGGTAAACCCCGCAGGTTATCGCCCAGGCGCGTAAGCGTGGGTCCGGGGCTAAAACAGTTTGCGGTAATCGTCGTTCCTGCGAGGCGCCGAGCGAGTTCGTGGGTAAAGAGAATGTTGCAGAGCTTCGAGCGTTTGTAGGCGCCCAACCAGTTATATCGCCGCTCCCCCTGGAGATTGGAAAAATCCAGTGTCCCGCTGTGGAACTCCGAGGACGCGGTCAGGATTCTCCCCGCGGGCGCGGCGCGAATGAGGTCGAGCACAAGGTGAGTCAGGATGAATGGCGCAAGATGATTAATAGCAAAGGTCTTCTCCAAGCCCTCCGGTGTCACTTCCCTGTTAGCGAACATCGCAGCCGCATTGTTGATCAGCACATCGATCCGTGAGAAAGATCCATGAAGCTTTTCAGCCAGCCGATGGATCTCTGCCTGCGACGACAAGTCAGCGAGGAACAGGATGGGCACGCTGCCGGCAGCACACTTCGCGATTTCCGCGCGCATAAAGTTGCCCCGGGTCCGATCGCGGCCAACCATAACCACCTCCGCGCCTTGCTCGGCAAGCAGCAGGGCAGTCGCCAACCCGAGGCCGCTTGTCGCTCCCGTGATGAGGACGGTCTTTCCGCTCATCGGTATCCCGTTTACCGGTGATTCGACACTCAGCACTTTCACGCCCTCGGAGCGTCACTTCAATTTCAGGAAGCGCTCCACTTTATCCGCCGCCCCGCCGAGAGCCCGAGCGAGGCTGAGCTTTGCGACGTTGTGCGCGAACACGCTGCTGATATAGTCCAATTCGGCGGCCGCCACGGCGTCCTGCGACTGCACCACCTCGATGTTGTCGGTGACTCCGGCCTCGTAGCGTTGTCGCGTCAGCCGGAGATTGTCCTGGGTCACTTCGCGATTCCGCTGCGCGACCTCGACTTGGCTCGCGGCAGCCTGCAGATCCAGCCACGCGTTGCGCACGTCGCTTTCGATGCGGCTAACAGTGTCTGAGGCTTCCGCTTTGCGCTGCACCAAGACGGCATCCGCGCGCTCAATATCCCCTTCAGTCCTGCCACCCTGCCAGATCGGGATATTCAGGGAACCCACAACCGAAAACGTGCCGTGCGACTGAGCGGGGTTTGTCCCAATCGCCCCATAATTTGCGCTGAAGGTCAGCGACGGAAATCGCTCGGCCCGTGCGGCGGCAAAGGCGCGCTCCGCGGCGCGGACTTGCGCCTGCGCTCCTTTCAAATCCGGCCGCTGATCACGAGCTTGCTTAAGAGCGTCCTCAAGTGTAATCGCGGGCGCGGGCGTAAAAGGAATGTCGTCGGCGAGATCGAACTCGTCTGATGGCGGCAGGCCGGTAAGACGAGCCAGATTTATCTTTTGCTTCGCGAGATCGTTCCGCAGGGAAACAAGGCGTTGTTGTTGCGTGAGAACCTGGACCTGGCTTCGGTTCACATCGATCTGTGCCAGCACTCCGACAGCCCGCCGCTCTGATGCTTGCTGAAACAGTGCGTTCGCCGTGTCGAGTTGGGCGCGCGCAGAGGTAACCCGCGCCTGGGCGGCGATCACCTGTACGTAGGCGCCTCCTACCGCTAGAACCACCAGGTCGTGCGCATCCTTAGAGAAGAATTCATTTGCATGCACGGTTTCTAAAGAGGCGCGATAGTTGTTCCAGGCTGTCAAATCAGCCACCGTCTGCGACAATCTCGCCCGGAGGTCGAAATAGTTAAACGGTCCAACCACGGACGGAATGGAAACACCCGGAACCGGCGATGCGAGTCGAACGCCCAGAGCCCTGATATTCACTTGCTCCACGACTTCGCTTAAATCACCGTTCAAGTTCGGCAGTAGGGCGCTCCGGGCAACCCGGCTCTGGCCATGGGCCTCGCGAACCGCTTGCGATAGACCGATGGCGCCGAGATTATAGGCGATGCCGCGCTGAATCGCCTCTCGGAGGCTGAGTTTTCCTGAAAACGGCGCCTTGTCCGCGCCGTTCGCGCTTCCGGCATAAGGCCCTTGTACCTGGATGGCCGGGTTTAAGGTATTGACGCTGGTCGTCGTGCCGGGTATGGCTGTTTGCGTGGAGGAGACCGATCCGTTTCCGGCGGGCCGTCCGGAGAGTGGAAGTGGACTTCCACTCTGCCCGAACGCGGCGCCGTGGAAGAGAAGGAGGAATACGACGGCGAAGAGCGGAGCGGAGCGCAAATAAGGTCTGAACGGTAGGATCGTCATAGCTTTCAGTGAGCGGACTCGCCTAGCTGAGCTGACCTCGGAATCTCCAGATGCTCAACGTAAGAAGACCCAATGTCAGGGCGGCGAGGCCAAAGAAGTTGGTCCAAAGATCGCCGAAACCGCTGCCCTTAATCAGGGACCCGCGCACAATGGTCGCAAGGTGATGGATCGGGTTCAGGACGGTCAACGGCTGCATCCATTTCGGCATGCCCTCGACGGGGTTCAATGATCCGGACAGCGAGAACAGCAGCGGATTTACGAAAAATCCGAGTAGCATCGCCTGCTTCGCCGATTTGCTGAAGGACGCGATGGTCGTGCCCACCCCGATGCCGCACAAGAGACAGAGCGAGGCGCCGCAGGTGACCAGCGCAAAACTGCCATGAAACGGCACTCCGAAGGCGAACTTGATGAGAAGCATACATATCACGACCATGACCCACAACATGGCGAAGAGCGGCGCGATCTTGGCGATCACGATCTCCGCCGTGCTCGCCGGCAGCATCAGCAGTTGTTCGATGGTTCCGCGTTCGCGTTCACGAATCATCGTCGCTTCGGCGACGAGAGATGCATTGAGGAGCAGAGTCAGCCCGAATACTCCGGTTACCACAAACCAGGAGCCTTTCAGGCCGGGGTTGTAAAGAAAGGCCGGCTGCAATGAGACGAATCCACGCCGACTCCCTGCGTCCCCCGACCTGAGCGCGGCGCTAAGCCGGCTGCTGCGCAGATCTGCATTGTAGGACTCAATGACGGACTCGGCGTAACCCTCGCTGATGGCAGCGGTGTTCGCGTTTACGCCGTTCAGGAGCACCTGCACGGTGCTGTCGGCGCCGCGCCTAAGATTGCGGCTGTAGTCGTAAGGCACGACCATTCCGGCGCTGAGGTCACCTTTGCTCAACGCTTTCGCGAGTTCGCTCACTGAGCTGTACGTCGCAGTCAATCGAAAGCTCTTGCTCTCGCCGAGCGCATTGACCAACGCGCGGCTCTCAATCGATTGGTCATCGTCGACGACGCCGAGCTTCAGGTTCGTTACCGTGGCGCTAAGGGCAAAACCCAGCAATAGCAACTGAAGGGAGGGCTGGATGGTCATGGTGACCATGAGGCGGCTGTCGCGCCGAATTTGCGTGAACTCCTTGCCAATGAGGGCGAGAAGGCGATGATTGAAGATCATGCGGATCGGATTGGTCATTTAGGTCTCCAATTGCATCCGCCGCAGTTTTCCCCAGGCCAGCATGTAGAACAACCCTCCGATCGAGCCTATGCTCGCCACCCGAGGCCACATGGCGGGCCAGCCGCCGCCCTGCAACAGCGCGTCGCGGACGATTTCGATGTAGTAGCGGCCCCAGACGATGTTCGAGATCCAGCGGATGCCTACAGGGATGTTCTCGACGGGAAAGACCAGACCTGCAAGTAAAAACACCAGCAGGAACCCGAACAGGGAGACGGCCTGCATCGCGGATGCCTGCTCAGGGATTGCCGCGCCCGCCATGGTCCCGAACGCGGCGACACAGAACATATACAAGACGGTCGCGATGAGGAATGGCGTTGGATCGCCGGCGAGACCAAGGCCGAAATACCCGAAGAGAAGAAGCATGAGCACGAACCATTGGGTGAGGCCGATGACCATGGAGGCCAGGATTTTCCCGAGCAGGAATTCATGCGCCGAGATGCTCGACACGTAGACCTGCAGGATGGTTTTCTCCTCTCCTTCTTTTGCCATCGCCAGCGCGGCGAGCAAAGGCGGAAACAGCGACAGATTCAGCACGAAGATGCCAGGTGCATAGAACTTGTTGGAGGAACGCCCGGGGTTATACCAAAGTCGAACCGCGGCATGGACTGGGCCTTGTTGCGTGGGGCCTGCAGTGCCTTTGTTGTAGGCACTGGCGACCTGCTTCGCGTAGCCTGAAACAAGCTGTGCCGTGTTCGAATCGGAGCCGTCCACCAGCATCTGCACCGGCGACCTATAGCCACGCGCCATGTCTCTGCCGAAGTTTTTGGGTATGATCAGCGCCGCCCGCGCGGCGTTCGCCTTGAATGCCGCCTCGGGATGTTCATCGACAGGCCACTCAATGACGCGGAATGTGATTGAGGCCCGGAACGCATCGATGAATAGCCGGGAAGCGGTCGAGTCGTCGAGATCCTGAACAACGATGGGGAGATCATCCACGGTCAGCGAGAGCGACACAGACAGGGGAATGAGCAACATCACAGGAATGCCGAGGGCCATGAGCATCGCCCGCTTGTCCCGAATGACCTGAATCAACTCCTTGCGCGCCTGCTCAAGTATGCGCCTCATATCAGTCCTTGTGTGTCTCTGGGGATCATTCTTCTGCTCCAATCTTGCCTTCGAGCCGAGCCTTCTCGACAATGCTGATGAACACATCTTCCAGTGAAAACCGGGCCTCACGGACTTGGAGCACGCGAATTCCGAACGCATTCAGTTTCGCGGTCGTCGCCTGCTCCGCGGCGCGTGCATCGTCTTCGGTAATCACGTGAAGCCGCTCACCGAAGAGCGCAACGCGCCATCGCTCGCCGTCGATTCTTAAGAAATCCGCGGCGCGTTGCGGCTGATCGACCACGTACTCGAGCACATGTCCGCTCTGGGCTGCCTTGATCTGGGCCGGGCTCCCTTCGGCCACGAGTTCGCCTGCCACCATGAGACCGAGCCGGTTGCACTGCTCCGCCTCTTCGAGGTAGTGCGTCGTCACCAGCACGGCAGCACCCCGGTCGGCAAGTTCGTTAATCATCGACCAGAACGCGCGTCGCGCCAGGGGATCAACGCCCGAGGTGGGCTCGTCGAGGAACAGCACGCTCGGTTCGTGCATGATCGCCGAGCCAAAGGCAACGCGCTGCTTCCAGCCACCCGGCAAGCTGCCCGTCATTTGGTCCTGCTTGCCGTCCAGGCCTGAAAACGAGAGTATCCAGCGCATCTTCTCCGGCCGGTCCTGGTGCGGAACGCCGTAGACGGAGGAGAAGAAATCCAGGTTTTCCGCGATGGTCAGGTCGTCATACAACGAAAACTTCTGCGACATATATCCGATCTGCTGCCGCACGTCAGCGGATCGAAGACTGCCGCGCTTTCCCGCAAGCTGCATTTCGCCCTGTGTGGGCGGAAGCAGCCCGCAGAGCATCTTGATGGTCGTGGTCTTTCCAGCTCCGTTGGCGCCCAGCAGCCCATAAATCTCTCCGTACCGGATCTGCAAGTGGACTTTCCGGACCGCGGTAAAGGCGCCAAATTCCTTGTTGAGGCCCCGCGCGCCGATGGCGACTTGCCCGTGAAGGCCACCGTGGTCGAGGCGGTGAGGAAAAGGCACGGCGTGGATCTCCTCGCCGAGTTGTCGCAGTGTCGCGACGAAGACATTCTCCAGCGTAGGTGTATCGGAGCGGAGTTCCGCGATGTCGAGGCCCGCCGCCGCCATGCGTTCCGTGACGATCCCTTTAGCCTCTTCCGGGCGTTTCACCAGGAGATCGAGGCGATCGCCGAAGCGTTGAACGTCCGCAATTGAACCGTCGCCCGCATGTTCCGAAAGCATGCGCTCCGTCTCGGCGAGTTGAGGTGTAAAGAGTTCCAGGCGGACGAGCCCGAGGCTGCTCCGCAGTTCCTCCGGCGTCGCTATCTGTCGAATAGTGCCCGCATGGATCAGCGCGACGCGATGGCAGCGTTCGGCTTCGTCGAGATACGGTGTGGAGACGAGAATTGTCAGCCCCTCTGCTGCGAGGTGGGCCAGCGCGTCCCAAAACTCGCGCCTCGAGACCGGATCAACTCCGGTGGTCGGCTCATCCAGCAACAGGACCCCCGGCTCGGGCACGAGTGCGCAGACGAGCGCAAGCTTTTGCTTCATGCCGCCGCTCAGACGCCCAGCCAGCCTGTCCCTGAAGCGCAGCATGTCAAATTTTTCAAGGTAGGGCTGGCTTCTTCGCTCAATTTCACGTGGGTCGATGCCCCGCAACACGCCGGCGTAACGAATGTTCTCGGCGACGGTGAGGTCGGGGTAGAGCGTAAATCCCTGTGTCAGATAACCGCTCTGCGAGCGCATCTGACGGGCGGGCCGGCCCAGAACATCAGCGGCGCCTGAGCTTGCTTCCATGACGCCAGCGAGGACTTGGAACGTTGAAGTCTTACCTGCGCCGTCCGGCCCGATGAGGCCGAAGATCTCGCCCTTGTGGACATCGAAGCTGATACCGCGAACCGCCTCGGTATCGCCGTACTTCTTCCAGAGAGCCTTCACTTGGATGGCCGCCCCGGAGGAAGGCGGCCATCCCTCGCCGTAGGACCCCCAACTGTCTACGGCGATCATTTTGCGGGCGGTCACTTTGAAGACCTTTGGGCCGGCCAGGAATCGCCCTCGACAAGGACTTCGCCGTCCGCGGGCATTCCCGGTTTGGCGAATCCGATGCCGTCCCTAAGCTGCAGCTTTACGCCCACAACCTGTTTCACACGGTCATCCTGAAAATAGGTGTTTTCAGGCGTGAAGGTCGCTCGCGGATCGATTCGGAGGACATAAGCGGCGATGGGCCGGTCCGGTTGCGAGTCGAGATAAATCCGAGCGGCCTGCCCAATCTTGACGCGTCCGATACGCCCTTCGGGAATGAAGCCGCGAAGATACACCTTCGTCAAATCGAGCAGGGTAACGATTGCGGTTCCGGCCTGTATGACTTCGCCGGGTTCGCAGTTCGTGTCAGAACGGTTCCGGTGAACGGCGCGGTGACTGTCAAATCCTGAAGGTTCGCCCGTGCTTCGACGAGCTCCGCGCGCGCTTGGGCCGCGTTCGCTATGGCGCTGGCAATCTCCGCGTGCTGCTGAGCAATCTGCTTTCGGATCGCCGAGGTCTGCGCCCTCCGGATCGCCGTATTGGCGACATTGGCCCTTGCAGTCGTCAATGCTCCCTTCGTCGCCTCGATCCTTCGTTTGGCGGCGGCCACTGCGGCGGCCTGTTGATCGGCATTGGCCACCGCCTCTTTCCCCTGGCGTTCGGAGACAGCGCCGGTCTGCGCCAGACGCGTGTAGGCCTCTTTGTCGAACGCGGCCAATTGAAATGAAGCCTCCTGGCGTGCCAGATCCGACTCGGCAGCCGCGAGGTCCGCTTCTGCCTGGCTCACGCGCCCCTGCGCGTCGACCGTGGCCTGCTCGGTCTGCAGTTGGCTCTGCCGAATTTGCGCTTCGAGAACGTCAATTTGTGCTTTGGCCGCCTTGGTTCTGGCTTCCGCGCCTTCGACAGCCCCGCGCGCCTGTTCTTCGCGCGCTCGAACCTGTTGATCGTCGAGCACAGCAAGGATCTGCCCGGCGTTGACGCTGTCTCCCTCGCGAACGCGGACTTCAAGTATCCGACCGCTGGTCTTTGGCGCGACGGCTGAATCGTCGCCTTCGATTCTTCCGCTGAGCTCAATGATTCGATCCGAGCCGTTGCCGCGGTGAAAGATGCTCGAAACGGTAGCCCACTTTGCCCAGGCCACGACCCCGGCGAATCCAAGTAAGACGACGAGCGCGAGCGTGTGGAGCACCTTTCTATTCGGCGGGCCAGACGCCGGCTCGTCCGGCCCGTTGTCCGGCTGGCTCACCGTCCTGCCGAGAACCTCGTCTCCCCTCACGGCGTCTCCCGTCGTTCTTTTGTTCATAAGTTAGTTACCTGACTTTTTAGCCTGCCAGAGACTGGTGTCAGGCCTTGGTTTGAGCAACCTAATCCAATCTTTGCGGCCAACGACCGCCCTTAGGCAGTGCTCCCTTGGGCGGACTGCTGCGGCCGCTGGCGATTCCGCGTCAGATGCGGCACGATGCCGAGCAGACGCTCGATGACCATCAGTTGAGCCCGGTGGTGAATTTCATGCTCCTTGCTGCCGATCAGCATCTCGAAGCGGCTTTTGTCGCCTGGACCGGCACCCCCGCGTGTTACGAATTCGACCGCCTGTGCTTCCGGGAGCCTCTCTACCCAATCGCACCAGCGATCCCCGCCGTCCTGCAGCGCTGCCACGATGTCAGCTTTGGGAGGCGCACTTTTTTCGTTGGTCGGAACTCCGGCGAAGAACTCCCGGAAATCAAATCCTTCCATCGAGGTGCGCTTTTGCTCCGCGTGAATGTGAAGATCGAACAGCGTCATGGAAGCCATGTGAAGAAGCGGTTTCGCGCACGGAACGGCCGCCCTGTGTCGGCCGGTAGTCGTACTGATCTTCAGGTATGTCCTCGGCAATCGCAATCGTGTTCTTGCGGACGACGCGCATACTGTCCGCGAGCTGCTTCGGTGTGTATAGGTTCATCTCTCTCTCGTCTCCTAAAAACCTCGTCTGGCCACGCCTACTGAAGTTTCGCCAAACGCGCGTTTGCAGTATCCCTTGTGATCCCGTCCTCACTGAAGCGAAGGTCGCTGAAGGTGAGCGGCCCACCGATCTGCTGGTGGTTGTAATGGTGTTCCGAAACAACGTGCCCCGCCCGCCATCTTCGACGAGAGCACCACGTCACCCTGCAATTTGCGCCTGTCACGCCGCGAAGTTCCAGCGTCCATGCGCTATGCGTCTCATCCGATCGATCGCCTTTGATCGGGCTCAACTGAATCGAAACCGAAAGGCCGCCTATCTCGGCGAACACGTGAAGCGGAACAAGTAAACCCGCGAGCCGCGCACGGACCGCGGCCTTTCCCTCCACCGGTTCCTTCAGTCCGTCAGCGGTTGCATGAATGTCGTCAGCGTAGAAGTGATCGAAGATGTCGAGGTACTCTTCATAGCTTTCGCTGATCTCCGCTGCCAGGATCGCACCGTTCAATGCACGCTCGGAAGCGGCGATCGCTGGCCTCAAATCGCTTGAATTGTTTATGCTTTCGGTGACGTCAGTGATGAGACTTATTGGTTTTTCCATGTCGACCGCCTCGATTCGTTGCCCGTATCAGACCTAAGCGCTTGCGCCTGGGGATTTTTCCTAACCATTACGAAACCTCGCTGGGCGATTTCTGGTGGTGGCTCCATCTGCCTTGCCGTTTAGATGTTCATCAACATCTATACGGCTCAAAAAAATCATAGGACGGTCCTGATCCAATCCTTAAGCCGCTTTACCTCCATCACAATCAGATCGGGGTCGTTAAAGCCGTACGCCACTGCAGCCATACCCTGAAAGGCGCAAAAGAGGTGCACCGCGAGTTCTCGTGAATCCTTTTGGTGGCCAGCGGCCCGGAACTGCTCCTCAATCCAGCCCATGGGCTCGGTGAAAAGCTCCGCGGATTTTTTCGCGAGAGCGCCGCCCTCTTTATGCAACTCTGCACACAGGCCGCCAAGTGGACATCCTCCTCGCGCAAGCTCCTCCTTGTTGCGTTGAATGCTGTCCACGAAAGCAAACAGCCGCTCCCTTGGAGAACTTAACCGGTCCATTTCAGCCTTGAATGCTCGAATCTCCTCCAGGCGCCGGTCCACAACAGCCTCGCCCAGTTCTTCTTTGGTCTTGAAGTAGTAGTAAACATTGCCTACGGGGACGTGGGCGGCATTGGCGATGTCGGCCAGGCTGCTCTCTCTGAAACCGTCCCTATACGCCAGCTTCATAGCCGTCTCAACGAGCCTTGTCCGCTTGTCCGTTTGTGTTTTCCCCATATCCGTTTAAGTTAGTTGACTAACTATCATTACGATACACCCCCATCGCGGCCTTGTCAACCCCAACCGTCGGTCAGTAGTGATCGTCGCGCTACGCAAGTGGGGAGAAGGCCATTTCTTCCGTGAACACCATTCAGTCTTGGTTCGATCGCTATAAGAACCAGCCTCTTCGAAAAATCCCTCAAAAAATGGGACGCGAATGGCTGCACCGCACCAGCAGATGGTGTCTGCGAAACCACACGCACGCCGGCTTGATCCTCCGGCATGCGTGTAGCGATTACCTCGCCGACATGAATGGAATGGGTCGCACGTATTCTCGGCGCTAGTCTTTAGACGTGGAGGACTTGAACATGTTCGACGGCGGCGCGGCCGCGAAATGCGCGCGCCCATCCTGGATCAGCCATTTGTCGCCGTGGCGAACGGCCACGTAGAAAAAGTTGACCGGTACCACGGGGATAATCGTCCCATCTGGATCGGTGACATTGCGCACGGTAAGAAGCGCGTCGACGACCGCGACATCGGTTTTGATGAAGCGGACCCGGTAGTTGGAGAACGCCGCCTGCGTGCTGCCGTTGACGGCTTGCTGCGCCTCGGGACCGAAGTCCTTCGCCATTTCAACCCGCCCTTGCAGAAAGTCACCCTGCGGCGTCACGAAGGTTCCGTCTTCAGCGAATGTGGATGCTCGGAGTTCGGCGTTCTTCTGAACGAAAGCGTTGGCAAAGGTATCTCCGAGCGCGCGAACGGCTGTTTCGTCTTGAGTCTCGCCGGCACTCGCGGAGCCAGTCGCACCGATGACGAACGCACATGCGAGAGATGCTAAGCCGACACGCTGCATCAGGCCTCGGAGCGCTGACTTGGTCTTCTGAGGTGGTGAATCGATGGTGTGAGCTGCGATCAAAGCAGCTCGGTACGTTTGTGGGTTTTTCATTTCTTTCTCCTATGATGTTTTGTCTACTGTCATCTGGTTCTCGTCTTTCGCAAGACGAAGAAACTGTTCTGTCTCTGGTTCCCGGCGGAGCCGTCCGTCGCGAATGATCCTCAGGCACAACGGCGCAAAGGGGGCAAGGGCGCGCCGGTGTTTGCCGCGGCGGAGCGGACCCTTGCCGCCGAGCACCGTTGTGCGACCGCAAGCTCGACGACGGACGGCGCAGCGGGAACCAGAGACCTGGATTCCCGGTGGTGGGTTTCCCGAGCGTTTTCATGACTCCTCCACCAACACAAAGTTCGGGAAGTCCTCGAAGACCCATTTGTTCTTCAGGGTTCGGTAGATGATCCCGAGAAACTTGCGCGCCAGCGCGATGATGGCCTTGCCGGCTCCACGCCGGGCCTTCACTTGCTCGTAGAACCGCTTCAAATAAGAGCTGTACTTGGCCGCGATCAGAGCCGATTGCACCAGCGCCGTCCGCCCCAGCTTGGTCCCGCGTTTGTGAATCCGTCCGCTCCGTTCGGTTTGGTTCGAGTTCGACACCCGTGGCACGATGCCGAAGTAACTCGCCAGATGGCCCTCGTCAGGAAAGTCGTTCACATCCCCGATCACGCTCAGCAGGATCGCACTAGTGATCTTGCCGATCCCCTTGATGCTCGATAAACCCTTGTGACCTTCCAGCTTGGAACCTTCTTCGCCAATCGTCTTTTCCAACTCAGCGATGCTCCTGTTCAGACTCCGGATCTGCTCGACGATCACGCGCAGTTCGATGCGCACGATCTCGTCGAAGGGCAGCTCCAGCACCTCCGCCAGCTTCTTCTCGCTCGACAGGGCTTCCTTGGCCAGGTTGAGCCCCCGCGCGCTCAGGATATTGTTCACCTTGTTCTTCAGCGCCGTCCGCAGTTTCACCAATGTGTCCCTCGTCTGCGTCAGGCTCGCCAACTGCCCGTGCTCTTTATCTTTCATGCGCACCTCCGGCAGCAATCCCTTCGACAGATACAGCGACAACAGTCGCGCGTCGTTGGGATCGGTCTTCTTCACCGACTGGCTGATGACGCGAAACTGATTGGTGTCCACCACCACTACCCGCGCTACCTGTGGCGCCACGGCGTCGTGAAACAACCGCGTGTTGGATGTGATTTCTACCGCCACCTCGTCGGAAGGTCGCAGCTTCTTCACAAACCGCTCCAGATCCTCCAGCCTCCACTCGGTCACGTATGTCCTCTCGTTTTCCAGCCGAATGCAGCAGGTGAACCGGTTGCGATGCAAATCGATTCCGATGTATCGTCTTTCCATTTCTCTCTCCTGGTTGAATCTTCCAGGTCGAGTAGACTAACTTTGCGGCGGTCACCACACTCCTATTCGAGGTCGCTCGGCGCCTCACGATGACGTTCAATCCACAGGTCTGACCAATCTCCTTAACGAGGTCATGCGCCTCACAAATACATGCAGCCTGTGACCTGTCTACTCCGGAAGCTCTCTCCCGGAGCCTACCGCCGATCGTCGGACGATAAGACATTCATCTCATCTCCTTAGTTGTTAAACTATGCTGATTGGTCATTGAAAATCTCCAAGTAGTAATTTGATTGAAACGCATGTTGTCGCTCTTGGCGCGGTCCTCAGTGAGTCGTCGGCGCCTTTCCGGCCGGCTTGAAACGCCGGACAAACAACAGCAGAGGGACTGCGGCCAATGTCAGCCACGCAATGACACGGAAGCAATCCATAAAGGACAAGAGACTCACTTGATGTTGAAACTGCTGGTATAGATATCCCTGTGCAGCGGTAGCGGCGTCCGGACCCGAAAACCCCTTCGTCACGAGATAGTTCGTCAACTCAGTGACCCTGCTGGCTAGCTGTTGCGAGGTCGCGCCGAGTGCCGATCCCAGATTTGATTGATGGAACTGGTGCCGGCGTTCAGCAGCAGTGGTGATAAAAGCGATACCAAAACTGCCTCCCCAATTCCGGAAGAGATTCGTGAGGCTTGAAGCCCTGTTATTCTGGTCCGGCCTCAACTGCGAGTACGCGAGCACGTTGACTGGCACGAAGAAGAATCCGTATCCCAGCCCTTGATAAGCCCTGGCCAAAGCATAGTGCGTATAATCGGTTGCGAGCGTAAATGTGCTGTAGTACCGCATCGCGGCGCCGACAGTGATGACGCTGATCGTCAGCAATACGCGGGCCGATACAATCTGGCGCTGGATCAATTGGGCTGCGATCGGGGCAAGTAGTGTGATCACGAGAGCCCCAGGACCCAATACGAGTCCTGCGTCCGTAGCTCGATATCCGTAGAGCGATTGTAGAATCTGCGGAATCAGCGTGGTGCTGCCGAAGAGTCCGAATCCAAATACGAAGAAGAGCGCACTCGCAATGGCGAAGTTGCGATTCCGGAGCAACCGGAACTCGATGATGGGCTCCTTCAACCGGATTTCCCATACCACGGTCGCGATCCATCCGATCATTCCAATTCCCAGCATCCAGCAGATAAAGGAACTTCCGAACCAGTCGTCGATTTGACCCCGATCGAGCGCCACTTCCAATGCTGCTGACGCCAGGGCGATCAGAGTGATCCCGACGCCATCGATATGCAGCTTGCCGTTTGTTCGGACGGAGGCTCGCTCCGTCTCAAACGCCGGGGGATCTCTTACGAGCCTGCTGCTAAGGAAGAAAGACAAGAAGCCGATCGGAATGTTGATGAAGAATATCCAACGCCAATTGTAGTTGTCGGTGATCCAGCCGCCCAAGACAGGCCCGATCGCCGGGGCTGTCACGATTACGATCGTGTACAGAGCGAAGGCCGACGCGCGTTTGGCGGGAGGAAATGTGTCCACCAGAATCGCTTGTGATACCGGAGCCAATCCTCCGCCCGCAAGGCCCTGCAGTACGCGGCTTGAAAGCATAATTCCGAGGCTAGGCGCCAATCCACAGAAAAGTGACGTCAGTGAAAACAGCGCAACGCAACCGAGATAGTATGTTTTTCTCCCGAAGACGCGGCTCAGCCAGGCCGACATCGGCAAGATGACTGCG
>QHXW01000583.1 GCA_003223115.1 Acidobacteriota bacterium
TCAGAACGGGATGAAGCTGCTCCGCGAGTATCTGGTGCGGGAGCGCGAATCACAAACCTTGATGGATCGTGTGGTTCTGCTCTGGGCGTCCGCGAAAGTGCCGGAACTTCTCACACGGGCGCAGCAGAAGTCCATCGTTGATGAAGCGCTGAGCAAGCAGCAGCAGGACGGAGGCTTCAGCTTGTCGTCGTTCGTCGGAGCCTGGAAGCGTAGCGACCATACACCCCTCGAGACCAAGAGCGATGGCTATGCCACCGGCGTCGTTACGCTCGCACTGCAAGAAGCGGGAGTGTCGCGCGATCAGCCCCAGATCCGGCGGGGACTGGCCTGGCTGATACTCAATCAGGAAAAAGCCGATGGCCGATGGCTCGCGTATTCGCTGAACAAGCAACGAGACCTGTCTTCAGATATCGGACGTTTCATGAGCGACGCTGCTACGGCGTACGCTGTACTGGCGCTGCAAAGAGCGCACTGAAGCGTGGCGGATTGAAGCTCTGCGATCTGAATTCCGCTGGGTGAGTCGGCCAGCCTGCCTTAACGCAGCAATAAGAGCCGAAGAGCCACAGGAACAATCACAGCCAGCAGCAGACCGACCAACGTCAGGACAAGCGGCAATGCGCTCGCGATCGCGCATCTGCGCATGGCCCCAGGATAACGCCTGAACAAAAATGAGTTGTGGATGCCCGCGCGCGCGCCGTTATCGCGGTGAAATTCTGTCCTTCTCGGCGGCTCGGCGTTGAATCCTTCACATCACTCAAAACACGAACTTCAGCGCTAACTGGAACAGCCGCGGCGCGGCGGATTCGAGCACGCGGCCGAATTCGGGTGAGGCGATGTCGTTCTGGGGCAGCATGAAATTGGCGTGATTCGCCACGTTGAAACATTCGGCGCGGAACTGTACGCGCTTGCTTTCCCCGACTGGAAAATTCTTGAACAATGAGAGGTCGAATATTGGCAATGCCGGGACCGGTCACCACGTTGAGGCCCTCGCTGCCGAAGTGCCCGGCTTGCGTCTCCGGGTCCAAACGCCGGAAAGCGCTGCGGCTCACCCATTGGTTGGGTGTGTGCGGACCGGCGTTCGGGTCAGCAATCAGATCCGGCCGGCTCGAAAAGAATCCGGTGATCTCGGGCGCCTGGCCTTGGAGCGATACGTTGGCGCTGGTCGTACACCGTGAACGGGGGTCCCGGTGGAAGCCGTGGCAATACCGTTGAGCTGCCAGTCATTGATTAGCCAGCGGGCGGCACGGGGAGCGCTCGTGCAGCGCGGCATTTCGTAGGTACCGCTGATTGTGAGACGATGGCGCGCTTCGAACAAAGATCGGCCGTGCTCGGCGCGAATATTGAGGGGGTTCTGAGCCAGGTCGTTCTCTCCTGCCACGTTGTTGGGCGCCGACGCGGAGACATTGAATGACGAAACGTCGTCCAAACTTTTGGAGAACCAGTACGAAAGCGAGAAACCAATCGCTTGACAAAGTGACGCGACAGCGCAACCTGCAAGGCATGATAGGTCGAATTAGAAATGTTGCTGATCAACCCGACCGAGGCGAAGTTGCACGGGCCCACCGTGGAAGAGCATCCGGCGTAAATGCGGCGTTGGTCGGCGTTGTCGCGGCTGGCGCCTGGGCCAGAAATCGCTGGATTGGCTTCTGTCATCCGGGGCAGCCGAGTTCCCTTATTGCCCACGTAGCGCACGTCCAGCAGGTAGTTATTGCCAAGCACGCGCTCAATCGACAAGTTCCAATTTTGCGTACGGAGGGCGCATGAGTTGATCGACAGTGAGAATCGCGGCAGGCTTCACAAACGTTTGCGACGCGAACGGCTGTGCTTGGCCATCGTACGGATCGGCGAAGTTCAGACCGGGCCCGGGGAACTGTAGTGCTTCAGTCCAGGGGAGCGCACTAACCGCAGCTTGCAGCGGCCCTCCCACTGCCTTCGTGAACGAATCATAGAAGATGCCGTATCCGGCGCGAACGGTAGTACGGTCGCTACCGGCAGGATCCCAGGCGATGCCCACGCCGCCATGAAGCTTTTGTAGTAATTCGGCGCGATGCCCCCGGGCCATTCCGCGATCACCGGGAAACGGTAGCCCCGCCGGAGCACTCTGAAACACTTTCGACTGGCGGCCCGGCGCCCATCCGTTCATGCGGTCGCGAATGTCCACGTAGGGCGTGTTGACCTCATAGCGCAGACCGTAGTTGAGGGTCAACCGCGGCGTGATGCGCCATTCGCCCTGGGCATAGCCCGCTCCCATGATGTTGCGGAGGCCGCGGTCGAACTGTCCCCCGCCCTGGAAAAACACCACCGGCTGGCCGATCAAGAAACTGGCAAAGCAATCACTCAGAGGAAACGGCGTGAACACGAAGAAGCCGTTGGTGGCGATGCCGAACAGCAGGTTCATGTGATTGCGCGTAAAATCACGCCCATCTTGATGTAGTGCCGCCCGCGGGTCAGCGCGAGCGAATCGCTGAGCTGGTAGGTGTTCTGGTAGGTGTTCCGCGGTCCGTTATCGGATCGCCGACGCTGGCATAGCCGCTCACGATGAGGAACGGAGGCCCGGATGAGAGTGCCAGCGAAGGCTGGTATTGGAAGCCCAGATCGCTCGGCGGCGTGCGGTTCGGCCGCTTGTCAAATAGAAACATGTTGCGGAAAAAGCCGGCGCGGAACGTGTGAATCGTGCCCGGAGAGAACCGGTGAGTGTCTGAAGCCGCAACGGAATGAGTGCGAATGTCGTCGCCAACCGGAAAGCCCGGAACATTGGCCCCGCTGATAGAAAGCGGATCGATCTGGCTGGTTATCGCGGTCGCGTAGCGCAGAAATAGCTGATCGCCTCCGGAGAAATTGTGATCGAACCGGAAGCCGCCCTGGTCGGAGTCATTCGAGAGCATCTGTGTCGAGGCGTATAACGATCGCGAGATGTTCCCCTCCGGATAGAAGTTCAGCCCCTTCAGCACGATCGGATTCAGCAAAGCCTGCGGGATTTGGTTGCCCGGCAGAGGCTGGGGACGGGGCTGAGCGAAATAGTTGATGAGCGGCCGCCGCCTGGCCGGCCTGCGGATCCGTCAGTCCCGAAAAATCGCCCCGGCGCTGGGCAGGAGTCGGCACAATTGCAGTTTTGGTTTCGCCCTGCCGGTCGCGCAGCCCTTCGTAGTAAGCGAAAAAGAAGTCTCTGTTCCGGCGAATGGGGCAAACTGGTTTTGGTGCAAGGGCTCAACAGTCGAGGCGGAGAAATTCCGCGCGTCGAGTTTGTTGTTGCGCAGAAATTCGGAGACGTCACCGTGAAAATCATTGGCGCCGGATTAGGTCACCACGCTGGTGGTGGCGCCGCTCGTGCCTCCATTTTCAGCCGGGGCGTTGGACGTCAGGATGCGAAATTCGGCGTCCAGCAGATAACCGTTCGATTCGGGGTACTGGCCGTTCACGGCATAAGCCTGGTTGGCGCGCAGCAAACCCCCGGCCGAGCCAAGCCTCCGGTCAGAGGCGCTACCCCCGGCTGGAGCAGGCCGAGTTGCGTGAAGTTTCGTCCGTTCAGCGGAAGATCCGTAGCCTCACGCGAGGAGATTACATTCCCCAATGTTGAGCCGAGATCCACCGTTGCACCGGTGGCGCTCACAGTCACTTCAGTGTGCCCGGCGGCCACTTCCAGCTTGACCGCTATTCGCACGGTCCTACCGATATTGATGCGAATCGCCGAGGCTTGAAACGGCGCAAATCCCTGGCGCCCTGGCAGCCAAGTCGTATTCACCGACCGGCAGTAACGAGAAATGGAACGAGCAATCGCCGGCCGAACGCTGTTCGACCCGAAAGCCGGTCTGATTGTTCGTGACTGTAAGCGCAGCCGCGGAAACCGCCGCACCCGACACATCGGTAATCTGTCCTTCGAGCACGCCCACCGGATTCTGCGCGCGCACGCCACTGCACAGGCAAACAAAGAGCGACAAGAGTGGTTTTTTTTTGCGAACGAGGCAAGAACATGAATTTCGCTATTGTACGGATCGCATGTGATTCACTTCAGCACCGCGGCCCGCCGCGCTTCTTCGGGATTCAATGCCCGCCCGCAGATTGTCTTCGGTGTGAAGTTCAAGATTGCTCTGGAGTTCGGCGGCCAGATCTCGCTCCCACTGCTTCTTGCTTAAAAACGCGCCGAGCCGCTGGACTAATACCCGCATGGTTCTCATGACCGCTCTCCCTGGGGCGACATGAAGCGCGCCATGATCTCCGTGGCCTGCTCCCATTCGCGCGCTTCCCTTTGCGCCTGCTTATGGCCGGCGCGCGTCAGCCGGTAATATTTGGCTTTACGGTTGTTGTCGGAAACTCCCCACTCGGACGAAATGTAGCCCTCCTGCTCCAGCTTCAGTAGAGCCGGATAGAGCGTTCCGTAGTTCACGGACAGCAAATCGCCGCTAGTCTGCTCGATGCGGCGCGCGATCCCGTATCCGTGCAGAGGCCCGAGTGCTTCGAGCGTCTTCAGCACCATCAAAGCCAGGGTCCCCTGCCACACATCCGCTGTGTTTGGCATGGCCACTCCTATTGGATAACAATATCAGCATGCCATAAGCCGTATGGGAAAGCAATAGGGCTTGCGTGGGTCTTACAACCCACCGTTCTTCGGTCCAGGTTGCAACAGACCGGCGGCGCGGATGATGATTGTTCGATCACCACTGGACCGGACACGTCGTCATTATCTGCTCGGTTCCGTCGGCCTGGCTGCCTGAGCCGAAATCGCCAAAGCCCAGAAGCACGCGCACGAATCAGTCGCCGCGCCCGCCGCCACGCGGCTTGAATCTCTCGATCCCGCAACCGCCGCGGATCGCCGCGATCGCGAACCAAATCATTCCCTCGAACGATGGTCCTGGCGCCCGGGAAGCCGGCGTGATTTATTTCATCGACCGTGCTTTGAGCACTTTCGACTGAGACAAGCGCGAAGCGTATCGGAAGGGCATGCAAGATGTTCGTGAGCTTCGCACAAAAATGTTTCCGAATTCGACAAGCATTGCCGCGCTCGCCGCCAAACTGGTTCGCGCAATCGAAACTTCCGAATTCTTCGAGCTGCTGCGCACCCACACCGTCCTTGGCTTTCTCGGACTTCCCAGTTACGGAGGCAATCGCAATCAGGCCGGTTGGAAATACATCGGCTTCGAAGACCGCATGGCATTCGAGCCGCCGTTCGGCTATTATGACGCGGAAGACCGCAAGGCGGAGAAAAAGTGAGCACGCCGCGTTTCAAACTTTCCGACCCGGTCGACTTCCTGATCATCGGCGCAGGTGCGGCCGGCGGCGTTGTGGCCAAAGAATTATCCAGGTCCGGATTTAATGTCGTTGTGCTCGAGCAGGGTCCCTATTTGCGCGAAACCGACTATTCGCACGACGAAATCAGGTACACGTTTCAGCCCGGTCTCACCAACGATCCTAAGATCCAGCCCATCACTTACCGCAAAACCGCGGCCGATCCCGCGAAGCCCCTCAAGGCTATCGAATACGGCCGGCAGGTCGGCGGCGGCAGCGTGCATTTCACCGCCAATTACTGGCGCTTCCACGAAAGCGATTTTCACGAACGCAGCCTTTACGGCGATATTCCCGGAACGGGGTTCGCCGATTGGCCCATCACCTACGCGGACCTGGAACCCTACTACACCGAGGCGGAGTATGATCTCGGCATCTCGGGACTTGCTGGCGCCAACCCCTTCGAGGCTCCGCGCTCCAAGCCCTATCCGCTGCCGCCGATGCCGGTGAAGTCATCAGGCGTGCTGTTCGAGCGGGCCACGAAAAAATTAGGCCTGCATCCGTATCCCGCTCCCGTGGCGATCCTCTCGCAGCCGTACCGCGGGCGAGGAGCGTGCATGCATTGCGGGTTCTGGGAATCATTTGGTTGCGAGATGCTCGCCAAGTCCAGCACGCTCGCCAGCGTGATTCCAGTCGCCGAGAAAACCGGCCGCTGCGAAATCCGGTCCGACTCCTACGTCAGAAAGATCGAGACCGATGCGCAAGGCCGCGTCACCGGCGCCATCTACTTCGAGCGAAACCGCCGCGAAGCATTTCAGCGCGCCAAAGTAATCGTCTTGTGCGCCAACGGCGTTGAGACGCCGCGCTTGTTGCTGCTTTCGAAATCCAACCTTTTCCCCGATGGACTCGCGAACTCCAGCGGTCTGGTGGGGAAATATCTGATGTGGGACAACGGTTCGCTCGCCAGCGTCTGTTCGAGCATCCGCTCAACGAGTATAAGAGCATCCAGGTAAAGCGCCTGATTCACGACTATTATCGCGCCGACCCGAAGCGCGGTTTTTACGGCGGAGGGGCCATTGACGCGAGATTTGATTTCTATCCGGCCGGGTTCGCTCTTTTAGGAATGCCGGCAGACGCGCCTAAATGGGGCGCTGAATACAAGAAGATGCTTCGGACGTATTTCACTCATACCATGTCGCTGCTGAGCCACACAACATCGCTGGCCGTCGAGCAAAACACCGTGACGCTCGATCCCGGCATCAATGACGCGTGGGGATTGCCGGCCGTTCGCATCACTTACCAGAACCACGCCGACGACATCGCCACATTGAAGTGGCTTCAATTGAAGCAGATTGAAATTCTGGAGGCCGCCGGCGCGAAAAAGATCTGGCCACATCCGGTCGAAGAGTTTTCTGCGTCCCGCCACCTGATGGGCACCTGCCGGATGGGAAATGATCGAGCGCGCTCCGTCGTCAACAGTCACAGCCGCACTCACGATGTGTCGAATTTATTCATCGTGGACGGGAGCAACTTCGTGACTTCCGCACGGCAGCAGCCCACAGCCACTATCCAGGCGCTCGCCTACCGCTGTGCCGATTACATGATCCGCGCCGTCAAAAGCGGTGAGCTAAGTTGACTCGGCGACGCTCGCGTCGAGCGGACTACGCGATCCTTCGGACGACAATCAGAGGCATTCCGCTCACTGCTCGGTGCGATACTGAGCTATTCAGCGGCCACAAATGGGGAGCGGCACACCAGTGATCGAACGCCTGCGCGCGCGGAATGAGTGGATATTCGCGGGCGTGTTACCGAGGGCTGATCACGCGCTCGCGATCGGCTGGTGGATCCTATTAGTTTTGCGGGGGCTGCTGCCGGCGATCTTCGCGGTTGCCATGGGCCGGCTTGTCGGATCGATCCAGCGAGGTGGCGATCTGGCGGCGCCGCTGGCACTGGTCGGGATCGTGTTCGTGCTGCTGCAGGTGCTGCCACCGATTCATCAGGTGGTCGGCGCCAATCTCGGGAGCCGCACCGCGGCCTGGCTCTATGACCAACTCACCACGGCCTGTGTCCGCCCGCCGGGCATGGGCCACCTCGAGAATCCCAAGCTCACCAACGACCTTACTATGGCGCGCGATTTCGATCTTGGCATCACCGGTCCGCCGATGTCCATGTCGATGGACTTCATTGCCGGAGGGTTGGTCGAGATGGTAGGCGGTCTCGCCTCGGCCGTCGTGGTCGCGGGCTACGCGTGGTGGGCGCCGCTGGTGCTGGTGGGCGCGTGGGTCGCCACACACTGGCTGCTGCGCGAAAGCGCGATCTGGCGCGACCGAAATACCGATGAGGTGCGCGAGGCGCAGCGCCATGCGGATTACGCTTACAGACTGGCGGTAGAGCCGCCCGCCGCAAAAGAACTCCGAATGTTCGGGCTGGCCGATTGGGTTATCGAACGCTTCCGATCGCGACGCCGCCGCCTGTTCGAACTTCGGTGGCACGCCACACGTCTGCGCGAGCGGCCTCTCATCTGGAGCATGCTGCTGGTGCTGGCCGCGAATGTCGGTGTGTTCTGGTCGCTGGGCAGTGCCGCGGCCGACGGCAATCTCCCGCTCGACAAGCTCGTGACTTTCGCCATTGCGGCGGTGAGCACAAGTATGATCGCTTTCGGTGGACTGTCGTGGGCGCTCGACGGCGCCGCAGCTCCGGCCGCCGCGGTGATGCGCCTGCATCAGTCCATGGACCCCGCGGGAGCGCTGGTTCAGGGCAATCGCCCGGCTGCGCGAATGCCCGCCCGTGAGATCCGTTTTCGCAATGTCACATTTGCCTATCCGGCATCCGGTGAACCAGTGCTCACGAATTTTGATCTTGTAATTCCCGCCGGTTCCTCGCTCGCCATCGTGGGTCAGAACGGCGCAGGTAAGACAACCATCGCGAAGCTTCTTTGCCGGCTCTACGATCCGCAAGCGGGCGCGATCGAGATGGACGGTGTCGATTTGCGCGCTCTCGACATCGACGCCTGGCGTTCACGAGTCGCCGCGGTGTTTCAGGATTTCATCCGCTTCGAGCTGCCGCTGCGCGCCAACGTGGCTCTCGGTGGCGCTCCGGATGACGAAATCCGGCAGGCGCTCGCCGATGCCGGGGCTTCGGGGTTGGCCGATCTCGATACAGTACTGGCGCGCGGGTATCCGGGTGGAACGGATCTTTCGGGTGGGCAGTGGCAGCGGGTTGCGCTGGCGCGCGCACTTTGCGCGGTACGGCTCGGCGCCGGGTTGGTGTTGCTCGATGAGCCTACCGCCCAGCTCGACGTTCGCGGTGAAGCCGAAATTTTCGATCGTATCCTCACGGCCACGCGTCACGCGACCACGATCCTGATCTCGCACCGCTTCTCGACGGTCCGCCATGCGGATCGCATCTGCGTGCTCGAGCACGGCAGAGTGGTGGAACTCGGCACTCACGAGGAGTTGATGGCCGCAGGCGGCCGTTACCGGACCATGTTCGAATTGCAGGCTTCGCGCTTTGAGGACGATGCAGAGGAAGGAGCGGGCCTCGATGTCCTCGACTAGCGATCTGCCGCCTGCGATGTCGTCGATGTGGCGCGCCGTCAAGCGCGGCTACGAGGCGGAACCTTCACTGTTGATGGTGGCGTTCGGATTGTCGTTGCTTGCTGCGTTGCCGGACGCGCTGCTGGCGCTCTGGCTCAAGTTTCTGGCGGACGGCGTGTTGGGAGCGCGGCGAGGCATGGTGATGACGGCCTCGGTTGGCTTGGGTGTGTCAGCGGCCGCCACGTGGTTCCTGCGGGTCACCAGCGACCGCACCCAGCGCCGCTTTCGTGAAAGGCTGACTATCGCGCTCGAATCACACGTGGCCCGGCTGCAAGCCTCTGTGGCCACGATTGAGCACCATGAGCGATCCGAATATCTCGACCGCCTCGCGGTGCTGCGCAATCAGGTCTTCGTTCTCGACCATATGTATTGGTCGCTGTTCACGACCTGCGCCTGGATTCTGCGGCTAGGTGTGACCATCGCGCTGCTCGTGTCGATTCACCCGGCGCTGGCGCTGCTCGCTGTGTTCGCCTTGCCGACGGTCCTTACCTCCACCTGGCGGCCGGGCGTGGAGCGCGCCGCGGAAGAGCAAGGCGCATCAGCTAATCGCCTGGCGCGGCATCTTTTCGACGTCGCCACCACCGCGCCTCCTGGCAAAGAAGTACGCGTGACGCGCATCGGCCCTCGCCTGGTGACCGAACGCCGCGAAGCTTGGGAACGCTGGTATGGGCCTGTTGCCGCTGCACGCAAGGCAAGCGCCGCGTGGCATGCGCTGGGATGGACCTTCTTCGGTCTCGCCTATGTGGCCGCAGTAGTATTTGTGACGTCCGCACTCAAGACCACGCCCGGCAATGTGCTGCTGGTGCTGGCGGCGGGCGCACGCCTCTCGGCTTACATCGCCGCGACCGTGGGCGAAATCGGATTCCTGCGCGGTATCTGGCTCGATGGTTCGAGGCGCCTGGCGTGGCTCGAAGATTACGCGGCGTCTCTGGTTCATGATGCCGATGCGCCAGTGCCCGAGCAACTGAAGGAAGGCATCCGCTTCGAACACGTGTCCTTCTCGTATCCCGGCACGGAGCGGCTGGTGCTGGACGATGTGAACCTGCATCTCGCGCCGGGTTCGGTGGTGGCCATCGTGGGAGAGAACGGCGCCGGCAAAACCACGCTAGTGAAGCTGTTGTGCCGGCTGTACCAACCGGCCAGCGGGCGCATCCTCGTCGACGGGGTGCATCTCGCGCACATGCCGGCGGATCAATGGCGTTCGCGTATCTCGGGCGCGTTTCAGGATTTTTTCCGTTTCGAATTCAAGGCACGTGACGGCGTGGGTGTTGGTGACGTTCCGCACATCGACGATGCGCCTGCGGTATCGGCAGCCGTCAATCGGGCCGGTGCGAATGATGTCGTGGAACAGCTCGCTCACGGCCTCGATACGCAGCTCGGACCCACATGGCCCGAGGGAGTCGAGATCAGTTTCGGGCAGTGGCAGAAACTCGCGCTGGCCCGAGGATTCATGCGCGAGCACCCGCTGCTTCTGGTGCTCGACGAGCCGACGGCGGCGCTCGATGCCGAAACCGAGCATGCTTTATTCGAGCGTTACGCCGCAGCTGCGCGCAAAGGACCGGGCGCCGGGCGCGAGGCCACGTCAGACGCAGACGGACGCATCACTATACTGGTGTCGCACCGGTTCAGCACCGTCCGCATGGCCGATTTCATCGTGGTGCTGGATGGCGCGCGCGTGGTCGAGTCGGGCACGCACGAAGCGCTCATGGCTAAACACGGGCAATACGCCGAGCTCTACGGCATCCAGGCCACGGCCTATCGTTGAGTTTCTTGTAGGCGGTCATACCAAGGAGCGACAGTCGTGTAGTAGATTCATATCTAAGTCAAGTTAGTTTTCGTGACGCAATATAGTGCTTTTTGCTATAACCTTTGACAACAGATAAACATACGAGCACTGCGGGAAGTCACCTTCTGGTGGCGGTATTATGGATTTGCATGCCGCATGCGACGAAACGTCCTTATTCAATACGCCTTTTACTCAATTCAATGCGCCTTTTACTCACACTCCTCATCACCCTAGCCTGTCTCCCGGCCGGCGCACAAATCTCACCCGGCCCTCTGTCAAAGGCGCACGCCAGTCTCGAGGGCACCACTCAATGCAATTCCTGTCACAGTTTTGGACTGGGGCCGCGTACGTACAAATGCTCGAGCTGTCACGCGGAGATCCGCCAGGAGCTCGTGAACAAGCGGGGTTTCCACGCCAACATAGTCAAGAACAACGTTGGCGACCAGGCTTGCGCCCGCTGCCACCCTGAGCACCTCGGGCCGACTTTCAACATCGTCAAATGGGAGCCGTCACACGACGAATTTGACCATCGGCAGACAGGCTACGTGCTTTCAGGTGCGCACGCTAAAACGACCTGCAATAAGTGCCACAAGGCTCAGAACATTTCCGCGGCCTTGCGAAAAAATATTCGCGTGAAGGATCTCAATCACACTTATCTCGGTATGTCCCCAGAGTGCCTGAGCTGCCACGCCGACGAGCACCGAGGTCAGCTAAACGCCGATTGCGCACGGTGCCATAACTTTGATAGTTGGAAACCGGCTACTGAATTTGATCATGCACGCAGCCGCTACCCCCTTACCGGATTGCATGAAAAGATAGTTTGCAACAAGTGCCATCGTACGCTGACGGCGATAGACAGCAAGGCGTATGTGCAATATACGAATTTTCCATTTGCCTCCTGCCTTAATTGCCATCAGGATCCTCACCGCGGCGCATTTCAAGGCACGTGCGAAAGCTGTCACACCACCATGGGCTGGAAGGTGGTGCGGATGTCGTCCAGTTTTGACCATAACCTCACGAATTTCCCCTTGAACGGCGGGCACGCAAAAGTGGAATGCTCGAAATGCCACAAGACCAGTAATTTCAAAGAACCCGTGGCGCATGCTCTGTGCGCGGATTGCCACACGCCGGATCCACACAAAGGGCAGTTTCCCACTCAAGATTGTGCCAGCTGTCACAATGAAGACGCCTACAAGCCGTCGCTCTACACGGTGTCGTCGCACCAAAAATCAAAATATCCATTAGAAGGAAAACACGCGAGCGTAGATTGCGCCAAGTGCCATTTGCCGGCGGGAGAGGACACGCAGTACCACGTAAAATTCGCAGCCTGTACCGACTGTCATAAGGATGTACACGGGCGGCAGTTTGCTGACGCTCCATACCTCGACCACTGCGACATGTGCCACAACGTAGATGGCTTTCGCCCATCCACGTATACGCTGGCGAAGCATCAGGAGTCACGCTTTCATCTCACTGGCGCCCACGTGGCAATTCCATGCGCTGATTGCCATAAGCCGCCGATAGGCAGCTATCCGCCGCCACCGGCTCAATACAAGTTCGCCACGTTAACCTGCGTCGGCTGTCACGCGGATCCCCACCAGGGAGAATTCACAACGCCGGCGAAACAAGACTGCGAGGTCTGTCACTCCACGCGGTCCTGGAAAGACATGGTCGCCTTCGACCATTCCACCACCAAGTTCCCGCTGGAAGGCGCGCACCGGGCGGTTACCTGCTCCGAGTGCCATCGGCCGACCAACCTGGGAGCATCAGCCCGGCAGATCGTTTTCCGTGGCGCCCCCACCGCCTGTAGTGGCTGTCACGAGGACGTACACGGTGGCCAGTTCTCGAAGGGCGGACCCCCACCCGAGTGCACATCCTGCCATAGCGTCAGAAGTTGGAAGCCTTCCACCTTCGATCATGAAGCTCGCGCGAAGTTCTCGCTCAAAGGCGCGCACGAGGAAGTGCCCTGCGCGGACTGCCACAAGGAGACCACCGCAATCGGGGGGCGCCAGGTCGTAATTTACGCCCGTGCGCCTTCAAGATGCGCCGCGTGCCACGCAGACAAATAAACTGTCGTATTTGCGCGCGGACAAAGACGCGCCATCTCGTCGTGCTCACCATTGGCCGTTGTCATTGTCATAGAGATGAACTGATTCAAGCGGCATCGAAAACTTTAAGTGCGACGAACACCCTCAACGGAGGCAGATTTGCTGATTTTTGTAATAAAGAAACTGTTTGAAAAGAAAGCCAAGAGAAGCACAGAAAACGGCGCTCAACAGCTGGCAAATGAGTTCATGGTGGCGGATCGCTTACGTACTCGACTGATGTGACACGAAGCCGTATTGGTACTGATTGATCGGCAGCGCAACCAGACCGGCGACACTAATCTCAGGCTTGGCACTTGAGAAGAAGATCTTGGACACCGAAATGGCCGATCTCGAAACTGCCATCGTCGCGCAAGAAAGTACGGAGCACGCGCTCTAGACGAATCCGACTGATTCTTTACTCAGATAAGACCAGTTGTTGCACCCTCCATCGAGCGGCGCATCTTCATTCTTGCGGTTGAGCCCCCCCGACTGGGGTGCTGCCCTGCTCGTGCCGTGGCGCTTCACGTGCTTATTAGCACAGGTCATTTTGCAGTTAGTTGACTTTTATCAGACTTGCCGCGGTAGGACCTACGGGTCAGTATTGAACTCGCTGAATTGATGAGGACGACGCTTGACTATAGGTTATTGGAATTCAAATTTCGAACGCAGTAAGACGCGGGCTCACCAACACGCCGATGTGGTGGGGCGCTACGGGGTGCTGTTTGCCTGTGTTTTCTTGATTTTTTCTGGAATCGCTAGAGCACAGACCGCTCAGCCAAGCCGCGTACGAAGCCCGCATGGCCCTCTGGCAATCGCTTGCGAGAATTGCCACACCACCACGAGTTGGGCGCCCATTCGACAGGCTCCTGAGTTCGATCACAACGTCGAGACCAAGTACCCATTGAGGGGTATGCATGAACATGTTACGTGTAATTCCTGCCATGTGAAAAAAATCTTCACTAACGTTGGTAAACAATGCGCTGATTGCCACGCTGATATTCATCGCCGTCAGTTCGGTGGCAACTGCCAGGATTGCCATACGGTAAATGGATGGCGATCGAACGTGAAAGCCATCCAGATGCACCAAAATCGTTTCCCCTTAATAGGTGCACACGCGACAGTCGCGTGCGAAGAGTGTCACCGCGGAGCCGCTTCCGGCGTATTCGTCGGCCTGAGCACGGAATGCGTTAGTTGCCATCAACGCGATTTCACGCAGGCGCGACCGCTGGATCACGTCGCGGCGAACCTCCCGGCCACATGCGAAACCTGCCACAACATGGACCAATGGCAGAGTGCGAGATTCGATCACGCACGATTTACACACTTCAGTCTCACCGGCGCTCACGCTCAATTGGCTTGTGTTTCGTGCCACGTCGGAAATCGTTTCCAAGGTACTTCCGCGGATTGCTACAGTTGTCATGCTAAGGCGTTTGCCGCAACCACGAATCCCAATCATGTGACCGCGGGCTTTCCGCACGACTGCAGTGGGTGTCATACGACAGCCAACTGGCAGGGCGCGACCTTTGATCATAATGTCACCCGGTTCCGGCTGACCGGCGCCCACATCAGCGTTTTATGCGCGGCTTGCCACATCGGCGGGCGTTTTGCCGGAACACCGATGAATTGTTCTAATTGCCACCTTTCTGATTTCGAAAAGGCCGCCAATCCCAATCACCGCCAGCTCAATTTTTCGATGCAGTGCGAGGGTTGTCATACAACGACGAACTGGCAAGGGGCGAAATTCGATCACAACACCCTCACGACGTTTCCGTTGACTGGAGCGCATGTAGCCCTAAGCTGCGTGGCGTGCCACGTTGGCGGCCGGTTTACAACCATTTCCAATGATTGTGCCAGCTGCCATTTGAATGATTATCAAAAGGCCACGACCCCGAATCATGCGGCGGCCGGCTTTCCCACTGCTTGCGCTACTTGCCATACCACGACGCAATGGAGAGGCGCGCAGTTCAACCACAATACGTCGACCAAGTTCGCGCTGACTGGCGCCCATGCGACCGCGGCATGCAGCCAGTGTCACGCAAACAATCGCTTCGCCGGCACTCCCATGGATTGCGTGGGCTGCCATCTGACCGACTTTCAAAAGACCAATAATCCGAATCACACGGCGGCCGGATTCCCGACGGGGTGCGTTACTTGCCACACGACCACGCAGTGGACGGGAGCCAAGTTCGATCACAACAAGACGCCGTTCCCGCTCACAGGTGCTCACGTGACCGTGGCCTGCGCTCAGTGCCACGCGGGTGGAAAGTTCGCCGGCACTCCGATGGATTGCGTCGGGTGCCATCTAAGTGATTTCCAAAAGGCCACGAACCCGAATCATACGGCGGCCGGATTCCCCACTGCTTGCGTTACTTGCCATACGACCACGCAGTGGATGGGAGCCAAGTTCGATCACAACACTGCCACCAAGTTTCCGCTCACCGGCGCCCATGTGACTACGGCATGCAGCCAGTGTCACGCAAACAATCACTTCGCCGGCACTCCCATGGATTGTGTGGGCTGCCATCTGGCCGATTTCCAGAAGACCACGAACCCCAATCACACGGCGGCCTCCTTTCCCACTACTTGCGCTACTTGCCATACCACCACACAGTGGCTCGGCGCCAAGTTCGATCACAATACCGCGACCAAATTCGCGCTCACTGGCGCCCATGTGACCGTGGCTTGCGCTCAGTGCCACGTGGGTGGGAAGTTCGCTGGCACGCCCATGGATTGCGTGGGGTGCCATCTGACCGATTTCCAGAAGACCACGAACCCGAATCATACGGCGGCCGGGTTCGCCACCACCTGTTCCTTCTGCCACACGACCACGCAGTGGCTCGGCGCCAAGTTCGATCACTCCAAGACGCCGTTCCCGCTCACTGGTGCTCACGTGACCGTGGCCTGTGCTCAGTGCCACGTGGGTGGCAAGTTCGCCGGCACTCCGATGGATTGCGTGGGTTGCCATTTAACCGATTTCCAAAAGACCGCAAACCCGAATCACACGGCGGCCGGATTCCCGACGACATGCACGATGTGCCATACGACCACGAAGTGGCTCGGCGCCAAGTTCGATCACAACACTGCCACCAAGTTCGCGCTCACTGGCGCCCATGTGACCACGGCGTGCAGCCAGTGTCACGCAAACAATCGCTTTGCCGGGACGCCCATGGATTGCGTGGGATGTCATTTAACCGACTATCAAAAGGCAATGAATCCGAATCACACGGCGGCCGGATTCCCGACGACGTGCACGATGTGCCATACGACCACACAATGGATGGGCGCCAAGTTCGATCACTCCAAGACTCACTTCCCGCTTACAGGTGCTCACGTGACCGTGGCCTGCGCTCAGTGCCACGTGGGTGGCAAGTTCGCCGGCACTCCGATGGATTGCGTGAGCTGCCATCTGACTGATTTCCAGAAGACCACGAATCCGAATCACGTTGCGGCCGGATTCCCGACGGCGTGCATTACTTGCCACACGACCACACAGTGGCTGGGCGCCAAGTTCGATCACAACAAGACGCCGTTCCCGCTTACAGGTGCTCACGTGACCGTGGCCTGCGCTCTGTGCCATGTGGGTGGCAAGTTCGCCGGCACGCCCATGGATTGCGTGGGCTGCCATCTGACTGATTTCCAGAAGGCCACAAATCCGAATCACGCTGCGGCCGGATTCACGACGGCGTGCATTACTTGCCACACGACCACACAGTGGCTGGGCGCCAAGTTCGATCACAACAAGACGCCGTTCCCGCTAACTGGTGCTCACGTGACCGTGGCTTGCGCTCTGTGCCACGTAGGTGGGAAGTTCGCCGGCACGCCCATGGATTGCGTGGGCTGCCATCTGACTAATTTCCAGAAGACCACGAATCCCAATCACACGGCGGCCGGATTCCCGACGACGTGCATTACTTGCCATACGACTACACAATGGCTGGGCGCTAAGTTCGATCACAACTCTGCCACCAAGTTCCCGCTCACTGGCGCCCACGTGACCGTGGCGTGCGCTCAGTGCCACGTGGGTGGAAAGTTCGTAGGCACAACCATGCTCTGCTACGGCTGCCACCAGGCGCAGTTTACCGCCACGACCACTCCCAGTCACACGGCGTCTGGATTTTCAACGGATTGTTCGCTGTGCCACACGACCACCAATTGGCTGGGAGCTACCTTTAACCACAATACGGCTACCAAGTTCCCGCTGACGGGGGCCCATGTGACTGTGACTTGCGCTCAGTGCCACGCAAACAACGTGTTTGCGGGACTGCCGATGACCTGCGTCTCTTGCCATCTCGCGACGTACAACGCCACAACCAATCCCAATCACAAGGCCTCTGGATTTCCAACGACGTGCGAATCGTGCCACACCACTGCTGCGGGCTGGGTAGGCGCCGTGTTCAACCATGCATCGACCGGCTTCGCGCTGACTGGAACCCATGCCACAACGCAGTGCGCGCAGTGCCACGTGAACAATAACTTCAATTTAACCAGCGCGGCCTGCTTCAACTGCCACGCAACTGAGTACAACGGCACGACCAATCCCCCGCACAAAACAGCCGGCTTCCCGCAGGATTGCAGTCTCTGCCACACCACCACGAATTGGTTGGGCGCTACTTTTAACCACGCGACAACCGGTTTCGCACTCACGGGTGCCCACACCAGCCTGCAATGCGCGCAGTGCCATATCAACAACAATTTCAGCTTGACGAGTGCGGCTTGCGT